>NZ_QFFZ01000013.1 GCF_004369225.1 Pelotomaculum propionicicum
GAAATCGCAAGTTGAATGTAGAACATTCTGTAACAAAAACTTTATTTATATCTTCTCACTTAACCATCACAAAGTTCTGCGACTTCCATCTTCTCAGGCAATCAAAAATTTTGCGCCACTTAGTATAATTAACAGACTTTACTCTTATTGATCAGGTATTGCTCTCACTGATCATGTAGTTGTATTTGGCGCAAAACTTCCGATTGCCTAGTCAGAACCGTCCCCGTAATGCCTCCGGGGGGTGCTGAAATTGGCTCTTGGCGTTTACGTTCATGTGCCTTTCTGTATTAGAAAGTGTCTTTACTGCAGCTTTACTTCATATCCCGTAAACAGGGAGTTGACTGAAACGTACCTGACAGCCCTGGCGCGGGAAATTAACATGTACGGCAGTGCCCTGTCACACACGGAGAGGGCCGTTTCCAGCGTGTTTGTCGGGGGCGGCACGCCATCCTGCCTGCCTGTTGCCGGGCTGAAGGCAATCTTTGATCAATTGGGATCATCATTTTTGTTCCTTCCCGGCTGCGAAATTACCGTGGAAGTGAACCCCGGCACAGTTGACGATGTTTACCTGAACGGGCTGCTTGAGGCGGGGGTTAACCGCCTCAGCATCGGGGTCCAGTCACTGCAGGACCATCTTTTGGACGAACTCGGGCGCATCCACAAAGCCGGGCAGGCGCTGGACGCGGTTAACCTGGCCAGAAAGGCCGGTTTCCGGAACCTGAATTTGGATTTTATTTTCGGCATACCAGGCCAGACCGGCGCGGCATGGGCGGCAACGCTCGGCGGCGCGCTGGCCCTGGCGCCCGAGCATGTTTCTGTCTACGGCCTGCAAATTGAGGAAAACACACCCCTGGCGCGGGCTGTGGCAAGCGGCCAAACAACTCCCTGCCCGGAAGAACTGGAGCTCGGCATGTACCTGGCGGCTATCGACAGCCTGACCCAAAACGGCTACGAGCATTATGAGATTTCCAATTTCGCCCGGCCTGGCCGGCAGTGCGCCCATAACCTGGTTTACTGGCAAAACCGGCCCTACCTTGGACTGGGCCCGGCCGCCCACTCTTTCTTCAGGGGCGAGCGTTTCGCTAATGAAACTTCTGTGGCAAGGTATTCTCAGAAGCTTTGCAGGGAAGAATACCCGGTAGAAACCAGGGAGAAAATAACACCTGAAACAGAAATGGCGGAAACCATGTTTCTGGGCTTGAGGCTGCTCCAGGGGGTCGACTTGAATATGTTTTACCACCGCTTCGGCAGGCGTGCGGAAGTTGTTTACCGCAGGGAAATTGCCGGGCTGGTCAAAGAAGGGCTGGTTGAATTCGCCGGTGAGCGACTGCGCCTTACGGCAAGGGGTTTGCCTCTGGCTAACAGGGTTTTTGGAGAATTTGTCTGAAACCTTTTTCCTATTCCCTTGACAAATAAATAGAGGTTTGCTATTTTTTATTTAAGTGCTTTTAGCACTCAATGCCATCGAGTGCTAACAACAGAAAGGGGGTTCCGGCAAATGGAAGAACGCAAGCAAAAAGTACTGCTGGCTATTGTTCAAGATTTCATAGCTACCGCCGAACCCGTTGGCTCAAGGACTATCGCTAAAAAATACGGGCTGGGTGTAAGCCCGGCCACCATTCGCAACGAAATGGCCGATCTGGAAGAGCTCGGTTATATTGAACAGCCGCACACATCCGCGGGAAGGGTCCCCTCGGTGCGCGGCTACCGCTATTATGTGGATTATTTAATGCAAAAGAGAGAGCTCTCCAGGGATGAAGAAGAACTCATCCGCCGTGAGTTTGAAATAAAGGTTAGAGATGTGGGCCAGGTGATTCAGAAAACCGGCCAGCTCCTCTCCCAGCTGACCTGTTACACCGCCATGGTGCTGACCCAGCAGATGGGGGGCAGCAGCTTCAAGCATGTCCAGCTCGTACCCATGAGCATTAACCAGACCATGGTTATTGTGGTCATGGACAACGGGGCGGTGCACCACAGGATGATTGAAACCCCTGAAAGCATCAGACCCAGCGACCTGGAAACCCTATCCAAGGTGCTCAACGCCAAGCTGCAGGGCCTTACCATGGAAAACATCAAGCTGACTTTATTAAAAGAAATATATTTCGAGCTGGGGAAACACAAGCAGGTCCTGGATTTGGCCATGGAAATGATCCAGGACAGCCTGGGGCTGAAAGACGAAGATAAGATTTACCTGGGCGGGGTGTTTAACATGATTAACCAGCCCGAGTTCCACAATGTGGAGAGAGTTAAAACCATGCTCAGTATTTTGGAGCAGGAAAAACTGCTTTGCGAGCTTTTAACCGGGCAAAGCTGGGATAAAGGGGTTACCGTGCGCATCGGCGGTGAGATCACAGACTACGATATCAAAGATTACAGCGTGGTCGCAGCCCCGTATTCCATCAGCGGGCGCAAGATTGGCTCGATCGGAGTGCTGGGCCCGACCAGGATGGATTACGCCAAAGTAATCAGCGTAGTTGATTTTATGACCAAGAATCTTTCCAAAACCCTGGAGCGAATGTTCCTGGGTAGGGGAAGATAGGGAGGTACCTAAATTTGAGTTTAAAGAAAGAAGCGGCTTCAGGTTCCGATGTTGACGAGCGGCTGGCGGCTTTAATCACCAATGCCAACGCTATCCGGGCTATTGCCAGCGCGGTTGAAGGCACTTTAGGGCCTAAAGGCCTGGACACCATGCTGGTTGACAAATTTGGTGAGGTTGTTATTACCAATGACGGAGTTACCATTCTGACTATGATGGAGGCCAACCATCCCGCTGCCCGGATGCTTATTAATATTGCCAGGGCACAGCAGGAGGAGGTCGGTGACGGTACGACCACAGCCACGGTTATGGCCGGCGCTTTGGTCGGCTCCGGTGTTGAGCAGGTGACCAGGGGCGTGCCGGTGGCGCGTGTTATCGAAGGCCTCAGAGTCGGCCTTAAAAAAGCGCTGGATTTTATGGGCGCGGAAGCCCGCCCGGTAACAAGCCTGCAGGACCCGGTGGTCCGCCAGGTGGCCCTGGTAGCGGGCCGCAGCCATGAGGACATCGCCGACCTGGTGGTCCAGGCGGCGATAATGATAGGACAGGAAAAACTGAAAGACCCCTCGTTTAAGTTCTCAGAGGCGATTGTCGCTGAAGAAGGTGCTGAAAACGAGGTGTTTATGGGCGTAATCATCAACAAAGACAGGATTAACCGCCAGATGCCCAGGGAACTGAGCCAGCTGAGTGTTCTGGTAATTGACGACGCCCTGGAGCCGGAAGAGATAGACGACGAGGCCCTCAGCACCGAATCCGGGTTCGCGCGTTACCTCCAACTCCAGGAGGAATTCAAGCAGAATGTGCAAAAGATAGCCGGTCTGGGCGTGGGCCTGGTCCTGGTTGACCGGGGTGTAAATGACGCCGCTGAGGAAATCCTTACCGACGCGGGTGTGATGGTTGTACAGAGGGTGGCCAACAAGGAGCTGCGCAAGGCGGCTGAGCATACAGGCGCCAGGATGATCAAGCGCACTGGGCTGAAAAAAGCTCCTGATGAGCTGAAAAAGTTCCTGGGGCAGGCTGATAAAGCCTATAACGATGAAAAACTGGAGCAGGTCTGGGTGCTGGGCGGCGGCGGCAAGCCGATGGCCACGGTACTGGTCGGCGCCGCCACAGCCGAGGTGGTTGGCGAGCGGGAGCGCATAGCCAAGGACGCGGCGGCCTCGGTGCAGTCGGCGATCAAGGGCGGCGTTGTGCCCGGCGGTGGTTCCCTGGAACTGGCTGTTGCCCGTGAGGTGGAAAAGGTTAGGGAAGGAATCCGCGGGATGGCGGCTTACGGCGTGGACTGTGTTGTTGAGGCGCTCAAGCGCCCCATGTCCCAGATTGTCGCCAACGCCGGGTTCAATCCTCTGGAGAAACTCGGGGATGTCATAGCCGCCCAGGCTGAAACAGGGAAAAACTCCCTGGCAGTCGACTGTGACAGCGGCCAGGTGGCGGATATGCTGGAAATGGGCATAGCCGACCCCGCTATTGTGAAAACCTACGCTCTCAGAGCCGCCGGTGAAGTGGCCGAGGCGATTTTGAGGATAGATACCATCATCAAAAAGCGTGAAGAAAAGGACACGCGTAAAGAGATGCCATCTTAAATGATAACTTTAGAATTTTATTGGTGAGGTGATACAGTGGGTAAGCAGGAAGAAGAAAACAACGCGGTATTGGAAGAAACCGCGGGGGATGTTGAGCCGGCAGTAGAAGAGCCGGCCGGCGCCGAGGCTTCCGACGGTGAGGTCTTGGCGGAGCCGGATGACCCGTTGCTGCTGCGGCAGGCGCTGGCTGAGCAGACCACGCGCGCCGAGGAGTATTTTGACAGGCTGGCCAGGCTGCAGGCCGACTATGAGAATTTCAGACGGCGGACACGCCAGGAGAAGGAAGATTTTTATAAGTATGCTTCAGAGAAACTGATCAGCGCGCTGCTGCCGGTGCTCGACAACTTTGAACGGGCGCTGACGGCGGACCAAGGCAGCTCGGTAGAAAGCTATAAGTCAGGAGTGCAGATGATTTTCAGACAGCTGCAGGAAGCGCTGGCGGCGGAAGGTCTGGCGCCCGTCCCGGCAGTGGGCGAGCAGTTTGACCCGCAAAAGCACGAGGCCGCGCTGCGGGACGAGTCGGGTGAACACCCCGACAATACGGTACTGGAAGAACTGAGACGGGGATACTACCTTAAGGATAAAGTAATCCGGCCGGCCATGGTCAAGGTAGCCAAGTCACTTTAATAAGGAAACAAAAAGACTGGAGGTAGAATAGAATGTCTAAAGTAATTGGAATAGACCTTGGAACCACCAACTCCTGTGTTGCCGTGATGGAAGGCGGCGAGGCGGTTGTTATTCCCAACGCGGAAGGGGCCAGGACCACCCCCTCGGTAGTAGGGTTCTCTAAAACAGGTGAGAGGCTTGTAGGTCAGGTCGCGAAGCGGCAAGCGGTCAGCAACCCCGACCGCACGGTAAGCTCTATTAAAAGATATATGGGCACTGACCACAAGGTTACCATAGATGACAAGAATTATACTCCCCAGGAGATTTCAGCCATGATCCTCCAGAAGCTAAAAGCTGACGCGGAGGCTTACCTGGGCGGCAAGGTCGACAAAGCTGTAATCACGGTACCGGCCTATTTCAGCGACTCCCAGCGCCAGGCCACCAAAGACGCGGGTAAAATTGCCGGCCTGGAAGTGCTGCGCATTATCAACGAACCTACCGCGGCGGCCCTCGCCTACGGGCTGGATAAGGGAGAGGAGCAGACCATCCTGGTTTATGACCTGGGCGGCGGCACCTTTGACGTCTCGATCCTGGAACTGGGGGACGGCGTTTTTGAGGTTAAGTCCACCAGCGGCAATAACCGTCTGGGCGGCGACGACTTTGACCAGAGGATTATGGATTACCTGGTCACAGAATTCAAGAAAGACTCGGGAATTGACCTGCGCAACGACAAAATGGCCATGCAGCGCCTGAAAGAAGCGGCGGAGAAAGCTAAAATCGAGCTCTCCGGGGTAGCCACAAGCAATATCAACCTGCCCTTTATTTCCGCTGACGCGAGCGGCCCCAAACACCTGGACATTACGCTGTCCAGGGCCAAGTTTGAAGAAATGACGGCTGACTTGATTGAAAAAACCATGGGACCGACCCGCCAAGCCCTGTCGGACTCCGGGCTGGACCCCAAAAATATTGATAAAATCCTGCTGGTCGGGGGCGCCACCCGTATGCCGGCGGTTCAGGAAGCTATCCGCAAGATGCTGGGCAAGGAAGCGCATAAAGGGATCAACCCTGACGAGTGTGTAGCCATCGGCGCGGCGATCCAGGCCGGAGTGCTGGCAGGTGAGGTCAAGGACGTCTTGCTGCTTGACGTGACCCCGCTGTCCCTGGGAATTGAGACTCTGGGCGGTGTGTTCACCAGGCTGATCGAGCGCAATACCACCATTCCCACTTCAAAAAGCCAGATTTTCTCAACTGCCGCCGACGGGCAGACCACTGTGGAGATCCACGTGCTGCAGGGTGAGCGTTCCATGGCTGGGGATAACAAGACCCTGGGCAGGTTTACTCTGACCGGCATCCCCCCCGCGCCGCGGGGAGTGCCGCAAATTGAGGTTAAATTTGATATCGACGTCAACGGCATCGTTAACGTCGCGGCCAAGGATATGGGAACGGGCAAGGAGCAGAGCATGACCATTACAGCTTCCACCAACCTTAATGACAAGGAAATCGAAAAGATGGTCAAGGAAGCGGAACAGTACGCCGCTGAAGACAGCAAGCGCAAGGAAGAGGTTGAAACGCGCAATCAGGCCGACAGCATGGTTTACCAGGCTGAAAAGACGATCAAGGACTTCAAGGACAAAGCCGACCCGGCTGCTGTCGAAAAACTGAAAAAAGCCCTTGATGAGCTGAAGGAAGCCTTGAAAGGCCAAAGCATAGATGAAATTAAGGCTAAGTCAGAAGCTATGACAGGCCCCCTGTACGAACTGAGCGCGGCCATGTACCAGCAGACCCAGCAGCAGGCCGGCGCGGGCGAAGCAGGCCCCGGCGGTCCCAATACCGCCCGGGAGCCTAAAGAAAACGTCGTCGACGCCGATTTTGAAGTAAAAGAAGACAAGTAAGAAGTGAGAATTGGGACGTGGGACGTAAGAAGGTAGCAAACCGGGGACGGTTTTCAAAGTTGCTAGCCTTTTTAGACGTGAGAAGTGGGAAGTGAGACGTGAGAAAAACTATGTCGTAAGCCATATGACGTACGGTGGTGTAGGTATGCATGTGATTTTATTGGGTTGCAGACCTGTTAGGAATGCAGAATATACCTACGGCCTACGGCTTACGACTAAAAGGCCTGCTGCGAATTTATGTTTGTGCCTGATCAGGAAGATAGTATATAATAGCGAATAGAGTGAAAAGATTACTGATGCCGCCTAACCGGCGCTCTTGGAGGTCCTTTTAAGGGGAATCATTATTCCCCTTTGCTTTGTTTTAGTTTTACAAGGTGGTGGGTAGATGTCAAAACGCGACTATTATGAAGTGCTGGGTGTTGCTAAAGGCGCTTCTATGGATGAGATAAAAAAGGCATACAGGAAGCTGGCCCGTCAGTATCACCCCGATGCCAACCCGGATAACCCGAATGCCGAGGCCCGGTTTAAAGAACTGAGTGAAGCCTATATGGTCCTGAGCGACCCGGAAAAAAGGTCAAACTATGATCGCTACGGCCACGCGGGGGTTGACGGGCAAGGTTTTGGCGGTTTCAATGGTTTTGGCGACTTTGGCGGCCTGGGGGATATTTTTGATATGTTTTTCGGGGGCGGCGGCCGTCGCCGCAGCGGCCCCGAAAAAGGCGCCGATATCAGGTCGGATCTGGAGATCACCTTAAAAGAAGCTGCTTTTGGCCTGGAGCGGGAAATTAAAGTTCCGCGCACTGAATCCTGCAGCACCTGCGGGGGCAGCGGGGCAGCCGCCGGCACCAGACCCAGCACTTGTTCCGCCTGCAACGGGACCGGCCAGGTACAGTTCGCCCAGAATACACCTTTTGGCCGGGTAGTACAGTCACACACCTGTGACCGCTGCCGCGGCACAGGCAAAATTATTGAAAAACCCTGTCCGACCTGCCGCGGCACGGGGCAGACCAGACGGACACGCAGTATCAGTGTCAAGGTTCCCGCGGGAGTTGACAACGGTTCCCGCCTGCGGGTAAGCGGAGAGGGTGAAGCCGGACTGAGAGGAGGCCCGCGCGGCGACCTCTATGTGTATATCCATGTCAAGCCGGACCGGGTTTTCAAGCGGGACGGCGATGATTTAATCTGTGAAATGCCGATTTCATTTGTCCAGGCGGCCCTGGGCGATGAATTGGAAATACCGACCCTGGAAGGGACAGCCAAACTGAAAATACCTGAGGGCACCCAATCCGGCACTGTGTTCAGGATGAGAGGAAAAGGCGTTCCCAATGTGAGCGGCTACAGCCGGGGAGACCAGCACGTGGTGGTCAGGGTAGTTACACCTACCAAATTGAGCGATAAGCAAAAAACCCTGCTCAAAGAGTTTTCCAACCTGGGCGGCGAACATACGAAAAATATAAATCCTGGCGCCGATAAGAGCTTTTTTGAAAAAATGAAGGACGCCTTCATGGGCTAAGAACTTGGAAGTGGGATTTGAGAAGTGGGACGTGGGCCCTGAAAGAAGGCGTAAGCACGGGAGAATGTCGTAGGCCGTAAGCTTTAGGCCGTAAGTCGTAGGTCGTAGGGCGTAGGTTTGAATGTAATTCTCCTGGGTCTTATTAGGAATGCAGGATATGCCTACGGCCTACGACCTATAGCCTACGACTTATCCATCGTTTGAATCAGAGGAGACATTTTTGGTGAAATGGCTTGAGATCAGTGTGCGGACTCCTGTCGAGGGAGTGGAGCGGGTTTCAGAAATACTACTGGAGATAGGAACTGGCGGGGTTGCAATTGAAGATCCCGCCGTTATTCTTGAATATGCCGCGCGGACCCAGCCTGAGGAATGGGGTGTTCCTGAACCGGCGGCGGATGGTCTGCCCCTGGTCAAAGGCTACCTGCCGTTGGAAGAAGGGCTGGTCCGCAGGGTTGCGGAATTGGTCGAGTCACTGGACCTCCTGGCCTTAAGCCCGGCGCCTGAAGTGAGCACCCGCGAGGTCATGGATGAAGACTGGTCTAACTCCTGGAAAGCGTACTACAAGCCCGTCCAAGTAGGCAGGCGCCTGGTAGTAAAGCCTTCCTGGGAGGAATATCACGCGCGCGGGTGGGAACTGGTCATAGAAATTGATCCCGGCATGGCCTTTGGCTGCGGCACGCACGCCACAACATCTCTTTGCCTGGGCCTGCTTGAAAAATACATCAGGCCGGGCATGACCGTTTATGATATTGGTACCGGGTCAGGTATCCTGGCGGTGGCGGCGGCTTTGCTCGGGGCAGGACAGGTGACCGCGGTTGATATTGACCCCGTGGCCTGCCGTACTGCTGGTGAAAACATAGAGAGAAACGGAGTTGCAGACCGGGTCGGGGTAGTGCAGGGCGACCTGATGAACCTGTTAGGCGCGGGGGCTGATTTGATTGTGGCCAACATTATCGCCAGTGTCATTACCGGCCTGGCCCCGCAGGCGGCGGGAGCGCTGGCGCCCGGCGGGATATTTGTAGCCTCCGGCATTATTCGTGAGAGGGCGGAGGAGGTCGTCGCCGCGTTCACCGGCGCCGGCCTGACGGTTGAGGAACAACTGGCTGAAGGCCCCTGGGTGGCGCTGGCAGGTAAAAAACAGGAGCTGTGAGATCACTTTCGATATATTAGTATTATGGAAGGATGGTGCAGATGCCTTACGTTAACATTAAAATAACCAGGGAAGGGGCCACCGCTGAACAAAAAGCCGAGCTGATCCGGGGGGTTACCAGCCTGCTGGCGGATGTGCTGGGTAAAAACCCGCAGACCACTGTTGTTGTGATTGAGGAAGTTGAAACTGACAACTGGGGCATAGGCGGGGAAACCGTTACTGCCCGCAGGCGCGCTGAAAGATGAACGCGCTTAAAGCCAACATCCCCCGCGTTTTTGTTGCCCCAGAACAAATTAAGGACGGCCTGGTCAGCATAACAGGAACTGAAACGGGGCATTTATCCAGAGTCCTCCGGCTCGGGGCGGGGGACGTGATTAATATACTGGACGGCAGGGGCAAGTCTTACGAGGCGGCGATCGAGATTCTCCGCAAGGGTGAAATTGTCTGCCGCATAACAGCGGAACTGCCCGCGCCGGCTGCTCCCCCGCTCAGGGTCACCCTGGCGCAGGGCTTGCCCAAGGGCGACAAAATGGATTTTATCATTCAAAAAGGTACCGAACTGGGCGTCAGCCGGGTGATCCCGCTTATGTGCCGGCGGACGGTGGTCAGGCTGGAAGGCGGCAGCGGCGATAAAAAGCGGGAGCGCTGGCAGCGGATAGCCTGTGAGGCGGCCAGCCAGTGCGGCCGCCCGGATATCCCGGTGGTGGACGGGCCTATGGACTGGGGCCGGGCTCTGGCCGGCCTGCCGGAACATACCCCGGCGCTGATTCCCTGGGAAGAAGAGCACAACCTGTCATTAAAAGATTTCCTGCGAGAACATAATATTAGTAAAGAGATATATGTTTTCATTGGCCCCGAAGGGGGTTTTGACAGGGAAGAAGTTGAACTGGCCATGGAGCACGGCATCCGCCCGGTTACTCTGGGCCCGCGCATTCTACGCACAGAGACGGCCGGCCTGGCGGTTTTAACAATGATCCTCTACCAGTGGGGGGATCTCGGAGGGGAGTAGCATTGGCTGAGAAGAGGGTGGCTGTTTATACCCTGGGCTGCAAGGTTAACCAGTACGAATCCGCCCTGCTGGCGGGTCTTTTCAGCGAGCGGGGCTATCAAGTGGTTGATTTTGAAGATACCGCCGATGTTTATGTCATTAATACCTGCACCGTCACCCACCTGGGGGACCGCAAGTCGAGGCAGCTGATCCGCCGCGCTGTAAGAGCCAATCCCGCGGCTGTGGTCGCGGTGACAGGCTGTTACGCCCAGACTTCTCCCGGCGAGCTGACAGAAATAGAAGGCGTCGATCTGGTCGTGGGCACCAGGGACAGGGCCAGGTTGGTAGAGCTCGTGGAGAATACCGCCAAAGGCCGGAGCCCGGTCAATGCGGTAAGTGACTACAAGGCCGGCGACGAATTTGAGGAGATCGCCGCCATGCCCATGCAGGAAAGGGTGCGGGCGTACCTGAAAGTTCAGGATGGCTGCGACAACTTTTGCACATATTGTATCGTGCCTTATGCCAGAGGCCCGCTGCGCAGCAGGCAGCCGGATAAAATTATCGCGGCGGCCGGGAAACTGGTAGAGGCGGGTTTTAAGGAAATTGTCATTACCGGTATTCAAACCGGGGCATATGGGAAAGATCTGGATAATAAAATTACCCTGGCCGGACTGATGCGGAGGCTGTCCGGTATACCCGGGCTGCTCCGGCTGCGGCTCAGCTCGGTCGAGCCGCACGATATTACCCTGGAATTAGTGGAAACTTTATCTGCATCACCGGTATTCTGCCGGCACCTGCACGTCCCGCTGCAGAGCGGGGACGACCAGATCCTGGTCAGGATGGGGCGGCGCTACACTACCTTTGAATACCTGCGGCTGGTGGATGTTCTGCGGGAGAACATGCCCGGACTTGGCCTTACCACCGATGTGATGGTGGGCTTTCCCGGCGAGACCGGCGAGAATTTCCTCAACACGTGCAGGATGGTCCAAAAAGTATCCTTCAGCGGGCTGCACGTTTTTAAATTCTCGCCCCGCCGGGGCACCCCCGCCGCCGCGTTTGAAGGGCGGGTTGACGCCAAAACAATGGATGCGCGCAGCCGCAGGCTGATCCAGCTTGGCAGGAAGCTGTCGGCGCGGTTCGCCTCCTCACACCTGGGCCTGGAGCTTGACGTCCTGGCCGAACAAACTTATAAGGGCGGCAGCAACCTGTATGAGGGGCTGACCGGCGACTATACCAGGGTCGTTTTCCCCGGCGACGATGCTTTGAAAGGGCGGCTTGTCCGGGTCAAGGCTGAAAAACTAAGGGGAGTCCTGCTGGAGGGCAGAATTATTGCACGGTGAATTGCAGGATTTACCGCTCTTTTGTTGAATTAATTTAGTTTAGGAAAAATAGTTAGTTTTGCGGGAGGGGGTGGGAAAGTGGAAGATTGCTTATTCTGTAAAATTGTTAAAAAGGAAATACCGGCCCAGATTGTCAGCGAAGATGAAAACATTCTGGTTTTTAAGGATGTCAACCCGCAGGCGCCTGTCCACCTCCTGTTGATTCCTAAAAAGCATATTCCTTCACTGCTGGAACTGCAGGAAGATGACCGTGATCTGGCCGGTAATATACAGCTGACCGCGACACGCCTGGCCAAAGAAATGGGCCTTGCCGAATCCGGCTTCCGGTTGGTCTGCAACTGCGGCCGCGATTCCGGGCAGCTTGTCTACCATATCCATTATCATTTCCTGGCCGGCAGGGCAATGAAGTGGCCTCCGGGCTAAGATCAATAAAAAAGGAATAAACTGGTTTCACCCAGGCTGCCGGTAAAAAACCTAGTAAAGAGTGCTGTTGACTCAATGCTTCGAACTGTTGTATAATTATAAAGTATTTGTTCACATCCTGCTTTTGTCTATTGATAGATAAAGTATCGTTTTATGGTTATGCGGAGGGAGGGAAAGTATAGTGGCGGAAGTAAAAGTTGGCAAAAATGAAACACTCGACAGTGCCCTCCGGCGTTTTAAGCGTACATGTCAAAAAGCTGGTGTACTGGCTGAGGCCAGAAAACATGAGCACTACGAAAAACCCAGCGTGCGCAGGAAGAAAAAATCAGAAGCGGCCCGGAAAAGGAGATTTCATTAAAAGCAAAACAAATGCTTGGCATTAACAGCCAAGCATTTTTTATCTCCCGAAGCAAGGGCCGAAGCAAGGGGAGGCTTCTCTTGCTTCCTTTTTTGCCTGTAAATTTATTCTCCCTGGGGTCTGAGGCCGAAAAACTGCTGGCCGAAGCAGGTGAAGCCCCCCAGGGTGCCGCATTGAGAACCCCCGAACTGGAAGGGCCCGCAGCCAAACTGGAAAGTGCAGGGCTGGCCGAATTGGAAGGGCCCGCAGCCAAACTGGAAAGTGCAGGGCTGGCCGAATTGGAAGGGCCCGCAGTGGCCGAACTGAAAAGGCCTGCAAACCGGGATTCTGCTCTCATCCGCCGCGCTGATTCCCTGTACGCCTCCCGGCATGCCGGGATTCATGACCCCTGGGGCAGGAGTGGTTGGCGGCATCCAGCCGTTAAACAACGCCGGGCATGAAACCCCTGTCGGGCAGTTGCCCGCAAATGGGACGTACTGCTGCCCGCAGGTGTATGTCGCGGGCGTGCAGGCGATCGAAGACATATTAAAAGCAGCCGATTGACAAGAAAATCCCATATTACACACGTGCGGCGGGGTGCAGCTGTAACTGGGCCTGCAGGTGTAAGCCGACGGGCAGACAATCTGTTCTTTTACGTCCTCTGCCTGCTCCGCGACCGGCTCAATGCTTCCCCTGGTTAACTGGCGCTTTAGGTTTTCCCATACAATATATACTGAGCCGACCGGTATGGCAGCGGTTCCCTCAGGGCTTGCCACCCGCAAGAATTGTTCATTTACCGCCAATAAATTACCTGAAACGATCCTGCCGTTAACAAGCTCCAGGACAACATTTTTGCCCTGGTTGGCCTGTAATTGCTCGAACATTTAAAATCACCGCTTTCTTATGGTCGTTAACTTATTGACACCTGGCCCGGCAGCTTTGACACTGTGCGCCGCCGGCGCTGAGCATACCGGATATCCGCTTGGTTTCCTGGCACACCACCCAGAACAGGCAGTTTTCTTCGGATGCTGTAAAGTGGTCGCCGGTCTGCTCGAAGTTTACCGCGTAACAGCCGCCGCTGCACTTCCTGGTGCAGTGCCTGCAGTGCTGAGGCTGGCGGGAGATGGGGTTCTGGAAGGGCTCCAGCAGTTTAAGATCGAGTTCCCCATTGATATTGCCGATAACATATTTGCCGCCTTCGTCAGTTAAGCCAAGCATTTTTGAACACGGGCTGACAGCGCCGTCAGGCGCCAGTGCCAGGGAAGTGCTGCCGGCCCGGCATCCCCAACCCTTGTACTCGTTTTCATCCTTCTCAAATTCCTCTATGAATATGGGTATCCCCCGGCGTTTTAAAGCATGGTAGTCCTGGAGTATTTCCACCAGGTTAAGGCCGTACTGTTCTATCTGTTCTTTACTCCAGCATTCAGCCCCCTGGGCCGGGGCGATGATGAACTGGTTGACGCCCAGTTCCACCAGCTGTTTAAAATCCTCCCTCATATCACCTACCGCTTCAGTGCTGACGGTCATCCTCACGCCCAGCCAGGGCTGGTAGCTCTTGATCAGCGGGATCAGGCCGGCAATTTTTTGCCAGGTGCCCTCCCCGCTTTTTGTCCTTCTGTAGCGGTCGTGGTTTTTCTCTCCCCCGTCAACACTCAGCAGCATGTTAATCCTATTTTGAGCGAAATACTCCAGGATAGTCTCGTTGAGCAGGGTCCCGTTGGTTGTTACCGACCAGGTGACAAAAATATTGTGCCGCCTGGCCGCTTCGTGGGCGTAGGGAACAATCTGCCTGATTAACTCGAACTCCAGGAGCGGTTCACCGCCGATTAAGGTAATGTTTACAGTCGGGAAGGCCGCCCGCTCCATTAACAGGTCAACAGCCTTGGCCGCTGTGGCGAAGGACATTCTTTCGTGCTGGTTCTTTTCACGGATGAAGCAGTAGGCGCAGGTCAGGTTGCAATTAAAGGTCAGGTTTAATTCTATAGCGGCCAGGCCCAGCCTACCGGCTTCCGGTTTTTCTTTCACCAGCCCTGCCAGCTTTTCGGCTTGATCAGAGCTTATCCGAAATCTTTTCTGTATAGCCGCGCTGAGAACCCCGGGGGAGCAGCCAGGGTTTAATCTGGTCTGCTCCCCTATGAAATTAACTATCTCACTTACCAGGGAATCCTGTTTTCTTTTTTCCATAATCTATTCCTTTTTAGGTTTATCTTCATCTTTTGGCTCTTCCGGCTTAACCGAAAATTCCAGTGGTGAAAATGGCGGTTTTGGTTGTGTCGTCTGCTGAGGTCTGGGAGGTCCGGCCACCCCAATAAACTGCTGACCGGGGCAGATAAAGCCTCCCGGCACGCCGCACTGGGAACCGCCGCCTCCCGGTCCCGGCGCTATGCCGAAAAACTGCTGGCCGGCGCAGATGAAGCCGCCCGGTACGCCGCACTGGGAACCACCGAATACGAAAGGCCTGCAGGCGAATTGGAAAGGTCCGCAGCCTCCGAATTGGAAGGGCCCGCAGCCTCCGAACTGGAACGGCCCGCACTGGAACGCGAAAGTACAGGGCTGCCCGAATTGGAAGGGTCCGCAGGCGAAGAAGGGGCACGCGCCGCCGCCGGATGGGAAGCTGGGCACGTAGCTGCCCGGGCAGGCAAATCTAAAGGTGCAGGTGTCCGGCGGCCGGCAGATGTAGCTGCGGGCGCAGGTGAAGCCGGGGAAGCCGGTGCAGGCAATATGAGTTTTTAGATCATCTTGCTCAAAGTGACCGGCCATTTCTGGTCCGACAATCCCGAAAAACTGTGTGCCCGGACAGGCAAAGGCAACCGGACATTGTGAGCCTCCCTTGAAGGGTACATAGCTGCCGGGACAGGCAAAGGCACCGCTGCAAAAGTCAGGCGGCCTGCAAATATACTGCTGACTGCAGATGAATTGTACACCGGTACAGGCAATTTCAGCTTTTACACTATCCCTTAACTTTTGAGCGATCTCGTCCATATTTTCCTGGGTTAGAGTTCGAGTTGGGGCCTCCCAGACAATATAAACTGCCTGCAGAGGTATGTTCCCTGTCCCTTCCTCCGTTTCCAGCCGCAGGTACTGCTGGTTTACTGACAAGACGGCGCCTGATATTTTTCTCCCGTTGACCAGCTCAATAACAAGCTTTTTGCCTTGATTAGCTAATAATTGCTCAAGCAACTTGATTACTCCCTTTCATTGGTTATTTTATCCTTATGTAAAGTATGTGTGAGCAGGCGGGTTTGTTAATTTAACCTGCCGGAAAGTGTTTTTTTAGAGGACTTTTCCGCACAATCAGCCCGGCTTCCATTTAATAGTAATTTATCCAGGGCTGCAGACATAAAATGTGCAAAGGAGGGTGATTTCTATGGCCTGGCATGATTACAAAAAAAAGATAAAAAGGCAGTTTTCCGAGTTTCTTGAGATACCTGGGGATGTAATGCTGGACCTGCCCAAGATAGTGCTGTTCGGGAACATAAAAATATTTATTGAAAATCACAGGGGTATTATTGAATACACCACCGAGAAAGTCAGAGTCAACGTGATGGAAGACGAAGTGGCCATTACAGGTGAAAACCTGCTGCTGCGCAACGTGCTGCCTGACGAATTGTGCGTGGAAGGGAAAATCAAATCTATCAGTTTCCTGTGAGAAATGAGGAGAATAACAGGCAAGGAGGGATGTTTATGTTTTTGTTTAAACTGATGTCTTACCTGCAGGGCTATCTGCTGATCCTGGTTACCGGCTCAGCGCCTGAAAAGTTTGTCAACATGTCCGCCGGCAGGGGTATTTACCTCTGGGACATTACCAGGGTGAGTGACAGCGCCGTTGTGATGAAAGTCCATTTGCGCGCCGTAAAACCCCTGCGGCACATTGCCAGGAGGACAAGCTGCCGGTTCAGAATAAAAAGGCGTGTTGGATTTCCTTTTTACCTGGCCTGGCTAAAACAGAGAAAGTCACTGGCGCTGGGCGCCGTTTTCTTCGTAGGGGCGCTCTATTTTCTTTCCTCCTTTGTTTGGTTTATTGAAGTCAGGGGCAATGACAGGCTTGGAGTCAATGAAGTCCTGCAGGCCGCGGCGGAAGCCGGTCTGAGCAGGGGAACTCCTAAATGGCGGGTTGACCCCGGCAGGGTTGAGGCTAATATCGGAGAAAAACTCCCCCTTGTGTCCTGGACAGGCGTTTATATTAAAGGCGCCAAAGCTACTATAGAGGTGGCCGAGCGGACAGTTCCCGGCGAAGAGGACCGGCGGCCTGCCAATATTATCGCCAAAAAGTCGGGGCTGATTAAGGAAATACTGGTTTTAAACGGCCACCCAGTGGTCAAGGAAGGTGATACTGTCAGCCAGGGACAGGTGCTGGTTGCCGGCGCCATACCCCCGCCGGAAGAGCCGCTGCCGCCTGGCGGGGTAAAAAAACCCGGCGAAAAGCCTAAACCGGTCCAGCCCGCACGGCTGGTGCACGCCAGTGCCATAGCCCGCGCCAGAGTCTGGTACGAGGGATACGGGGAGTCCGCAGTGATTGAGACCGGGCGGCGCCTGTCGGGCAGGAGTGAGACGCGGGTCAGTATGAAATTCTACGGGAAGGAAATAATTTTAGCAGGGAGCCAAAATATTCCCTACGAACTGTACGAAGCTAATACTTTGGTTAAAAGGGTGCCGGAATGGAGGAATCTCAACATACCCGTCGAACTAATAACTGTTAAATATTACGAATTGGTTGATTATAAGGAAGACCACGGGCGGGCGGGAGCCCGCGGCATTGCCTGGGAGCGCGCGCTGGCGGACGCGGGGAGTAAGATGCCGCCGGGCGCCAGGATCCAGGAGCAGTGGATGGAGGATGTTTCGACCGGACCTGAGGAGAATGTGGTCCGGGTGAAGGCTGTAATCGAAACAGTTGAAGATATCGGGGAAGAAGAAATTATTAATCCGTAACAACAAGGAGGTTTGACCGTATATTGACGGAGAGGTTTGAAGCAAGGGTTGAGCTGAGTGATATTGGCGCTGCGGCCGAAATATTCGGAAAGCACGACGAGCACCTGGTTCAGATGGAAAAGGCGCTGGGAGTCCGGTTTGTGGCCCGCGGCCAGGAACTGGTTATTACCGGAGACCGGGAAAAGGTTGAGCAGGCCGAGGGGATCTTAGCCCAGCTGCAGAAGTATTACCGCGCAGGAAACCGTCTCACCTCTCATGAAGTTGGATATGCCATCAGGACCGCCCAGGGCGGTGTTAAAAACGCGCTGGAGAGCCTGGCCGCCGATGTGGCCATGGTCACACCCCGCGGCAAGCAGATCAAAGCCAAGACGATCGGCCAGAGAAAATATATTGAGTCCATTATCAATCACGATGTGGTTTTTGCCATCGGCCCGGCAGGCACCGGCAAAACCTACCTGGCCGTGGCGATGGCGATCAAAGCCCTGCGCGGCAAAGATGTGAGCAGATTAGTGCTGACTCGCCCGGCTGTTGAGGCAGGGGAAAAGCTGGGCTTTTTGCCCGGTGACCTGCAGGAAAAAATAGACCCCTACCTCAGGCCGCTGTACGACAGCCTTTACGATATACTTGGCGTGGAAAACACCCAGAAGTATCTGGAAAAGAATATTATTGAGATCGCTCCTCTGGCTTACATGCGAGGGAGGACACTGGAAGATTCTTTTATAATTTTGGACGAAGCGCAGAATACCACCCCGGAACAAATGAAAATGTTTCTGACCCGCCTGGGATTCGGCTCCAAGGCTATTATCACAGGGGATATCACCCAGATTGACCTGCCCCGGGGACAGGTGTCAGGCCTGATCAACGCTCTTAAAGTGCTCAAAGACATAAAGGGGCTGGGTATCCACACCATGACCGGGGAAGATATCGTCCGGCACCCGCTGGTGGAAGAGATCATCAGGGCTTATGAAAAAATGAAATAACTGTTGTTTCGTCAAGGGGAGTGAACCCATGCGCTTTTTAAGCTGGGTCAAGGATAAGTTTTTGCAAGCCCTTGCCTATTTGAGCAAGCAGCGCAAGTTAAGGCGTGGCAGCGCTGCGGTTTTATTTTTACTGCTGATTACCCTGATTATGGCGATTGAATTTGTCCCGGAAAAGTCCAACCTGGTGGTCGGCCAGGTATCGCCCAAGACCTTTAAAGCTGAGAAAAACCTTATTTTTGAAGATAAGCAAAAGACTTCGGAGCAGAAGAGGCTTGCTGCTGAAAAAGCGGACAAGGTCTACTACAAGGACCCGCAGGTCAGCATCGCTGTGCAAAAAGATATCTCCGATCTGGGGGGCAAGGTGCGGGAGATCCAGGGTGACGCCAGTCTTGACAATACCGGCAAGGTTGCCAAGCTGCGCCAGGTACTCCCCTTTATTCTGCCCGAAGAAGATCTTAACGAACTGGCCCGTGCAACCGCCAAGGACACCCTTTTTGTTGAAAACACGATCAACAGCCTGGTAGTCAAAAGTATGGATGCCGGGGAAGGGATCATACAGGACAACCTGAGTAATGTTAAAAAATCTTTGGAAAACCAAATCAGCGGGCTGGGCCTCACCAAATCATACGAAAACTTCGCCAAAGGGTTAATTGATAGATTTTTACGGGCCAATACTTTCATCAACTACGAGAAGACCAAACAGAACCAGGACGAGGCAATGGCTGCCGTTCCCCCGACGATGATCTCGGTTAAGGAAGGAGAAAAGATTATCGGGGAAGGTGAAATTGTCACCGAGGAGCACATGGTTAAACTTCAGGCCCTCGGCCTTACCCGCCAGCGGCTTCCCTTTCCGTCCATCCTTGGTATTTTCCTGCTGGTGTCCATGCTGATGACAGTGGTCCTCTTTTATATCTATCAGCAGAACCGGGATATTTACGAGCATGCCGGGCATTTGTACCTGCTGGGCATGATCGTGCTGGTGGTCCTTGGGGTGGGCAAAGCGATAGTCGCTATAAATGTTAACCAGTGGCCGGAGTTTGGAGCCCAGTTCGGCTATATGGTGCCGGTGGCCGCTGTAGGCATGTTGATCGCTATCCTGCTTGACTCCCGCCTGGCTGTGCTGGTGGTGGCGGTGACCAGCCTGATGCTGGGCGTTATGACCGGCAACCAGCTGCGCTTCGGCGTGGTGGGGCTGATCGGCGGCATAACCGGTGTTTACAGCGTATCCAAGCTCAGCCAGCGAGGCGACCTGGTGCGCGCCGGCTTTTACACCAGTGTTGCCAATGTTGTAGCCATATTCATAATGGGGCTGGTTAACGGGACCCCCCTGGCGCTGTTGATTTCATCCAGCCTGGCACTCGGTGTGATCAATGGTATTTTATCTTCCATACTGACCAACGGCGCTTTGCCTTTCCTGGAAAACACCTTCCATATCACTTCACCTGTCAGGCTGCTGGAGATTTCCAACCCGAACAACGCCTTGTTGAAGAAGCTTCTGCTTGAGGCGCCCGGCACTTACCACCACAGTATTATCGTGGGCAACCTGGCCGAGTCCGCGGCCGACGCGGTAGGCGGCGACTCCCTGCTGGTGCGGGTGGGGGCTTACTACCACGATATCGGCAAGACAAAAAGGCCTTATTTCTTTATCGAAAACCAGATGACCAGCGACAACCCGCATGACAAGATCACTCCCTCGCTCAGCACGCTGATCCTGACTTCGCATGTGAAGGACGGGGTGGAAATGGCCCGGGAGAACAAGCTGCCCCAGGGTATAATAGATATAATAGAGCAGAGTCACGGCACCAGCCTGGTGACATACTTTTACCACAAAGCGCTGGAGTGTGACCGGAATGAAACAGTTACCGAAGAGGAATTCAGGTATGAAGGCCCCAGGCCCCAGACCAGGGAAGCGGCCATAGTGATGCTGGCGGATTCTGTGGAGGCCGCTGTCCGCTCCCTGCAAAACCCGACCCCGGGCCGGGTTGAAGGACTGGTCAGGAAAATAATAAAAGATAAATTAAATGACGGCCAGCTTGAAGAGTGTGACCTTACCTTTAAGGACCTGGCGGTCATAGCCACCGCTTTTGTCAGGGTCATGTCCGGTATCTTCCACAACCGGGTGGAATACCCGGATATGTCTCAGGAAATTGAAAGGAGGAATAAACATGCCGGTCCTCGTAAACAACTTACAGGAAGAAGTAACGGTGGATGATGAACTGACCGAATTCTTGTCAGGTGTCGCGAGTAAAGCGCTGGCCGCTGCCGGCTACCGCGAGGATGCCGAAATAAGCCTGGTGTTTGTAGATGACGAATATATACACGAACTGAACCTGCAGTACCGGGGTGTGGACAGCCCCACGGACGTGCTCTCTTTTGCCATGCTGGAAGGGGAGCCTGTCGCGGGTGATGAAGAAGAAGTTATCCTGGGAGATGTGGTCATATCAATGCAGGCGGCCCAGCGGCAGGCGGCCGGCTACGGGCACAGCTTCCGCCGGGAGATAGCTTATCTCACCGTGCATGGAGTACTGCACCTGCTCGGCTTCGACCACGGGCAGGAGGATGAACAGAAGATCATGCGCGCCAAAGAGGAGGAAGTGCTGGCGTGTTTTGACCTGACCTAACGGCAAGGGCGCCTGACGGCACCTGGGGACATTCCTCGTCAACAAAGGAATACCCGAAACAGAGGTGTGTCTCCATTCCTCTGACGACTGAAGTCGCACCTACAGCTTATAAGAAAGTCAGAATGTATTGTGAGGTATCGCGTTTCATGTTCCTGCGTAAACTTTTAGACGGCTTTAACTACGCCATCGCCGGAATCATTTATTCAATCCGAACCCAGCGCAACATGCGCATCCATTTTATTGCAGCCTTGCTGGTGCTGGGGCTGTCTATTTATCTCAGGCTCAGCTCCCGCGAGCTTTTAATCGTGTTTTTCACCATTACACTGGTAATTATGGCTGAGCTGTTCAATACAGCCATAGAAGCGGTGGTTGACCTGGTTGTACAGGAGTTCCACCCCCTGGCGCGCATAGCCAAAAACGTGGCGGCCGGGGCGGTGCTGATAACCGCGCTGAACTCGCTTGTGGTCGCTTACATAATTATTTACCCCCGCCTGGAGGGGTTTTCCTTCTATATCGGCCCCAGGCTGAAAGAAACACCCCTTAACGTGACTTTGCTGGCCCTCTTGTTTGTAGCGTTGCTGGTCGGCATCGGCAAAGCGCTCACCGGCAAGGGCACATTTGTCAAAGGCGGCCTGCCCAGCGGGCATACAGCTGTGGCTTTTGCCGGGGCCGCGGCACTGACCCTGCTGACCAGCAACGCCCTTGTGAGCACTGTGGCCTTTATCATGGCCCTGCTGGTGGCCCACAGCAGGCTTGACACCGAGGTCCACACCTTCTTTGAGGTGAGCACCGGCGCGCTTCTCGGCATCCTGGCCACCATGGCCGTCTTCACCCTCGCCGGCTGGTGATTGGGACGTGGGAAGTGAGACGTGAGACGTTGGAAGTGAGAAGTGAGAATCTGTAGGTGCGACTTCAGTCGCACCCCGAAGTCCGACGACTATTAAGGTGGGGTAAATGTGAATGTGATTTTCCCTGTTGAAAAACTGATCAACGCCGCCGTGGCGGCCAGGGAGAGGGCTTACGCCCCTTACTCGAATTTCCGGGTGGGCGCCGCTATCCTGACTAAAGAAGGGCGCTACTACACCGGGTGCAACGTGGAAAACGTGTCGTACGGACTGACCTGCTGTGCCGAGCGGGTGGCGCTGTTCAAGGCTGTTTCCAACGGGGAGCGTGACTTCGAGGCTATCGCCGTCACAGCGGGCACCGAAGACTACTGCGCGCCGTGCGGCGCCTGCCGGCAGGCGCTGGCGGAGTTTGGGGCGAAAATTAAGGTTTACATGGTCAACCGGGCGGGCGATTACCGCATGCGGACTGTGGCGGAACTGCTGCCCGAGGCGTTTAGCCAGGAGACGCTAAATTCAGAGGCAGACGGGCATAATGATCATAAAACCATAACCAAACTAATTGAACCGGTAAACCGGTAGCCTGGCAGTCCAGGCTGAATGAGCGAAAGGTGATTTGTTTGACAGAAGAGAAGAGCAGCTTTAAGTCCGGGTTTGTGGCCATCGTCGGCAGGACCAACGTGGGCAAGTCAACCCTGTTGAATAAACTGGCGGGCCGGAAGGTCGCGATCGTTTCAGAGAAGCCCCAGACCACCAGAAATAAGATCCTCTGTGTGCTGAACCGGGAAGACTCCCAGGTTATTTTTTTAGACACGCCGGGCATTCACAAGCCGAAGTACAGGCTGGGCGAGCAGATGGTGCAGCAGGCGCTGGGCACCTTAAAGGAAGTGGACGCCGTCCTTTTTCTGGTTGAGGCGAACCTGCCGCCCGGGCCCGGGGACAATTACATTATGAGGCAGTTTCAGGACCTGGCGACGCCGGTGCTGCTGGTGATCAACAAAATTGACCTGGTCCGGCGCGAGGAACTGCTGCCGCTGATCGAGCAGTACAGCAGGATGTACAATTTCTCCGAGATCGTGCCTGTCTCCGCCCTGACCGGGGAGAACCTGTCCCGCCTGCTTGACGCGGTGACAGGCTACCTGCCTGAGGGGCCTAAGTATTTCCCGGAGGATATGGTCACCGACCGGCCCGAGACCTTTATCATCACCGAGCTGATCCGGGAGAAGGTGCTGCACCTGACCAGCGAGGAGGTGCCCCACTCGGTGGCGGTGGTGATTGAGGAGATGGAAAACAGGCCGAACGGTGTGGTCGCCGTCCGCTCCATCATTTACACCGAAAAAGAGTCGCAAAAGGCCATCCTGATCGGCAAGGGCGGCCAGCTGCTGAAAAAAATCGGCCAGGCTGCCCGTGAGGAGATAGAGCGGCTGCTTGGGGCGAAGGTGTTCCTGGAGCTGTGGGTAAAAGTAAAGCCGGGCTGGCGGAATAAAGAGGCGCAAATCCGCAATTTAGGCTACAGGGACGAGGAGTAAAAAAATCAGATGACTGCGGGGAGATTGAATGGATCATAAACAGCCGCTTTGGACTAAAGACTTTATACTTATCTGCTTACGCAGGCAGGGTATTTGACAAAAGCGGGCCAGTGCAGGTAATGGCGGTTGGTTTTGGCGCTCTGGCTTTGGCTTTTGTCCTGCTCTTTCTGGCCGGCGGCATCCTGCTTTTTATTATCTCTGCGGTGGTCATGGGTATAGGTTTCGGTATTATCCAGCCCACCAACATGGCCATGGCCATTAACCGTGTTGAGCCGTTTCGCCGGGGGCGGCGAACGGCACCATGATGAGCGCTTTTGACCTGGGCATCGGCGTGGGCTCTATCCTATTGGGGCTGCTGTCCAGTAAAACCGGGCTGGCATACATGTACCTGGTTTGCGGCTTGATCGTAATCATACCAGCAGCAATATTCTATACAAAAGATGCCAGAAACACCGGGGTTCTGCCGGAGCAGCAATAGGAGGAGTATGGCTTATTCCTCACCCCAGCGCCGCGGGAGCTGGTTTTCCGTATTATACAATAGATTTAATATAATGCACTACCGTAAACAGATTTTTGAAAGCAGGGGCTTTTATTATGAAACTTTATAAGGTCGAGGCCGTGGTGCTGCGCTCCAGGGACCTGGGCGGCGGGGACAAGCTGTTAATCCTGTATTCCAGGGAGCACGGCAAAATCAAAGTTGTCGCCCACGGTGCCGCCAAGCCTTCCAGCAGGAAGCGCGGCTCGGTGCAGCTGTTTTCCCATACCAACTTTCTGCTGCACCGGGGCCGGGAACTGGACTCGGTAAGCCAGTGCGAGGGTGTGGAGATGTTTTCTTTCATCAGGAGCGACCTCGCCAAAATCGGCTACGCCAGCCACCTGGCTGAGCTGGTCGACGCCCTCGCCCCGGAAGGAGAGCCCAACGAATCCCTTTTCACCCTCCTGCTGGAGACGATGAGGCTGATGGAGGCGGCAGACGCTGAAATACTGGCCCGCTCTTTCGAGATCAACGCCGCGGCGTTTCTGGGCTACCGCCCCGTGCTGGAATTCTGCGCCCTGTGCCAGGGTCCTCTGACGGGAAATATACTTTTCAGCCCCGTCCAGGGCGGGGTGCTGTGCGAGAACTGCGGCCAATCGGAGCCGGACGCTATGCCCTGCAGCAGGGGCGTGGCGGAAACCATGAAAGTTTTCCTGAGCTGGCCCCCGGCCAGGCTGCGCCAGCTCAGGGTGGGAGAGACGGACAGAAAGCAGATTAAGAAGTTGTTATACGAGTATTTGAAATATCACCTGGAGCAGGATCTGAAATCCGCCACTTTTTTAAACCGGCTGCACCCGGGGCAGTCCGGCAGTGATGTATAAAATTACTCTTTTTAAGGTAGTAAATAATAAAAAGGAGGGGGATTTTAAAATGACCAGCGAACTGGAAAAGATTGACCTGATCAGGGCCAGGCTGAATGTCGGATATAAAGAAGCCAAAGAAGCACTGGAGGCGGCGGGCGGTGATGTGGTCCAGGCGTTAATCAACCTTGAGGAAAAGTCGAAAAATACGGGCGGGCGCTTCCAGGCCAAAGGCCAGGAAGTCTTTGAGCAGATCAAAGAACTGGTAAGCAAGGGGCAGGAGTACAAGATCAAAGTTAAGCAGGGTGAAAGGACAGTCTTCGAAGTCCCCGCGTCTGTCGGCGCCCTGGGCCTCCTCGGGGTCCTGGCCAGCAGCGAGATTGCCCTAATCGGCGCGCTGGGCACCGCGACCGCCATGGCTAAAAAGTACACCCTGGAGTTTGAGCGGCGTAGTGAACCTGACGTCAAAACACCAGAAATATAAACGGAAAAGTTCATATTTATTGCAAGCCATTGACTTTAACCCCGGAATTTGATAAATTGGTGAAAAAATATGAGCGATGAGGAAAAGAGTAACCGCCAGTTGTTTTTTTAGAGAGCCCGGCAGGTGGGAGCGGGTAAAACACGGCCGGTGAAAGGCGTTTCCGAGCCGCGGGAGGAACGCTGAAACAGGTCGTAGGTCGTAAGCCGTAGGTTAAAAACACGGGAGTTCGTCTTGATGACCGGCAGGCTGGTTTAAGCCAGTAAAGCCCGCACAACCTTAAAGAGGGTCAATCTTTGTTTTCTGACGCCCGGCGTCTAACGGCTGGCGTCCGGCGACCAATACGGCCAATCAGGGTGGAACCGCGGGAAAAACTCCCGTCCCTGGTAGAAATACCTGGGGCAGGGAGTTAGTTTTTATTGGCCCCCTTAAAGCCGGTCAAAATGTTATCCAAGGAGGCAGGACATGAATTTTCAGGAACTAATCCTAACGCTGAATAATTTCTGGTCACGGCAAAACTGTATCATCCAGCAGCCCTATGATGTTGAAAAAGGAGCGGGGACCATGAACCCGGCGACTTTTCTGCGGGCGCTGGGCCCCGAGCCGTGGCGGGTAGCTTATGTTGAGCCGTCCAGGCGCCCCACTGACGGCCGCTACGGGGAAAACCCCAACCGGCTGCAGCATTACTACCAGTACCAGGTTATTTTAAAGCCATCGCCGGACGATGTCCTGGAAGTCTACCTGGAAAGCTTGAAGGCCATCGGCATCGACCCGGACGAGCACGACATCCGTTTTGTTGAAGACAACTGGGAGTCGCCCACGCTCGGCGCCTGGGGACTGGGCTGGGAAGTCTGGCTGGACGGGATGGAGGTAACCCAGTTCACTTACTTCCAGCAGTGCGGCGGCATCGACTGCCGGCCGGTCTGCGCGGAAATCACCTACGGTCTTGAGCGCCTGGCCATGTTTATCCAGAAAGTGGACAATGTTTATGACATCACCTGGGTCGGCGGTATCAAATACGGCGACGTGCACCACCAGGGTGAGGTGGAGCACTCCCACTATAATTTCGAGCTGGCCGACACGGACATGTTGTTTAAACTTTTTGACATGTACGAGCAGGAAGCGTTAAAGGTGATTGACAAGGGGTTCATCCTGCCGGCTTATGACTACGTCCTGAAATGTTCCCACACCTTTAACCTGCTGGACGCCCGGGGCGCCATCAGCGTTACGGAGCGCACAGGATTTATCGCCAGGGTGCGCAATATGGCCCGGGTCTGCGCCCAGGCCTATGTTGAGCAGCGCGAGTCAATGGGCTACCCGCTGCTGAAAAGGAAGGAGGCGTAAGGCATGGCAGGCAAGGTGAGAGATTTTTTACTGGAAATCGGTGTGGAGGAAATGCCGGCCAGGTTTTTAGACCCCGCACTGGCTGAACTCAAGGAAAAGGCTGCCCAGGCCTTAAGCAGCAACAGGCTGTCTTACGGCCAGATCAATACATACGGGACCCCGCGCCGTCTGACCCTGTACGTCGCCGGCCTGGCGGACTTCCAGCAGTCGCTGGAAACCGAGGTCAAGGGCCCCGCTGTCAAAGTAGCTTTCAAGGACGGTGCGCCGACCAGGGCGGCGGAAGGCTTTGCCGCCGGCCAGGGCGTCAAGGTGGACGACCTGATTAAAAAAGCGGTGGGCCACGTGGAATATGTTTTCGCCCTGAAACGGGAAGCCGGCCGCCCGGCGCTGGAAGTTCTTCCGTCCATCGCGACCGGCTTGATTGAAGGCCTGCGTTTTCCCAAGCCCATGCGCTGGGGAGACCTGGAGGTCCGTTTCGCCCGCCCGATCAGGTGGATCGTCTGCCTCTTCGGCCAGGATATAGTGGAATTTGAGTTCGCGGGGCTTGCCTCCGGGCGGACCACCTATGGCCACCGTTTCCTGAGCAAAAAACCGGTAAATTTAGCCTCCCCGTCAGAATACATCGATCAGATGAAGAATAATTATGTCATAGTCGACACTGAACGGCGCAAAGAGGAGATCTGGCGGCAGGTGCGGGAAGTTGCCGCCGGCGAAGGCGGCCTGGTGGAAGAGAATGAGGACCTGCTCAGTGAAGTCAACAACCTGGTCGAATACCCCACCGCCCTGATCGGCAATTTCAGCGCGGATTACTTGAAGCTGCCCAAAGAGGTGCTGGTCACACCAATGCGCGAGCACCAGCGTTACTTCCCCGTAGTCAGCCAGGACGGCTCGCTTATGGCCAAATTTATCGCTGTTAAAAACGGCGCCGCCGATCACCTGGACATAGTCAGGGAGGGCAACGAAAAGGTGCTGCGGGCGCGGCTGGCCGACGCCGACTTTTTCTTCCGGGAGGATTTGAAAACACCCCTGGCTGAAAAGACGCCGGCGCTCAAAAAGATCGTCTTCCAGGAAAGCCTGGGCTCAGTTTACGACAAGACCGGGCGCATCGGCGACCTGGCGGCTTACCTGTCGGGCCTCATAGGCGCCGGCGAGCAGGACCGGAAGACTGCCTTAAGGGCCGCCTACCTGGTTAAAGCCGACCTGGTGACAAACATAGTTTATGAGTTTCCTGAGCTGCAGGGCATCATGGGCAGAGAATACGCCGGGCGCTCCGGGGAAGGCGCGGCTGTCGCCGACGCCATCTTCGAGCATTACCTGCCGCGTTTCGCCGGGGACAGCCTCCCCGCCACCCTGCCGGGTAAAATCCTCAGTATTGCCGATAAGATTGACACTATTACGGGGTGTTTCGGCATCGGCATCCAGCCCACCGGCTCGCAGGACCCCTACGCCTTGCGGCGCCAGGCTCTGGGCATAAGCCACATCATCCTGGAAGGGGATTTCACCATTTCCCTGGAGCAGCTGGTTGAGGCGGCCTATAAGGGCTATGAGGGCAAAGTGCAGTTTAAACACAGCCTGGCGAAAGTCAAAGAGGACGTCGCTGAGTTCTTTAAACAGCGGCTTAAAGGTATTTTATCCGACCGCGGCTACTCATATGACACCGTGGAAGCGGTACTGGCTTCCGGCTACGACGATTTCCGGGATGTCCTGCTGCGGGCGGGCGCGCTGGCCGGTTTCCGCCAGGACCCCGACTTTAACAACCTGATCACTGCTTTCAACCGGGCTAATAACCTGTCCAAGAACACTCCGCCCGGCAGGGTCGAGCCGTCCCTGCTGGAAGATCCCGCGGAAAAAGAGCTTTACCATTGTCTTTCTGGGGTCAAGGCCAAGTCGGAAGCGTACCTGCAAAAGCAGGACTACCACAGCCTGCTGGCGGCCATTGCAACACTGCGCGAGCCGCTGGACAAGTTTTTTAACTCAGTCATGGTTATGGTGGATCAGAAAGAAATCCGTGAAAACCGCCTGTCCCTATTGGCCAATTTAGCGGCTATGGTGAAGCAAACAGCTGATTTAACCAGGGTAGTGGTAGAAAATCAATAAACCGGCGCCATTCCCCAAATGCCACAATTTGGCATATATTAGGATAAATGCTAAAAAGAATATGGAAAAAAAGTATGGAAATTATCATAAATATAATATATATTATATATTGTTGAAGCTAAATAGTATGTCACATATGCTCTTTAAGGGGCGATAGATTTGAAACTTAGCAAGCGGCAGGAAAGTATTCTGGAGATTGTCAACAATTACGGCCCTATCACCGGTGAGCGGATTGCGGAGATGTTATCACTGACCAGAGCCACATTGAGGCCGGATTTAGCCATCCTGACCATGTCCGGCCTGTTGGACGCCCGCCCCAGGGTGGGTTATTTCCACAGCGGCAAGTCCAGGTACAGGGTAGTGGCGGAAAAACTGAACAGCGTCCTGGTGGACAGTGTCAAGTCGGTGCCGATAGTTGTGAATGAAAAGAGCTTCGTCTATGACGCTGTGGTAACCATGTTTATCGAGGATGTGGGCACCCTCTTTGTGGTCAGGGAAGGGGGCCTGCTGGAAGGTGTCCTTTCCCGCAAGGATTTGTTGAAAACAACGCTGGGCAGCCATGATATTCACAACCTGCCGGTAAAAGTGGTGATGACCCGCATGCCCAATGTGGTGCACACCACACCGGAGGAGACTGTCTGGCTGGCCGCCAAAAAAATCATTGAGCACGAAGTCGACGCCCTGCCGGTGGTGCGCAAAGTGCCTCTGGAAGACGGCAGTGAAGGGCTGGAAGTAATCGGCCGACTTAGCAAAACCAATATCACCCGGCTTTTTGTCGAACTGGGAGAAGGATATTAAGGGGGTATCAGCCATTATTACTGATCACAAACCAGTTATCTACATTGTATCCGACTCCGTGGGTGAAACAGCGGAACTGGTGGCCAGGGCCGCCGCCAGCCAGTTTAATCACGGCGGGGTGGACATCCGGCGGGTGCCTTATGTCAACGATATCAACGAGATACCTGAAATCGTGGAGGAGGCAAGCGCTGCCAACAGCATTATTGCCTATACCCTGGTGATTCCAGAGCTGCGGGAAAAACTGGTGGAAGAGGCGGTCAAATACGGTATTCCCACCGTGGACATTATGACCCCGATGCTTGACGCTCTGGCGGGGGTGATCCACCGCCGGCCGAAATTAGAGCCGGGTCTCGTGCGCAGAATGGACGACGAATACTTTAGAAAAGTGGAAGCCATAGAGTTCGCCGTAAAATATGACGACGGGAAAAACCCCAGGGGCATCGTCCGGGCCGACCTGGTGGTGATTGGCGTGTCCCGCACCTCGAAAACACCCGCCTGCATGTACCTGGCGCACAAGCAGATCAAGGCCGCCAACGTGCCGCTGGTGCCGGAGGTGGCGCCGCCTGAAGAGATTTTCAGCCTGCCTACCCACAAGCTGATCGGCCTGACCATCCAGGCCAAGCACCTGCATGAGATCCGGCGGGAAAGGCTGAACACCCTCGGGCTTACTTCCAACGCCGATTATGCCAGCATGGAGCGTATCTTAAAAGAGCTTGAATACGCGGAAGGCGTGATGAAAAAAGCCGGCTGCACCATTATTGACGTCACCAACAAGGCTCTTGAGGAAACCGCCACCAGGATCATGGAAATTTATTATAGGGGGGAACGGCATGGCAGGTAAGAAGTACGTCTACCTCTTTGAAGAGGGAAACGCCAAGATGAGAGACCTGCTGGGAGGTAAAGGAGCCAACCTGGCCGAGATGACCAAAATCGGCCTGCCTGTACCTCCCGGTGTTATTATTACCACAGAAGCATGCAAGGATTTTACCGCCGCGGGGCAGAAGTTCCCGGAAGGTATGGAGGACCAGGTCAGGGAGAAAATCGCTGTTCTGGAAAACAAGCTGGGCCGCAAATTCGGCGCCCAAACCAGCCCGCTGCTGGTGTCGGTGCGCTCCGGCGCGCCGGTGTCCATGCCCGGTATGATGGACACGGTGCTGAACCTCGGCTTAAACGACCAGACCGTAGAGGCCCTGATCAGCGAAAGCGGCAACGAGCGCTTCGCCCTGGACTGCTACCGCCGCTTCATCAACATGTTCGGCGATGTGGTCATGGGTGTGGAGCACAGCAAGTTTGAAAGAGTGCTGGACCGCCAGAAAGAAAAGGCGCAGGTGCGCTATGACAACCAGCTTTCCGCCGCGGAGTGGCGGGAAGTGATTGCTGACTATAAAAAAATGATCCGGAGGGAGACAGGCAAGACTTTCCCGCAGGACCCCCTGGAGCAGCTGTTTATGGCCATTTACGCCGTCTTTAATTCCTGGAACAATGACCGCGCCGCCGTCTACCGCAGGATCAACAAAATCCCCGACGACCTGGGCACGGCGGTAAACATCCAGGCCATGGTTTTTGGGAATATGGGCGACAACAGCGGCACCGGCGTGGCCTTCACCCGCAACCCGTCCACCGGTGAGAAGGAGCTTTACGGCGAGTACCTGATCAACGCCCAGGGAGAAGATGTGGTGGCAGGCATACGCACACCGCAGCCGATCGCCTCCCTGGCCCGGGAAATGCCCGAGATCTTTAAGCAGTTTAAAGAACTGTGCGGCCAGTTGGAAAAGCATTACAGGGATATGCAGGACATTGAGTTCACTATCGAGCGGGGTAAATTGTGGATGTTGCAGACCCGCAACGGCAAGCGGGGTGTCCAGGCGGCAATCAAGGTTGCCGTGGACATGGTCAACGAAGGGCTGATTACCAAGGAAGAAGCTGTGCTCAGAGTCGAGCCCGGCCAGCTTGACCACCTGCTGCACCGCCGCATCGACCCGGACGCTAAGCTTGACATAATCGCCAGGGGGCTGCCGGCGTCGCCCGGCGCTGCTTCCGGCAAGGTGGTATTTGACGCCGACCTGGCGGAAAGACTCGGCCAGGAAGGCAAGAAACTGATTCTGGTGCGTACCGAGACAACACCCGATGATATTCACGGCATCCTGAACGCTCAGGGGATCCTGACCTCCCGGGGCGGTATGACCAGCCACGCCGCGGTGGTCGCGCGCGGTATGGGCAAGCCGTGTGTCAGCGGCTGTGAGGCGCTGCAGATTGACTACGAGCATGAAGAGTTCAGGATCGGCAATCTGGTGGTCAAACAGGGCGATATTATCTCCATAGACGGCTCCACCGGCAACGTTATCCTGGGCACAGTGCCGATGATCGATCCGGAGCTGTCTCCTGAATTTCAAAAACTGCTGGAGTGGGCCGACCAGATCCGCTCCCTGGGCGTCAGGGCCAACGCCGACACTCCCCAGGACGCCGCCAAGGCGCGGGAATTCGGGGCTGCCGGGATTGGACTGACCAGGACTGAGCACATGTTTATGGCGCAGGACCGCCTGCCCATAGTACAGGAGATGATTCTGGCGGCCAGCCTCAGAGAGAGGCAGGCCGCCCTGGATAAGCTGCTGCCCGTGCAGCAGGGTGACTTTTACGGAATTCTGCAGGCCATGGACGGCTTCCCGGTGACCATCCGCCTGCTCGACCCGCCCCTGCACGAGTTTTTGCCCAACTCCGAGGAACTGACTGTTGAAATCACACGCCTGCGGCTTAGCGGCGGGGACCCGGCGGTGATCAAGGCGAAAGAGGACCTTTTAAGAAAAGTAAGGTCTCTGTCCGAGTTTAACCCGATGCTTGGCCATAGGGGCTGCCGCCTGGGGATTACCTTCCCGGAAGTGTACGCCATGCAGGCCAGGGCCATATTCAGGGCTGCAGCCCAGTTAGTTAAAGAAGGTTTTAACCCGGTCCCGGAGGTTGAAATACCTCTGGTAATCGATATCAAAGAGCTGGCCTTACTGCGTGAGCTGGTGGTCAAAGTAGCAGGAGAGGTGGCCGGGGAGACAGGTGTGAATTTCCACTACACAGTGGGCACAATGATTGAGATACCCCGGGCGGCGCTGCTGGCTGACGAGGTGGCCCAGGAGGCTGATTTCTTCTCCTTCGGCACCAACGACCTCACCCAGACCACGCTCGGCTTCTCACGGGACGACGCCGAGGGAAAATTCCTGCGAGCCTACCTGGACCAAAAAATACTCAGCGACAACCCCTTCGTGGTGCTTGACCAGAAGGGTGTGGGCAAGCTCATGAAGATGGCTGTTCAGCTGGGCCGCCAGACCAGGCCCGGCCTGCTGGTCGGCATCTGCGGCGAGCATGGCGGGGAGCCTTCATCAATAGGCTTCTGCCACGCTATCGGCATCGATTTCGTAAGCTGCTCGCCCTTCCGCGTGCCCATCGCCAGGCTCGCCGCCGCCCAGGCCCGCGTCAAAAGCGATCCCGGCACGGAAAAAGATTACGGTACACTATAACAGTTGTTGACATAATAAGAGGAGCCTGCCGTCAACCCCGGCAGGTTTCTTATATAGGACGTGAGAGTGAGACAGGAGAAGAAGGAAATCGCAAGTTGAATGTAGAACATTCTGTAACAAAAACTTCATTTACATCTTCTCACTTAATCATCACAAAAATCCGCGACTTCCATCTTCTCAGGCAATCAAAAATTTTGCGCCACTTAGTATAATTAACAGACTTTACTCTTATTGATCAGGTATTGCTCTCACTGATCATGTAGTTGTATTTGGCGCAAAACTTCCGATTGCCTAGTCAGAACCGTCCCCTTGTCTGTCTGGCTTAGAAAAGTAGAGAGACCCGAGCAAGGTCTCTCTACTTTTCTTCTTTATTCGGCATTGGGTTCATATGAATAATTTTATCCTCTGGCTTGGAAAAATCGCTTGAAATCAGAGTTTTGGAATTAACCTTCCCGTCAACAACAACTTCTTGATAGACCCGTGTTTCGTATCCCGGTTTACCGGGATTTATTATACGGGTTTCACCTTCCGGCAGAGTGTTGTCCTGGATTATAACAGTTTTCGGGTCAATAACAACCTTTTCCGAAGTAATCCTGACCATGCTGCCTCTGTTCTTTTCCCCCCCGAAAATACGCATTGTTATTGTGCCGCCTTCGACCAGGCTGGAGATATACAGCGGGGTATTCATATTGTTAGAGAACTTAAAGTCCAGGTAATCGCCGGCTATTGTAGCGTCACGGTCTGGGGGCGCATAGTTTACCGGTTGCGGGTGGGAGTACCGTTCTTCCACTGGGAGATCAGCAAAGATCACCGCATTATAGAGGGTAGTGGCAACCTGGCATATACCGCCGCCTATATCAAGAGCGAGGCTGTCGTCTATGAATACAGGGGCCATTAAATAACCTCTTTCCGCCAGGCGAGGGCCAAGCCGTTTATTTAATGAAAATATCTCCCCGGGTCTTATTAAGGAACCGTTGACTGTAGCGCTGGCAAGTGCTATGTTGTGCGATCTGTTCGTGGCGTTAACGTCAAAGACTGTGGTATACTCCCCCAGCAATGTATTTATTTTTTCCAGATCCACGGAAGTAATATTTGGTTTCAAAATTTGGCCGAAAGCAGCCGCGTACAGATTTCCCCTGCCCAGTTCCTGGCGCGTTTGTTCCAGAGTTTTTTCAAGGTCAAGTCTGTAACCGGCTTTTTCAGGAATGATTATAACTTTATCTGACATCGTGACTGCCGCATCCTGTGGCGGCGTATCCCATTCATTTTGAAGGGTTTTAATTCTTTCCTCCAGTTTTTCATCAGAAAACGCAATCTTAAGGGCCAGGTCAGCTGGTGCCGCCCGGAGCCGCAGGACGGAAATTAACCGGTTAAGGTAATTGCCCTTATTAATGTACGCCAGGGCGTCATTAGCCGTTGAAAGGTATTCATATTTTGCGTCAATATCTGAGAGTATAATTGTATAGCTTTTTCCCGCATCTTCAATTATAAAAGCGCCTTCAGCTGGACTGGGCAGTTCGTTTTCCAGCTTTTGTGCCGCTTGATCCGGCCTCAAGCCCCACACAGGGACACCTTTAATGGTAAGGCCCTGCTGAATTAACCCGGAAGACCTCGTGTTTAGAATCGCAGCTGAGCCGAATATACCTGCGCCCGACTGTAATAGAAGGATTAGTGACAGGAATACAGCTTTTTTAACCACCGGCTCTTACTCGCGAATGTTCATAGTGAGCTGAATGTACCGGTCGGCAGCCTTGGCCCGTTCGATAATCTCGTCAGTAATTGTTTCTCCATCCTCAGCCACGACTTCGCCATTGTCGGCTACAATCCGCATAGTAACTTTTCTGCCCAGCAGATACTGCCGCTGTTGTTCCTCAAAATGTTTCAGAGCTTCTGCCGGCTGTTTGCCAATTGCAGGAACCGCCGCAGTATCCTTGGTTTTTGTTGAGTTTTCCCAATTATCAGCAATGTTCTCTTCCTGTAGTTCGGCTACCAGTTTTTCCTCTACCCCTTCTTCTACAACCAGGAAGTCACACCCGTAGGTCAGGATCAATTTCTTCGGAATCATACCGGCCGGTTTTTCACTGTTGACCGGAATGAGCTGACAGCCTATGATGTCACCAGTATTGTCATTGATAAAATATTCGCTGATGGAGCCAACCAAACGACCTTTTTTGCTCAGGACTTTTATGCCGGACAGACATATGTTATTCTCTAATAAATCAATTAACCCGGCACATTCCGACAACACTGAGAGGGAAGAACGACCCGCTACGGTAAGGGCAAACTCTCCAATCCCCTGTATAGCATTAAAGGCCATTGCTTTTAGCCCAAAGTACCATGTCTTGTCTTCCACGAGGATAAAATCAATCTTCCCCTGTTGTGGATTAAGTACCAGGTGCCTAACCTCACCTATTTGTTTGCCTTCTTCAATACTAAGAACCGGTAACCTTAAAATCTGCTGGCTGCTTTTCACTTGTTTCGCCCCCTTAAGTTATTTCTTTTAGCTTTTCAGCTGTTTCAAGATTTGCTTTTATTTTTATTATGTTTGGTATCTTTGAATAAGGAGCGTTAGACATCTTTGTAATCCTAAGAAGTTCGCACAGAGTGTCCAGGTAAATAAGCTGGCCTTGTAGTTTTTGTCTCAAAGTAAAGTCGTTAATAATGTTTTTCTGTTTAATAACTGATCTCAAAATCATCCCAGCCTGGAAATACTGGCCCAGTTCCTGATAAATCGCGCTTATCTCAAGAGACAGGGCAGCTGTAATCTGCTGTTCCTGGCTCATCATGAGGGCTGTGATGAAATTCTTAACCGCGCCGGCCAGGTCACCTGTGGTCCTGGCTTTGAACCCGGCGGAAATATAGTCGTTTACTGTAACTGGAGCGGTTGCTGAATCCATAGTATCTTCCCCGATTTTCTCATTATCCCGGTTTGGCGCGATTGGGTCTTCTGCGGGTTCTTCCCAAACAGGCGGGGCTCCAACCACCGCTGTCCCACTTTGATCAGGTAACTTTTCACCGGCAGGCAGTTTTTCAGCTAAAGAAAAAACTTCTTGGACCGGGTATTCTTCCCTTGCCCCGGGCAAATCCCGGTTAATATCATACAACATTTCTTCTTCAGGCATCTTTTCATCTATATCATATAGATCATCTTGTAGATCATCTTGTATATCATCTGTTGGTTCATCTGTCAGATCATCCGGTGGTTCATCCACCGGTTCATCCTCTGGTTCATCTGGTAGAGCATATGGTAGATCATCCTCTGGCTCATCTGGTAGAGCGTATGGTAGATCATCTGGTGGTTCTTCCGCAAGTTCATCTGTCAGAACATCCACCGGTTTATCTGTTGGTTCATCCGCGGATTCAGGTAAATCTGCTTTAACAGGAGTTTCTTCTATAATTAGAGACGTATCTTCCATGGACACGTTAGATTTAAGCGGCAGTTCTTCCTCAAGAGGTATATTTTCTTTTTCTATACTACCCTCGGCAGTCGGATGCGAGTATTCCGTGGAAACATCCAGGCCAGGGTCATCCTTGCCATGTGCGGAGGATACCATTTCTTGGGGTGGGAAAGCCTCCGGTTCTTCTTCCGGCATACCTGTATTGTCAAGGGTAGCGCAGGCATCAAGAGCTGTTATTTCCTTCGCCAGAATACTGGAAAAGGAATCTTGAACAAGTTCCTCCGGTAAGTTTTTAGCTTCCAAATCAGCCACTTTCAGTGGAGTGGGGGATATATTAAAATAAACCCTGTTCTCGTTGTAGCTTAAGGCAATTGCAATAAGAGTAATTAACCCGAAGTAAATGACAAGAACCTCGACCAGGGTGAGGTTGGAAATGGCTATTGGAAAAACAGATCCCAGGGCAAAGGAAATTCCCACAGTGCTGTAAACAATTGGGGGGCGCAGCGGGATATGTTCTTTAACAAGGTTGAGAATGGCTATTAAAATAAGACTTATGACCAATAACATGGTCAGGTATCCCAGCATTGTTCATCTCGTCCTTTTTTAAACATTATCGACATATTTCGCCTATAAATCAAGAATTATTTTTAAAAACAAGTAAAACTTCTTTATAAAGAAGGATGTTGCAGGTGGTATTGAAGAAGTATTATTTTGGTATTCTTTTTACTGGGGTGTTATTCTTTGCGGCAAATGAGGTTATTTGTTGCCATTAATTTTCCTAATGAAATAAAAAATAGTCTTAACTCTTTTATAAAAGATCTCAAAGTGCTTCCGTCTGACGCAAAATGGGTGAACAGCGAAAATCTTCATCTAACGGTTCAGTTTCTTGGAGACGTACCCGAGGATAAAGCTGTGTCAACTGTAGAAGCTTTAAAACGCTCTGTTAAAGGTGTTTCACCTTTTTACCTTACCCTGGGCGGGGTTGGCGTTTTTCCCTCCAAGGATCGCCCCCGTGTCTTTTGGGCCGGTGTGCACGGCGAAACAACCGCTTTGCTGGAGCTGCACCGCAGGGTGCAAAAAGAACTGGGGCGGCTTGGCTTCACGCCTGACCAAAAACGTTTTTCGCCTCACCTGACCCTGGCCAGGCTGCGCTCGCCGCAGGGGTTTGTGGCTGTGTTCGACCGGGCCGAAAAGCTGGCCCGGGGCAAAGAATTTGGCCGCGCGAAAGTCATGTCGGTTGATTTGATGCTGAGCGAGCTTAGCCCCCGGGGACCCAGGTACACAGTGATGGCTGGAATAAAGCTGCGTAACGGCTAGTAATAACTAAGAAGGTTTTAGGTAATTGAAGCGTTGTGCGACTAAAGTCGCACCTGCATTTATTGGCAGCCCAGAAGCCATTTCAGGGATGCCCGATACCTTAAGTTATTGACTGGCGGCTAAAAAGGTCTAGAAAAAGAATTTGGTGCATAAATTTTATCCCCGGTGGGTTTATTATCTGCGGGGGTTTATTTTCCCGCCGGCAAATTGTGTGTAATAACTCATTAACTTAGGGACCCGGTACCTAAGTTTGTTAAAGTATTTAGCAGGATTAATAGTTTATCCGTAGAATATTTTTAAGCCACACCAATTCAGGAGCAGGGATGGGGTGACTGTGATGAATATACGCCAGCGTGCTGAGGAGCTGGAGCGGCAGGTGCTTTCACCGCGGGCCTGTCGCAGCGCCGCCAGCAAAGGCAGGGCCAGGCCGGAGGAGGAGTGCGGCGTCCGCACCGCTTTCCAGCGTGACCGCGACCGGATCATCCACTCCAAGGGTTTTCGCCGCTTAAAACACAAGACTCAGGTATTTATCATACCAGAGGGCGACCACTACCGCACCAGGCTCACCCACACGCTGGAAGTGGCGCAGATTGCCCGCACTGTGGCCAGGGCGCTGGCACTGAACGAGGACCTTACCGAAGCGATTGCGCTGGGTCACGACCTGGGCCATACCCCCTTTGGGCATGCCGGGGAAATGGCGCTGAACCAGATTTTTGCGCCCGGCTTCAAGCATAATGAGCAGAGCCTGCGTATTGTGGATATACTTGAAGGCGGACGTGGGCTCAACCTGACCTGGGAGGTGCGGGACGGTATTTTAAACCATACCGGGCCGGACAGGCCGGCCACGCTGGAAGGCCAGATTGTAAAAATTGCCGACAGGGTGGCGTATATCAACCATGACATAGACGACGCGATCCGGGGCGGGGTGCTTACCGCCGGGCAGCTGCCGGAAGAATGCCTGGCAGTGCTCGGCAGAAAACACCGGGACAGGATCAACACCATGGTGCTGGATTTGATTGAAACGAACCAGAGCGGCGCCGGACCGATCAAAATGAGCCCGCCCATCCAGGCGGCCACCGACAAGCTCAGAGAGTTTATGTTTGAGCATGTTTACGTCGGCTCGGAGGCCAAGCGCGAGGAAGCCAAAGCCTGTTATGTTGTCCAGCGCATTTACGGGCACTTCCTGGAACACCCGGACGACCTGCCGTCCGAGTACCGGGAGCGCACCCTGGCCGAGGGCGGGGAGCGGGTCGCCTGCGATTATATAGCCGGCATGACGGACAGGTTTGCCATACGCGTCTACCAGAAGTATTTTTTGCCCCTGCCCTGGGTCGAGCCGGGATTTTAACAAAAAACTAAAATGTAAATATATGGATTACACAATAAAAAGTGTCGATATATGAAGGAGATTTTTAAGCTGAAGCGAATCTTCTATAAATCGGACGCGAGGGCCGGGCCGGATAATTAATAAAGTGCCCGGCAGGACAATATAAACAAATGTTGAACTATTCTTAATACTGGTTTTATAAGAAAAGGGTGATCAGGTGGGCTTAATCCCTGAGGAGATAATTGAAACAGTCCGCCTGCGGTCAGATATCGTTGAGGTGGTGTCCCGCTACGTCCAGTTGAAAAAGGCGGGCAAGAACCATCTCGGACTGTGCCCTTTTCACCATGAAAAGACACCTTCATTCACCGTATCGCAGGATAAGCAGTTTTTTCACTGTTTCGGCTGTAAGGTCGGAGGCAATGTTTTCAGATTTCTGATGCTGAAAGAAAACCTTACCTTCTCCGAGGCGGTGACGGTGCTGGCCCAGCGGGCGGGGGTGGCCATACCTGTCAGCGACAGCCCGGCCTGGCAGGAGAAAGACCTCAAACGCAAAGGGCTGAAACAGGCAAACAACCTGGCCAGAGATTTCTTTCGCCAGGTGCTGCAGCGCCACGACGCCGCCGCCCCAGCCAGGCAGTACCTGGCCGGGCGGGGCCTCACTCCGGAGGTGCTGGAGCGTTTTCAAATAGGTTTTGCCCCGCCTGGATGGACCTCACTGCTCGATCACCTGGGCAAAAAAGGCTACCGGCCTCAGGAACTGGTCGAGGCCGGCTTAGTTATTAAGAATGAAGCCGGGCGCTACTATGACCGGTTTCGCAGCCGGGTGATGTTTCCTATTTGGGACACTTTGGGCCAGGTGGTTGGTTTTGGGGGCAGGGTACTCGACGACTCTCAGCCCAAGTACCTGAACACACCGGAGACTTCTTTCTTCAGCAAAGGGAGGACCCTTTACGGCCTGCACCTGGCCAGACAGCCGATCAGGGAAAAGGGCCGGGTAATTATAGTCGAGGGCTACATGGACGTGATTACCGCCCACAGGCACGGGGTAACCAACACTGTGGCCTCACTGGGCACCGCCCTGACTGCGGAGCACGGCAAGCTGCTGCTGAATTACAGCAGGGATATAATCATCGCCTATGACTCCGACACAGCAGGTGTGGCCGCCACTATCAGGGGGCTCGACCTGCTGCTGGAACTGGGCTGCCAGGTCAGAGTGATTACCATGCCGGACGGCAAGGACCCTGACGATTTTCTCAGCAAACACGGGCCGGGGCCATGGGAGGAGTTAATTGACAGAGCTTACACTTTAATCGAATATAAACTTCAGCAGGCAGCCGCCAGGGGCCATGTGAAAACTGTGGCTGACAAAACTGAAGTGATGCGCCAGGTGTTTCCCGGTTTAGCTGCCAAAAGCGGTGTGCAAAAAGAGGAAGATTTAAAAACTATAGCGCGTGTTTTGAATCTGAGCTGGGAGACGGTAGCGGGAGAATTCAAGAGATTTGAGGAAAATTTGGGTAAAAAATGGACAAATCCGGATAATATTGCTAAAAACACGCATACTATTATACGAAAAGGGGAAAAACTGGATGCCAGGGGCAAAGCAGAGGCTGTTCTTCTGAGGTTAGTGCTGGAAAATCCTGCACGAGGCTATAAAATCCTGGCTGAATTAGGTGAAGAGCCCTTCAGAAATCAACAATATATGACAATTTTTAAACATTGTCTGGAAGCGGGCCAACACCCTGAGTACCGGCCTGAAGGAATGTTCAGCACTTTTGAAAATGAGGGTCAAAATATTTTAAGTTATATCTTAACACTGGATATTCCCGGAGATAATCCCGATAAGATAATGTATGACTATATACGTTCGGTAAACCGCTGTGCCCGCCACGAGCGCAGGGAAGAACTTTTGCGGCAGATACGCGCGGCGGAAAAATCCGGTAATGATTTTCAACATCAAAACCTCTTGCGAGAGCTGGTTTTTCTTAAAAATATTGATGAAGCTGAAAAGGCGCGCGACTTTGGCCGCGTCAGGAAATTAACAGGCGAGTACAAGCAAATTTTTTGTTTTGATACGGAAAGCACCTTAGAGAGGGGGGGGACAGTACATGAGTGATGATCTCATCCTTGAAGGCGTAAAGGAGTTAATCGAAAAAGGGAAAAAGCGCGGGGTCCTGACCTACAACGAGATTATGGACAGCCTGCAGGGAACCGACCTCAGCCCCGAGCAGATTGATGACATTTACGAAAAACTGTCCAGCATGGGTATAGAAGTAGTGCCCGAAATAGCCGACCTGGAACCAATCGACACCGCCGCCCTCGAGGAGCCGCCGCCCGAAGAAGCGGAAGTGGACCTTACCATCCCGGAAGGCGTTGGTATAGATGATCCCGTGCGCATGTACCTGAAAGAAATCGGCCGGGTGCCCTTGCTCACACCGGAAGAAGAGGTGGAGCTGGCCAAGCTGATGGAAGACGGCGAGGAAGAAGCCAAGAGGAGGCTGGCTGAAGCCAACCTGCGGCTGGTGGTCAGTATCGCCAAGCGCTATGTCGGCAGGGGCATGCTTTTCCTTGACCTGATCCAGGAAGGCAACTTGGGCTTAATCAAGGCCGTGGAAAAGTTTGATTACCGCAAGGGGTATAAGTTCAGCACTTACGCCACCTGGTGGATCCGCCAGGCTATTACCAGGGCCATCGCGGACCAGGCCAGGACCATCCGCATCCCAGTGCACATGGTGGAAACCATTAATAAATTAATTCGCGTGCAGCGCCAGCTTTTACAGGAGCTGGGGCGCGAGCCCAGCCCGGATGAAATAGCCAAGGAAATGAACATTTCCGAGGATAAAGTCAGGGAAATTCAAAAAATAGCCCAGGAACCGGTGTCGCTGGAAACGCCGATCGGTGAAGAGGAAGACTCGCACCTGGGCGACTTTATCGAAGACCACGACGCCAGGGCGCCGGCCGAAGAAGCTTCCTTTACCCTCCTGCGCGAGCAGCTGGACGAGGTTTTAAAAACCCTGACCGACCGTGAGCAGCGGGTGCTGCGCCTGCGCTTCGGCCTGGACGACGGGCGCGCCCGCACCTTGGAAGAAGTCGGGCAGAAATTCGGTGTTACCCGGGAGCGGATCCGGCAGATAGAGGCCAAAACCCTTCGCAAACTGCGCCATCCCAGCCGGAGCAAAAAGCTAAAAGATTATCTTGACTAAAATTCTCAGACGTATACACATTGACGAAGGGTCCAAAGTGTCGTATAATAACTTTTGCCGATGTTCCTCGATAGCTCAACGGTAGAGCAACCGGCTGTTAACCGGTAGGTTGTAGGTTCGAATCCTACTCGGGGAGCCAATCTTTGGGCCCATAGCTCAACGGTAGAGCATCCGGCTCATAACCGGCTGGTTCCAGGTTCGAATCCTGGTGGGCCCACCAGCTTAGTGGTTAGTGGTAAGTCGTTAGTCGTTAGATTATAGAAGAAATTCGGCTATGCCGAATTTCAACAAGAATCCAACCACCAACCACCAAAGACCCACCACAAAATATGGCCCCTTGGTCAAGCGGTCTAAGACACCGCCCTTTCACGGCGGTAACACGGGTTCGAATCCCGTAGGGGTCACCACTTTCGAGAATGGAAGTTCGAAGTTAGAAGTTCGAATAGAAGGAATTGGCCTAAGGCCAATTCCAACAAGCATCGAATATCGAACATCGAACCTCGAACTTCGAAATATGGGCGATTAGCTCAGCTGGGAGAGCGCCTGCCTTACAAGCAGGATGTCGGCGGTTCAATCCCGTCATCGCCCACCACTTAAGACACAGCGTGGTGCCGGAAAGGTTCCGCGCTTTTTTAATACAGGTTTTATTTTAAGTTTTTGTTTAGTAAAAAAAGGATAATCTGCGGCGGTGTATAATAATATAGCAGAATGATACAGGGGAGGAAGTTTTAGCATGATCTTATGCCGGACATCTCAATTTGGCTGCGCTTATTGCAAACACCCCGAAAAGACGCAGGTCCCCTCTACCTGCCCGGGCTACCGTGAAGCAAAGGTATGTTTATACTACCTGGAACGTTTCGTTTGGCCGGCGCCGTGTGATGGCTTGGATGAAGAGTGCCCTCCGGATTGTGTTTTTCAGTAAAGGCTGTCTTTGCCAGAAAACCGGGCCTTCCGGAAACCAAAGTTTTCGGAGGGCTTTTTTTCGCTCCAGTCAACAACTGACACCTCTTTGTGTATGATAGTAATAATGACTTGCAGAGGGGGAATAAAAATGCACGGGTACAACCATGTGCATGAGTGTGCAGGAGTCACAAGCTTTGACAATGACCACCACCACCGCTACAGGGGGAGCAGTAGCCCGGTCTGCTATGTGGGTGACAAGCATGTGCACAGAATAGTGATAATAATAGATATAGAAGACGGTCATGTTCACGAAATAGAAGTCATTACCGGGCCTGAGATTTACACAGACAGAGGGCACGTGCACCGCTTTTTTGGAAGAACCAGACGCCGCGGCAGGCCGGCGCATGCGCACGACTATGATGAAATCACAATGCCGCCTGTTGCCTATTTTTATTAGGATGCGTAAAAAAACCCGGCCCGTGCCGGGTTTTACCACTAATATATCTTAGTATATCGCGTTGATCAGCAGTTCAAAGAAAATTTTGCTGTCCATCTTAATCTGGTCCACACTGAAGCCGAGAACTTTGTCGCAGATCTCAATCACAAGTTTACCCGGGTCGGTTTCGTAAAACTGGACGGTGTACTCTTTGCCGGCAACCAAAACTTTTGCGCTGTTACCTACCAAATGAACCCCTCCCCTTGAAAAATCGGATTAGTACTAATATCGACTTTTCTGAAAATTTTGTCAATTGGCAAAAAGAACAATTTTTGGCAGCCTTATTGTACTTCAGTCCGATTAATCATTTTTTGCACTAATTCCAAAAACAAAGATTTGGTCAGGGGTTTTCTCTGATCAAGGGAAGCCCAGCCTTTTTTGCTGGAGAACAGCAGCGTGTAAGACAATTGGTGATTGGTTACATCCACACGCCCTATGGGCCCGATGGCGAACCTGCCCACCGGCAGCACCTCGATATTGCAGCTTGGGGCCAGGATAGTCAGCGCGGGCGCCGTGTAGCTGCCGATGTACTCCTCGTTTTTTTCCAGCGAGTGCTCCTGTACCTGCAGTGCCTGGTCCAGCTGAGCTTCATCTATCCACAGCTTAACCTGGTCCATAAATTCCTTCAGCGCGAGGACCCATTCATCTCTGATCCGCATGTTTTCAGGGTTAATTTCGTCCGCTCCGAATAATTCACTCATGAGATCTTCTCCTTAAACATAATATTGTTCATTATACAAAGATTAACCAGGGAGTGTCAAAACTAAAAAACAAAAATATCTTTTTCGCAGGGTATTGATTTTAGTTTGCTTTTTTGCAATAATATAGCCATAAAAATCTGATATTTGGAAACAAAGTTGTTTCTGGCCCTGGAAACTTAGATAGTTTCTATGAGGTAAAGACGCCTCATGCCGGTCATTAATTTATGACCGGTATGAGGTTTTTTTATTTTCTGACGGCGAAAGGAGGCTCAAGGCTCTTATAATATACGCTTCTTTTGTACTAATAATTTACAGGAGGTATTAATATGAAGACTGCCAAGGATGTTCTGGCTTTTGCCAAAGAGAAAGATGTAAAAATGGTTGATGTGAAGTTTATCGACCTGCCCGGCATGTGGCAGCATTTTTCCGTGCCCATTCAGGAGTTTGACGAGAATACTTTTGAGGAAGGCCTGGGCTTTGACGGTTCAAGTATCCGTGGATTCAGGGTGATCAACGAGAGCGACATGATCCTGATTCCCGACCCGACCACAGCCTGTATCGACCCGTTCTGCAAGGCTACCACCCTGAGCATTATCTGCAACGTGGTGGATCCTATAACCGGTGAGAGATATAACCGCGACCCGCGCAACATAGCCCAGAAAGCGGAGGAGTACCTGATCTCGACCGGCATCGCCGACCAGAGCTTCTGGGGCCCCGAGGCCGAGTTCTTCATTTTTGACGACATCAGGTTCGACCAGAACCAGCATTCCGGCTATTACTACATCGACTCCGTGGAAGGCATCTGGAATTCCGGCCGCGCGGAAGGCCCCAACCTGGGTTACAAGCCGCGCTACAAGGAAGGCTACTTCCCGGTCGCGCCCACCGACTCCCAGCAGGACCTGCGCACCGAGATGGTCCTGACCATGCTTGAGGCCGGCATCCCGGCGGAATGCCAGCACCATGAAGTGGCCACGGCGGGGCAGGCGGAGATTGACATTAAGTTCGGCCCCCTGACCAAGATGGCTGACCAGTTGATGATGTACAAATATATCGTCAAGAACACCGCCAAAAAATACGGCAAGACCGTGACTTTCATGCCCAAGCCGCTGTTCCAGGACAACGGCACCGGCATGCACGTGCACCAGAGCCTCTGGAAGGACGGCAAGCCGCTGTTTTACGACGCCAACGGCTACGCCGGCCTCAGCGAAACAGCCCTTTACTATATCGGCGGCCTGCTCAAGCACGCGCGTGCTCTGACCGCCATCACCAGCCCCACCACCAACTCTTACAAGAGGCTGGTGCCCGGCTACGAGGCCCCGGTAAACCTGGTTTATTCCCAGCGCAACAGGAGCGCGGCGGTGCGCATCCCCATGTACTCCAAAAACCCCAAGGCCAAGCGCATTGAATTCCGCCCGCCCGACCCGTCCTGCAACCCCTACCTGGCTTTTGCCGCTCTGCTGCTGGCCGGCATCGACGGCATCAAGAACAGGATTTACCCGGGCGAGCCGCTGGACAAGGACATTTTCGAGCTGCCGCCGGAGGAAGCCAAAGAAATCCGTTCCGTCCCCGGCTCGCTGGAAGAAGCTCTCAAAGAGCTGCAGGCCGACCACGAGTTCCTGCTGCAGGGCGGTGTTTTTGACAAAGACCTGCTGGAAAGCTGGATCGATTACAAACTTACCAGGGAACACGACGCGATCAGACTGCGCCCGCACCCGTACGAGTTCATGCTTTATTATGATATCTAAACCTGGTCACAGGCAACCGGTGTTTAAGTTTAGCCAGGCCTCTCGTTCCGTAAGGACGGAGGCCTTATATTTCAAGCCCACAGGGGGTTATACCCTTGCCTGAAAGTGTTGAGAAAGCATTTGGACTTTTTGCCGCGGGCCTGTCCCTGCCCGCGGAGCAGCTGCAAGCCGCCCTGGAAAAAAGCAGCCGGGTCAACAACTGGGCCAGGCAGAGGCTGAATTCAAGCGGAAGCTTCTACGGAGGCTCTTACCGCAGGGGGACCGCGCTGCCCCAGGAGAGTCTCAAATTCCATCTTTTATTAGGGGCGAAACACTATTTTTCTTGTAATGAAAACTCCACTAAAATGTTATTTTTTTTAAGAAAGAAGTTGTCGGAAGAATTCAGCCCGGCGGATGTCAGGGCAGGGGGCACGGTGGTAAGGCTGAGCTCTCCCGGCGCCTTGGACCTCGACCTGACGCCCACGATCAAAACCAGCCGCCAGGGATATCTCAGCCCCAACGGCCAGGGCGGCTGGTGCAGGATCAACCCGGGCAAGGAGGAAACAGTTTTCAAGAAAAAAGAGGAGCTTTCCGCAGGGAGGTTTTACAAGTTCGTTAAAATAATCAAGGCCTGGAACCTGCGGGCCGGTCATCCTTTCAACGTATATTTTCTCGAACTGCTGGTCTATTACAGGGTCAATGACTTTGTCAAGCCATACGCTGAGCTGGTCCATTCCTTTTTGATGAGCATGCGCCTTTTTCTGCCCGAGTTTCTCAACTGCCCCGCCGCGGGTGAGGTCATCTCCTCCGGCGCCAACTCCGCCGCCGGGCAAAAAGTCCTTGACGAGGCCATCAATTTATCCTCCAGGGCGCTGCACGAGGACAACCCCGCGGAAGCTATCAGCCTCTGGAGGTCACTGCTCGGCGACAGTTTTGGGGCCGGGAATTAAAAAAAACAGCACAAAGACGACCTCAAGCCGCCTGAGCGACCGGGCGGCTTGTTTGTCTTTTTGCCTGAAATAGACTATACTGGACTTAAGTACAGCGACGGAGGAAAACCATGGGTCTGGCCAAACGACTGGCCGCGATCGCCGCTTACGTGCCTGCGGGGAGCGTGGCGGCCGACATAGGCACCGACCACGCCTTTCTGCCCGTTTTCCTGGTGCAAGAGGGCATTTGCGCCAGGGTGATTGCCACTGATATCAAACCAGGCCCTTTCGCTGCCGCGCAGCGCAGGGTTGCGGAAGCCAAACTCACCGGCAAAATTGACCTCAGGCTGGGCAACGGACTGGAGGCGCTGCAGCCGGGCGAGGCCGGCGTGCTGGTCCTGGCCGGCATGGGAGGCAACACCATCAGGGAGATCCTGGCCGCCGCGCCGGGTGTCACCAGGGCCGCCGGCAGGCTGGTCCTGCAGCCCATGGCGGACCCGGGCGACCTGAGAGCCTGGCTGGCAGCCAACGGCTGGCGCATAAGGGACGAGAGGCTGGTCGAGGACAGCGGCAAAATATATGTTGTGATTATGGCCGAGCCCGGCCGGGAAGAGACAAGCGACCCTTTCCTGCTGGAGCTGGGGCCCAGGCTGCTGGAGAAGCAGGACCCGCTGCTGGGCCGCTACGCGGCGTGGCTGGCGGGCATGTACGAGCAGGCGCTGGCCGGGCTGGAGCGCGCCAACAGCGCCGCCGCCGGGGCAAAAGCACAGGAAGTAAGAACGAAAATAGCGCGGATCAGGGGGATAACAGGTTGCCGGTAAAATGCGAAGCAATCTTCAGGTTAATAGAAGAGATGGCCCCGCGCAGCATGGCTGAAAGCTGGGACAACGCAGGGCTGCAGGCGGGCGACCCCCGGGCGGAGGTGGCCAGGGCGCTGCTTACCCTGGATGTGAACCTTGATGTGGCCAGGGAGGCGTTGGAAAAAGGCGCGGGCCTGATCATCAGCCACCACCCCATGCTGTTCAAGCCGCTGGAGTCCATTGACTTAAGCCGGCCCGCCGGCGAGCTGATCGGCTTTCTGATTAAGAACAATATCACCGTCTACGCGGCGCACACCAACCTCGACTCCGCGGCGGGCGGGGTTAACGACATCCTGGCCGCCAGGCTGGGTCTGGAAAAACTTGCTGTGCTGCAGCAGTCCGGGCAGGTGCGCTACGTGAAGCTGGCGGTTTTCGTGCCGGAGGACCATGCGGCAGGCGTCCGTGACGCCATTGCCGGGGCGGGCGCCGGCTGGATCGGCAACTACAGCGACTGCACCTTTATGACCAGGGGCACCGGGACCTTTAAACCACTGGCCGGCGCCAACCCCTACCTGGGCAAAACAGGCGAGCTGGAACAGGTGGAAGAGATTAAACTGGAAACAATTGTCCCCACGGGAATTATAAATAGAGTGATTCAGGCGATGCTGAAGGCCCACCCTTACGAAGAAGTGGCTTACGACCTTTACCCCCTGGAAAACCGGGGGCCGTCCTACGGACTGGGCAGGGTGGGCGAGCTGCCGCGGCAGCTTACCTTCAGCCAGTTTATGGAGCAAGTGAAAACAGTCCTGCGCCTGCCGGCGCTGAGGACCGGCGGGCAGCCGGCAGCCGGCGTCAAAAAAGTCGCCGTGTGCGGCGGCTCCGGCGCGGACCTGTGGCCGGCCGCCCTTAAAGCCGGCGCGGACACCATTGTCACCGGGGACATTAAGTACCATGTCGCCCAGGAAATGTTGGACGCGGGACTGAAATTCATAGACGCGGGGCACCATGGCACGGAAGCGGTAATAATGCCCGTATTGCAGGACTTCCTGGCAGAGCGGTGCCGCGCGGAGAATTTGCGTATTGATTTGCTTCTGGCGCAAACCAATACCGACCCGTTCGCATATTTTTAGATAGGAGGCAGCGCTTCCTGTCTTTTATTATTTTTAAGGGGAGGTTAACATGCCCGATTTAAAACAGCTCTGGGAAATCCAGCTGCTAGACGGACAGAGAAGGGCACTGGAGCAAAAACTGAGGGAGGGACAGATCTCCGGGGAGTTAAGGACTCTTAAGACAGATATTGAGCAAGGCCGCATAATTTTCAACAAACTCAAGGAAGAGTACAACCTGCTTAAAAAACTGAAAAAAATGAAGGAAATGGATGTGGCCACCGCCAACGAGCAGAAAAAGAGCCTGGGGGAAAAATTATACGGAGGCTTAATCACCAACCCCAAAGAAGTGAACTCAAGCAACAAAAAGCTGGAGAGCCTGGATGAGAAAGTCAAGAAAACGGAGGACGAGATCCTGTCCATCATGGAGCAGCAGGACACCCTCCGCGCACGCCTGGAGGAAATGAGCGCCGAACTGAGCAAGAAAGCCGAAGATTACCGGCGCAAGCACGGGACGCTGCTGGCCAGCCAGGAAAAGGTGCGGCAGCTTCTGGCGCAGATCCCCCTGTCCAGGCAGAAGATGCTGGAGCGGGTTGACAACGGCCTCTGGCAGAAGTACACCGAGCTGCAGAAGAAGGTGAACGACCCGCTGGCCAAGGTGGAAAAAGCGACCTGCATGGGCTGCCGGGTGAACATTCCTTTTCATGACATGCGCCTGCTCAAACAGGGAGACGGCCTTGTGTTCTGCAGCCGCTGCGGCCGGATGCTTTACTGGGATAAGCAGGGGTGATATAATTTTAGAGCATGGAAAGCAAGGTGAGTAAATCAGGTGGTCGCGGGCGCCCGGCCAGGGCGCCTGAGGAAAGTCCGAGCTCCGCAGGGCAGGGTGCTGGGTAACACCCAGTGGGGGCGACCCCAAGGAAAGTGCCATAGAAATGAAGACCGCCCAGCACTCAACCTGGTGTTTGGCAGGCAAGTGTAGCCAAAAGGGTTGCCTTCACCAGGGAGGGAACCTATCAAGTATCAGGTTGAGTGCTGGGCAAGGGTGGAACGGTGCGGTAAGAGCGCACCAGCGGCCGGGCGACCGGCCGGCTTGGTAAACCCCACCTGGAGCAAGACCAAATAGGGGGGCAGAGGGGCGGCCCGTCCCGCTCCCGGGTTAGGTCGCTAGAGGCGCCGGGTAACCGGCGTCCCAGACAGATGATCACCCACGACAGAACTCGGCTTATCGATTTACTCACTACGCCCTTTTTTCGCGGTTATAACTTACCGCGTTCAGTTATGGCTCATTGAGTGTAATTATGTCTCACTCATTGGGCCATGCTTTTTTATCGTATCCCCTCGTTTTAAAAAAGCACTGGGGCATTTTATAGCAAAGCCGAAATAAGCCTGTCCCCGGCCAAAATAAGTTATCAGGCTTGACCGGGTAGCCGAATATTGAATTAGCGCATCCTTTGACTTTCATGGGATATACTGGGTGAAAAGAAGATGCTGCGTGCCTACATTTTTTCCTTCTGAATAACATCTTTAAGTTGTATCTTCGGCCCGCTCTGGGATAAGGCCGGAATGGAATATGACGGATTTTATTATCTTTAATGTCATACTATTGTCATAGCAAATTGATAGAATTATTTCAAGTACTTTATTTTGAGGCTTTTTGCAGGATATTGGAACAACTTGACGAAAAATCCAAATAATCTAAAGTAATATAATTACCCTACTCAAATTAAATAGGATATAATTCAAAAAGGAAAAACTGTTTATGAAGAATAAAAATGATTCGCAGTAAAATGGAGACACCAGGTACTGCCACAGGACACTGGTGGGGGAATTTTCTAAACAGCATGGATGCAGGTGCTAAGCATGTCAGGTAACCCCATTTATAACATAAAAAAAGAACTGGCGCATATCGGGTATCGCCGGCACCAACTGCTGATAATTTGTGGTGTTGAACATGCTAAGATAATTCAGGATATAACCAGGGAGCTTGCTATTCCCTGTATAAACCTGAGTTTAAAGTTAAGTGAAGAGTTACTGGAAGTGCCGGTTGTCCAGCGCGGCAGAAAAGTAAACCAATTAGTCGATAAGATAGTAAGCGAAAGCACAGGGGAAATCTTGTGCTTTGAACATATTGAATTGCTATTCCATCCACAGTTACAACAAGACCCCATGAGGATATTGGAAAATATCAGCCGCAACAAGATCATTGTTGTTTCCTGGAGCGGCCGTTATGCAAATGGCAGGTTAACCTATGCTGAGCCGGAACACCCGGAATATCGTGTGTATAATGAACTGGAAGCGAGCGTTATTACCATTGACTAAGCGGAGGGAAGAGAAGGATGAAGTATAGTGATCTAATTCATTTTGAACCTATTGAATCAATCGTCCAGTTACGGGAATCAAACCATAAGGAATATGCCTTCCAGTTATTAGATACTTATGTCATTTCAGAACGTATGGCGGAGTCCATTGATGAAATTATTATCGAACAACTCCAATACGAACACCATGCTGATAATAAGGGTATCTTAGTAGTCGGTAATTACGGAACCGGTAAATCCCACCTGATGAGTGTTATTGCCACTATTGCCGAGCAAGAGGGAGTCAGCGGGCGCATTACCAATGAGCGGGTAGCGGCCAAAGGAAAAGAAATCGAAGGCAAATTCCAGGTAATCCGTACCGAGATTGGCGCTTCTATCATGTCTCTCCGGGATATTCTTTGCGGCTACATCGAGGACCACCTGGCCGAAATCGGTGTGGTCTATAAATTCCCTCCGGCCAACCAGGTGCGTAATAATAAAGACTCTTTTATTGAGATGATGGCGGCCTTCCATGAAGTATATCCTGACCAGGGTTTACTGCTGGTGGTAGACGAGCTGTTGGACTATTTGAGGGCGCGCAAAGAGCAGGAGATTATCCTGGATTTAAGCTTCTTGCGTGAAGTAGGTGAAATCTGCCGCACCACCCGTTTCCGCTTCATGGCCGGTGTTCAGGAAATGTTATTTGATAATCCCAAATTTCAATTTGTGGCCGGGCAATTGCGCCGGGTCCGGGAACGTTTCGAACAAGTACAAATCGTGCGGGAAGATATCGCCTACGTGGTATCCCAACGGCTGTTAAAGAAGGATGACCACCAAAAGGCTCTCATTCGTGAACACCTAAAGAAGTTTTCCACCCTTTATGAAAAGTTGAATGAGCGTCTGGAGGAATATGTTTCTCTATTTCCCATCCACCCGGCCTATTTGTCTACCTTTGAAAAGGTTGTGGTGGCGGAAAAACGTGTTATTCTCAAAACCATCAGTTATGAAATGAAAAAACTACTGAATCAGGAGGTTCCCACTGAGCAACCTGGTTTAATATCCTTTGACAGTTATTGGCCCTATATAGAAAACGACCCCTCGTTGAAAAGCAACCCCGATATCAGAGAGGTTATGGCCAAGTCCAAAATAATTCAGGACCGCATTCAAAACGCTTTCACCCGTCCGGTATACAAACCAATGGCCCTGCGTATAGTCCGGGCCTTGTCTGTGCACCGCTTAACCACCGGGGATATTAACGCCAAGTTGGGTGTCACTTCAGAAGAACTGCGGGACAACCTCTTTCTTTATGTGGCATTGCCCGAAGAAGATTCAACCTTCCTGCGTACCACCATTGAAACCGTATTAAAAGAGATTTTAAAAACCGTAAGCTGGCAATTTATTTCCTTTAATGAAGCCAATGGACAGTATTATCTGGATTTGGGAAAAGTAGAGGCCATTGACGATTTAATTGAGCAAAAAGCCGAGGGGCTAACCCCGGAGCAATTAGATCGCTACTATTTTGAAGCGCTTACCCTGGTGACCGACAGCGCCAAAAACACTTACGTCACCAACTACCGCATCTGGCAGCATGAGCTGCCCTGGTGGGAATGCAAGGTAACACGCCAGGGCTACCTGTTCTTCGGCGCGCCCAATGATCGTTGCACCGCTCAGCCGCCCCGGGATTTTTATATCTATATGCTGCAGCCCTTTGACCCGCCGAAGTTTAAAAACGAAGAGCGGGCTGACGAAGTATTCTTTAAATTAAAGCATAAAGACGAGAAGTTCCTGCGGGCTCTTTCCCTCTACGCCGGGGCCAAGGAATTGAGCGCCACCGCTGCTTCAGGCACCAGGCATTTATACGAAGGACGCGCCGGGGAGAATTTAAAGCTGCTGACCAAGTGGCTGCGGGAAAATCTTTTAAGTGCCTTTGAAGTCACCTATAAGGGCGTTACGAAAAAGGTGGTTGAGTGGGTAGCCACCATGCCGCCCCAGGCCAGCGTACGGGAAATTATTGATGCTGTGGCCGCCGGCTGCCTGTCGTCTTGGTTTAAAGAAAAATACCCGGATTACCCCCATTTCAGCAAATTAAATATGCCTTTAACCAGGGAAAACCTGTGCGGGTATGTGCTGGATGCTTTAAAGAGCATCGCCGGAGCTAAAACCAAAAGTGGGATAGCCCTTCTGGACGGACTGGTGCTGCTGGATAATGAGAAGTTAGCCCCCCGGCAGTCCGGTTATGCCAGGTGGATATTAGAAAAACTGGCGGATAAAGCCCCTGGCCAGGTGGTTAACCAGTCGGAGTTAATTGAGACGGTCTATAGCTGCCAGGGAACAGAGGATGTAAAGTTAACCACAGCTTTTAAACTGGAACCTGAACTGCTGGTGGTGTTGCTGGCAGCCCTGGTCTACAGCGGCGATATTGTGGTGACGGTATCAGGCTCCACCTATGATGCCATGAAGATGGAACAGTTAATTAAGTTATCCTTACAGGAGCTCAAAGAATTCAGCCATATTAAAAAGCCCAGCGGGCTGCCGGTGCCTGCCTTACAGGCACTCTTTGATTTGTTTGGTATTTCCCACGGGTTACTGCAACAGAATACCCTGGCGAAGGGTATTGAAGAATTGCATAAGTACGCCAACAACCGGTTAATTGATACCGTTAACATTTTGCAGGTGGTTCGGACAGGGATTCCCTGCTGGGACGGTGTTATTTTATCCGCCGCCGAACAGCAGCGGTATAAGGAGAAGTTGGAGGAACTAAAAGCCTTCTTGGAGGCGGTACTTATTTATAATACTCCCGCCAAATTACACAACTTTAAGTTTACCTTGGAACAGGTAACCGAAAAGCAAGAAGCCCTTGGCCTGCTAAAACAGTTAAAAGAGCTGCAGCAGCGGGTAACACAAATCTCCAACCAGGCCAACTACCTGGTTGCCGCCCAGCAGCATTTACCCCTGGACCACCAGTGGCAGGAAAAAGTGGAAACAGCCCTGGGTGACTTGCTGCTCGCCCTGAAAGAAGGAAAACCCTATGAGGCGGAACTGCGGCAAATCCGGGTGTTAAAGGAACAATACCAGGGCTTTTACCTGGCTATGCACACCAAAGCCAGGCTGAATGCCTCTGAGGATAACCAGAAAAATATCTTACTGAATGATCCCAGGGTGTCCGCTTTAAAACAACTGGCCACTATTGATTTACTGCCGGAAAACCAGTTGAGCCAGTTGCTGGGCAGGATTAATTCCCTTAAAACCTGCTGGAGCTTGACTAAAAATGACCTGGAGTATCATTCCATCTGCCCCCATTGCAAGTTCCGGCCCAAAGACGAGCAGTACGGTGCGGTGAAAAACCTGAACGACCTGGCGGACAAGCTGCAAGGGCTTCTGGATGATTGGACCGGGACGTTGCTGGATAACTTTAACAAGCCGGATGTAAAGGAAAATATCACCTTGCTGAAACCGGAGCAGCAGGAGTTAATCAACGCACTACTGGCGCAAAAAGAGTTTACACTGCCCGTTGATGTAAAACTGGTTCAGGCCATTAAAGAACTGTTACAGGGTATCGAACGGATAGAAATCACTGTGGACGATTTAATGGAAGTGGCCGGCAACGGCAGCCCCCTGACTGTAGAAGAGGTAAGGCTCCGTTTGGAGAAGTTATTAAAGGATCGCATCGGCGCCCAGGCTGCCAACCGCGTGCGCATTATGCTCGGGCATAATTAACGGAGGAGAAGACATATGGCTTTTAAGGATACGGAACAAATTACGATGTTGGATCAAAAACAAGATACCAAAAACCAGCCGGTTACCTGCCTGGGGATGACTTTTGAAAATGATGAAGCCCGCCGGACGTATTTTACCGAGGAACTGCGCAAGCGGCTGCCTGAGTTGAAACAAATGGAAGGGTTTCCGGTTGGCGAGGATGAAGATATCCTCGCCCTTTCGGACCCGCCTTATTATACAGCCTGTCCGAATCCGTTTATACCGGATTTTATTAAACAGTGGGAAGAGGCAAAGAAACAGTTATACGGTGAAGACCAGGAGGATCACCGGGAACCTTTTGCTGCGGATGTATCGGAAGGGAAGAATGACCCGATTTATAATGCGCACAGTTACCATACCAAGGTGCCGCATAAGGCTATCATGCGGTACATCCTGCATTACACAGAGCCGGGAGATATTGTATTTGACAGTTTCTGTGGAACGGGGATGACTGGTGTGGCCGCTCAGATGTGTGGCGATCGGAATATGGTTATGGAACTTGGATATCAAGTCAAACCTGATGGCACTATATTGCGTGAAGAAACCGATGAAGATGGTAAAAATACCTGGGTAGCGTTTTCAAAGCTTGGTGCACGACGTGCGGTTTTGAATGACCTTTCACCTGCAGCCACTTTTATTGCAAAAAATTATACACAACACGGAGAAGTTGCTGAGTTTCAGGAGCGTATTTCGAAAGCACTTCACGCTGTAAAACAGAAACTTGGTTGGATGTATGAAACAGAAAATACTGAAACAGGAACTTCTGAAGAGCTTCTTTTTTGTGTTTGGTCAGATGTTTTTCTTTGTCCTGAATGTGGTGGCGATATTCCTTTTTGTAGTACAGCTTTAAATGATGTTGGGAAAATTGAAGGGAACTTTCATTGTCCACACTGCGATATAATAGTCAGCAAGAGTTCAGCTGAACATGCCTATGAGACAATATATGAACCCATTCTCAACACAACACGACTTGTAAGCAAGAGTGTTCCGGTAGAAGTATGTTGCAAGAAAAAAGACACGAACTCCAAATATATGCGACCGGTAAACCAGAAAGACCTTGAAGTACTTACACGTGTTCAAGAATTTCGTCTTGCGTGGCATCCAGTAAATAAAATGATGTTTAAAGATCATGCGTGGGGAGACCAATGGCGAAGGGGCTATCACTCCGATGTGACTCACGATTACCATTTTTTCCTAAAACGTCCACTGGCAATTATAGCAGAAGTTCGTGCTCAGTTGGCAGATTACCTTCCAGGGCTTTTTTTGATAACAGCGACGATGCTTGGTCTTTCACGTTTGCAGAGATACACTCCAGGGAGCACCTTTCCTAATATGATCAGATCAGGGACCCTTTATATCGGTTCGTTACATCGAGAATGGAATGCGCTTTCATGGATAGAGGGAAAGACTAAGGGTATCACTAGGATGTATGAAAAAGTATTCAATGCCATGGGGCAAACAGTAGTTACCACACAAAGTGCTTCTTGTCTCTTATGTCAACCTAACTCTTCAGCTGATTACATCTTCCTAGACCCTCCTTTTGGTGACAACCTAGCATATTCTGAATTAAATTTTCTTTGGGAGGGATGGCTGAAGGTTTTTACCAGGCAAAGAGACGAGGCAATTGTAAGCAAGCATCAATCAAAAGGATTAAATGAATATCGTGCACTTATGGCCGCATGTTTCAAGGAAGCGTATCGTGTCCTAAAGCCTGGTCGTTGGATGACGGTAGAGTTTTCTAACACAAGGGCATCGGTTTGGAACAGCATTCAAACCGCCCTTGCCGAGGCTGGCTTCATCGTTGCTAATTTATCGGCACTTGATAAACAGCAAGGGAGTTTCAATGCAATCACCACTCCAACATCAGTGAAGCAAGACCTCGTTATCTCTGCCTACAAACCTAATGGCGGGTTTGAGGAACGCTTCCAAAAAGAAGCCTCTACTGAGGAAGGCGTCTGGGATTTCGTCCGAACGCACTTGAAATACCTTCCTGTCACCAGGTGGCAGGGATCTCTCTTGCAAATAATCCCAGAACGTGATCCACGCATTCTATTCGACCAGATGGTTGCCTACTACGTTCGCAAAGGCTATCCGGTGCCCATCTCTAGCCAAGAGTTCCAGATTGGACTTGGCCAGCGTTTCCCCGAGCGGGACGGGATGTATTTTTTACCTGACCAAGTGGCCGAGTATGACAAAAAGCGCCTTACGGTCCGGGAGATATTGCAGCTTCAGCTTTTTGTCACCGACGAATCTTCGGCAATCAAATGGCTAAAACAACAGCTTTCCAGAAAGCCGCAGACCTTCCAGGAGCTTCATCCACTTTTCTTTAAGGAGATCAGTGGCTGGCAAAAGTATGAGAAGCCTCTGGAACTTTCGGAGCTGCTCGAGCAGAACTTTCTGCGTTATGATGGTAGTGGGGAGGTGCCCGGCCAGATTCACAGCTATCTATCCACAAATTTCAAGGACCTCCGCAACTTGGCCAAGGACGACGAGACCCTTCGGAGTAAAGGGAAAGATCGCTGGTATGTACCGGACCCCAATAAACAAGCAGACTTAGAGAAACTGCGCGAAAAATCCCTGCTGCGCGAATTTGCTTCCTATATGGAAGAGATGAAGAAGAGCAAGAAGAAATTAAAGCAGTTCCGTACCGAGGCCATCCGGGCCGGCTTTAAGAAGGCCTGGGGAGATAACGATTATCAAACCATTGTAGACATTGGCCGGCGTCTGCCGGAAAGCATCCTGCAAGAGGACGATAAACTTTTAATGTACTACGACAACGCGCAAATCCGGTTAGGTATGTTGTGAAGAACAGGTGACCGCTTTGACCACGTGGCGCGATCAGGTACTGATGGATTTTCAGGAACCGGTGCCACCTCGCTGGTGGCGGACCCAGACCATTTATTGAAGCTGGCCACAATAAATTTCTGCGAAATACTTTTAAAAATAATGATAGAATAAAATAAAAAGATTATTTGCACCTTTTTGCTCTACATAAAAAAGGGCTAAAACCTTTAGCAGATATTGGTATTGAAATGATGAAAGTAATAAAAAGGGAGTAACCTTTATGAGGGCTCAAGCATCTGTATGGATAGATATTGCCTATGATGATTTAGACGCCGCAGAACATTGCTTCCAGGGAGACAGATTCTTGTGGGCTATGTTTATGTGCCAGCAGGCAGTAGAAAAAGCCATCAAGGCTGTGTATTTCGAAAAGACCGGCTTGACTCCACCAAAAAAACATGATTTAGTTTCATTGGCTGGAAGCGCCGGTTTGCTTGAAAAATGTACAAAAGAGCTGAGGGACCTGTTACGCCGTCTTTCTCTATATTATATCGAAACTAGATATCCCGATAAACGTGCCGTTCTGGAAGCTAAATGCACTAAAGAGCATACAAAAGAAATCCTGGAACGCTCAAAGGGGGCTGTGGAATGGTTAAGAAGCATGTTGAAATAATTGCAGGTGAATATATAAAAGCTTTAAAAAGCAGGAACATACGTGTTGAAAAAGCCATTTTGTTTGGATCTTATGCAAAAGGGAGCGCGGGAAAAGACAGTGATATTGATATTGCCATAATTTCTCCGGACTTTGGTAAAGACTATATAGAGGAAGCTGTTATACTTAAAGAAATCAGTGAAGATATTGATTTAGACATTTCCCCGAGACCCTACTCTCTGGAAGAATATAAAAATATAAAGCAAGGTCAATTCCTTTATGACGAGATTGTTTCAAAGGGTAAACCAATTGTAGGCTAGTCTTCGGTGGAATAGGCCCGGGCCACCTGACAAGTGCGCTTGCACACGACAGGAAGCCCGGGCTTCGGAATTAATACTGTTACGCATTAAATCCCTTGTAGACATTGGCCAGCGTCTGCCGGAAAGCATCCTGCAAGAGGAAGATAAATTTTTAATGTACTACGATAACGCGCAAATACGGTTAGGTGTTTAGTGAAGGACAGGTGTACAACCTTTGAGCACGTGGCGGGACATAATACTGGCGGATTTTCGGGAACCGGTGCCGCCGCTTTCGTTGGTGGCGGACCCGGATCATTTACTTCTGGATGAAATCCTCCTGTCTTCCTTAAAGGACATACAAGTGGAATTCATCCAGTACGGCGATCCGGTGGCCTTTCGTTACCTGTTTGAATCCAGGTATCGTAAAGTATTGGAAGAGCGAACCTTAAGGTTACTGGTACAGGTAAATGATGTTCCCCTGGAGCAAATGCCTTACGATCTGCTGCAAATGGGGCGAAAACTGACCTACCGGATGCAAACTATATTTCCGAAGCTGTCACCCCAGGTAGTTAAGCAGTTGGACGCCCGGGACTTAGATGACTTGTATGCTGTCTATGGTCAGTATCAAGGCTCTGCTTCTCATGGCGAAACCTGTGATTTTATCTTGCGCAGGGTTTTTAAAGTAGCCTATGACATGATTGATGATGAAACGGAATTGGTAAAATACCTGCTTTCTAAACACTACCGGCAAAAACAATATCCGGAGGTTATCGAGTCATATCTCATTGAGCAATTACAGAGGAAGAAGGAGTTAAATAAGCTGCCGCTGGCGGAGTTAGTAAAATCCCCGTCCTTTTTTTATAGCTACCTGCAAAATCAGTGGATTGAGTATCTGCAGACCCTGCAGGAACAACCAATGGCATCAAAAGAAGTTGGCCTGCAGGATGGCATTTACGGCAAGGGAAAGACCCATCCCTTTGCTGATGAAGATGTCTATCGATTGTTGGACAACCTGTTTATTGAAGGGTATTTAAAACCTGTAGAGGGTATCAATAGTGAACACTTACCCCAATGGACCCATGTCGGGCTGGTGACTGATCCTTCCCTCGATCATAAAAACCGTCTGGCAGGATTAATGGCAAACTTAAAGGAGAAACTTCAGGCTATCGGAAACTACCGGGACTGGATGAATGTCGTTCCGTTATATGGTGAAATAAAGGACCTGATTTTATACACAAATCTTGATCAGGATGAAAATATACTTGGCGAAGTAAAAGCCATCGAGGCCGGGCTGGATGCTCAGTTTGAACTGTGGATGATCCGGAACTACGGGAATCTGCAGAACCTGCCTTATTTGCCAAGACCGGTGATGCTGCACCAGGTGCCCCATTATATTGCAAGTAAGCGCCATGCCAAGGCGGCAATGGTGGTTTTGGATGGGATGAGTTATGTCCAATGGGTGCAAATCCGTAAGTATCTTCAGACGAAAAGCTTTACCTTTGAAGAGCAAAGTGTTTTCGCCTGGGCGCCCTCCATTACTTCTATTTCCAGGCAAGCCCTTTTTTACGGAGAAATGCCCGTGTACTTCCCCCATACACTGGGAACCACCAGGAAAGAAGAAGCGGCCTGGAAACTTTTCTGGGAGAACCATGATGTGTTCAAGGCCTATACCGGCTATGAAAAAAGCCTGGGCCGGAAAGAGGGCGCTTATCAATCCCCGGATAGTTTGCAAAAACCTTCGCTAAAAGTGCTTGGCCTGGTGATTGATACCATTGATAACCTGGTTCACACGGCCCTGCAGGGACAGCATGGGTTATACTCAGAGCTCAAGCTGTGGCTTGAAAAGGGTTATTTGACAGGACTTTTGGCAGACTTAATAAATAAGGGCTTCGAGGTTTACCTGACTTCCGATCACGGTAATAAGGAAAGCCGGGGCATTGGCCGTATCCCGGAAGGTGTTCTGGCAGAAACCCGGGGAGAACGGGTCAGGATTTATAAAGATAAGATGCTGCGCGATAAGGCCGCCGCTGCTTACTCTTCCATGGCTTGGCCCGGGCCTGGGTTGCCGGAGGACGTCCATATCTTGCTGGCTAAAAGTGGAGAAGCTTTTATTCAAGAAGGAGAAAATGTGGTCAGTCACGGTGGGATCAGCCTGGAAGAAGTAGTGGTGCCCTTTATACATATTACAAGTAACAATAATCTTAAGAGGTTTTAAAATGGCAAAACCAGTAGGGTTTGATCAAAAAATAATGTTACGGCATCTGGACTATATTGCCAGGGAAGCAAGCAAAATGGATCGCAAAAATATGTATGAAAAGCTGGACGAATTCTTAAATGCGGATGTTCACGGCGCCAAATCGAGAAAAAATGCTGTTACGATCTTGATGAAAATCTGGTATTTGGTGCCTGATGATTTAAATGATGTGCGCCAAAGGGCTTTAGAACTGCTGCCATCTTTATTGCCCCGTGATCGTCTTGTCCTTCATTGGGGTATGACTTTACTAGCCTATCCTTTTTTTAAAGACGTGGTTAGTGAGATGGGAAATTTGTTCGGGCTGCAAAATGAGGTGCCCAGCCAGCAAATAGGCCGCAGGGTGAAAGGTCTCTACGGGGATCGACGCAGGGTGGAGGTAGCCGCCACGGCGGTATTGATGAGTATCAAATCCTGGGGGCTTATTGAGCGGAGTAAAAGTAATATTTATACCCTGCCGGAAAAATACGAAATAACCAATACAGCATTAAAGTTATGGCTGGCTGAGGTGGTCCTGCGGGTTTCCGGTTATCGGTATATGCCTCTGGAAATGATCCCGGCGGCAAAGGCTGTTTTCCCTTTCCATTTCAAAATTAACATTAGGGAATGTGAACATAGCAATTTCATTATCAATCGGCAGGGGCTGGACATGCAGTTGGTTAGTCTTTGATGTTTTTTATTAATACCCTGTAAACATTATTGCTGTTATCTTCTTAGCATTGTAACGGCTTCCTCCCAGATTTATAAAGGATAGATAAAGCAATTAAAAGATTTTTTAATACAATATCTATTGACAGACTAATGTCACCTCCCTGGCTTAATCTAAAAGATAAAGCCAGTTTTTTAATGCTAATAATTGTTGTAATTTATCTAATCTTGTTGATGATTTGAGAGGAAAAGCTATCGGCTGGTAGAATTAAGGTTTAACAACACAAATTTACATTTGGTGTATATATTCTTTGGAGTGATCATATGAACCACCTTCTTTCATCACTTAAGGAAGTTTGTGAAAAATACCCCTTGCAGGAGAAAATACTTATTGTGCCGGGATACGGCCAGGGGCATGAACTCTGCGAATCACTGGCCAGGAGCGGTACAAAGTGGGTAAACCTGCACCCCGGTACTGCCGCCGGCCTGGCACATCAGATTGCCGGCGAGTACTTAGCTGAAAAAGAAATTACTCTACTAACAGGCCTGCTTACAACAGCCGTCGTTGAGGAAGTATTTCAGCACCTGGAGGAACAAAAAGCCCTTCGTTATTTTATAAGAGAAAGCAGCTCCCCGGGGCTGATCCGCGCTATAGCTTCATCTATAAATGAACTAAGATACTGCGGGGTTGTAGCTAAAGCCCTTCCTCCAGACAGCTTTGTCAGCAAAGATAAAGGACACGACATGGCTGCTTTGCTAAAGGCCTATGAACAGTACCTTGAAGATTATAAATATATAGATACCCCAGGTCTGCTTACTCTTGCATTGAATCTACTTTCCTCAAAGAAAAGTGCTTTAGGTACTGACACTGTATACCTTCTGCCATCCTTTCTGCAGCTAAGCCCGCTTGAAGATCAATTAATCAAGTCGCTTGCTCAAGACAGGTTAATCGTCATACACCCAGACCCGGTTTACGGCTTGGCGGGGCCAGGCATAAAGCCACAGTATTTTTTGCCGGAAAACGCGGCTGCTCCCGCATCCGATGTGGAGCGTCTGCCCTGGCTGTATCAGGTTGGCCAGTCCCCAGAGCCGGTGGGCGATGGATCTTTAAGCTGCTTTCATTCCTACGGGCTGACGAACGAGGCCAGGGAAATTTTAAGGCGTGTTATGGCCGGAGGGACACCTTTGGACAGTGTAACCGTTGCTTATACAAACAGTGGGTACATACCCGTTTTTTATACTCTGGCCAGGCGCCTGGGGCTGAATATGACTTTCGAGGAAGGAATACCCGGTTCGCTTACCGGCCCGGGCAGGGTCCTGCAGGGACTGGTTGACTGGATCAGGAATGATTATTCCGTAAGTGTCTTAAAGGTTCTTCTTTTAAGTGGAGATGTGCGGCTGCAAAGGGAAAAAGATACAATTCTCACATCGGCCGCGGCGGCGCGGGTTTTAAGCAGGTCCGGCATCGGCTGGGGCAGGGACCGCTATGTTCTGCTTCAAAGAATGAGCGAAACCCTTAAAGAAAAGGCCGCGGAAGAATTTGATGAAGAGGGTGGGGACAGCAGGCGTGAGCGATATTTGAGCCAGAGCGCCCTGGCTGAGCAGCTTTATAATGCCATTAACCCGCTCCTCTCCAACCTGCCGGTAATGGATAACCAGGGGAAAATCAGTTTCAGGGAGCTCACAGCCGGCCTAGCCTACATTCTATCTGAGATTACACGCCCATTCAGTGAAATTGACGCTGCCGCCCTGAAAGGGTTGATCAACGACTTGGTGCAGGCCGGGCAGTTCGCCTCGTTTAACCTGGAAACAGACGAAGCCCTGGAGAGGGTGGAAAACATCCGTCAGGGATGCTTTTTCAACTTTAATGTTCCCCGGGACAAGCACAATCCAAACCAGGGCTAAATATATGCTGTTTATACCCTGGGCCTACCGTATTCTGGAAAAGCAGCGCACACCTTCCAAAGAAGTTTCCAGAAGGGCCAGAAACTTTGAAATTTCTTTAATACAACCTCTATTAGATTCGGGGGACACTGACGGCGTTATAGGCAGAGAGTCCAGGGAAGGGCTCCAGAGGCTGCCTGGCGGAAAAGAGCCATTTATAGCTTAACCAAATTAAAGATGAAATTTCCATTTACACGGAATTATTTACACTCCCAATTAGCTTTTTAGAGGAGATTTTAATCAGGTCCGAAAACATTTGCTTTCGGGCTTTGTTTTGTATAGCCCTAAATAAATTAAAATAGTTGACCAAAGATTTGCTCAAAAAGCTCTACTTAATACTCCCTCAAATTATTAAATAATATAGATATTTGCTATCCGCTGGACTATATCGTATATATCTTCCCTAAGCCACTGGGGCTCCAGCACTTCCACCATCTCGCCCCACTGAGTGATCCAGGTTTTCATCTCATCAATACCGCAGGCCTCAAAGGACATGATCACCGAGCCGGCGGCTGTTTCTTCCTCTATAACCTGCGATGGGTGGTAAATCAGTCTTTTAACCCTGTGGGCAACTTCCGGTCTGAACTTCAGCTTGACCTTGCAAATTTCACCATCATTAATTACTCCCCAGCTTTGAGCCATGTATTCCTGTAATGAAAATTCTGCAGGGTACTCAAAAAGCTCCGAGGCGTAGGGGAAGATACCTGTAATCTGGTCCACCCGAAATACCCTTATTCCATTTCTGGTTAGGCAGTTGGCGACCAGGTACCAGTTGTGCCGCTTACATATCAGGCCATAGGGTTCAACAACCCGCTCTGTTTCCTGTCCGCTATGTGCAACGTAGTACCAGAGCTTTACCCGGCAGCAGTCCCGGAGGGACTGTACAAGTTTGGCGAAAATTTCACTCACCCTGGCTGGTTCCGCCAGTTGTTCCTCAACAATATAGATCCGCTCCTGTAGCTGTTCCACCGGCAGGCTTTGCGGGGTGTACTTATATTTAAACAGTGTCCCGACCAGCGCGTCCTTTAGTTCATTGGTGTGGCCGGCCAGGGCGGAACCTTTCTGCTGAAGAAGACTTAAGAAAATAATCAGCGCTTTTTCCGGGCTGATGGATGGTAGATAACCGGCATCCAAGCGGTACAAGCCTTCTTTCTTGGAAGTGTTTCTTTCCGGCCTGATAATAGGTATGTACATTTCATTTTCTATTTGATCCAGGTAACGCAAGATGCTCCTAGTGGTCACTTCACAGGCCTCTGCCAATTCATTTAAGGTTGCTCCCCCGTACGGGCTTTTTTTGTTCAGAAGCTCAATCACCTTGGCAATTCTTAAGGCTTTTGTTGTGTCCAGATCAGCCAAATCGCATCCCCCTTACTAATTGACGTGTAAGATTATGCCTCTAAAGGGGAATACGACCAAAACCTTACCTTTCCTCCTTTTTACGACACTTATTTACAAAACACATACCTGTCCAGCCCTTTTACCCACCCGGTCCAATGCTCCTCCTGGTCAGCGCGGCTTTCAACGGCTGAGCTGAACATATCCACCGCTGCGTCGATCATGTCCAGGTGGTGCAAAATAGCGGCTTCCAGGAATTTGGGCCTTTTCGGCGACTGCCACTCGTACTGCCCGTGGTGGCTGACGATCATGTGCAGCAGCTTGAGCCTCAGTTCCTCAGGGAATTCAGGCAGACCGCTGATGTATTTATCCAGGAGGCGTGCGCCGAGGACAATATGTCCCAGCAGGCGGCCCTCGTCGGTGAAATCTATATCAGTGCCGAGGCTGTATTCCTCTACTTTGCCGATGTCGTGGAGGAGAGCGCCGGCCACTAGCAAATCACGGTCTATCTTTGGATAAACAGGCGCTATCTGCTCCGCGGCGCTAACGATGCCCAAAGTATGCTCCATAAGCCCCCCGATGGCAGCGTGGTGGTTGCGCTTGGCGGCGGGGGACGTGAGAAGGGCATTAAGAAAATCATTATCAGAAAAAATCAGGGACAACAATCTTTTTAAGTGAGTGTTATGCATGGACTCAATAACTGAAACAATCTTTTCCCTGGCCGCATCCTGTTCTAATTTGCTGGAGGGTAGGAACCTTCCCGGATTTGTTTCACCCTCCCGGCAAACAGACATAGCCGATATTTGGATTTGAACCGTGCCGTTGTACTCTGAAGCCTGACCCTGAACAAGCACAATATCTCCAACCCGGCAGCTGTGATAAATCTCATATACCGGCTCCCAGACCCTGCCTTCCATTTGGCCTGTCCTGTCTCCCAGCACCACAGCAAGGTAGTGCCCTGTTCCGTTGCGTAAAGGCAGCAGTTTCTTTGCCTTTAAGACGAAAATGCTGTTTACTGCCTGCCCGGGTATTAGTTGCTCAATAAAAACCTCCGCCATAGAGAACCCTCCTGCAAATAATCCTTTTATAATAATTCTAAACCATCTCCTGGCTATATGTTTGTCATTGAATAGAAAATATGTTCGATGGCAGTAAAATATTTAAAAAAAGCCCTCTGGTCTATAAACCAGGGGCTTCCGAGGATCTCATACAATAGAAAAATTGTTTTAGGAAGACCCACTTATACCTTCACCGCAGTTAGGGCAATAGGCGGGATTACCCGTGAAATACTTGCCGCAATGACCGCACAGTTTTGTTTCCGGCAATGCAACTTTTTCCTTGGGCCTTGTGACGAGAGCTAAGATTCCCAGTCCGGCGGTTGGGAAGAACCAGAGTATTCCCCAGAATGTCAGGCCAAGCGCGGTGCCCACTGCCTGACCAGCCCTCTCAATGTCACCTTGATTTACTGTTGGTTGATTCTGAATTGCCAGACTCAAAACGTTAGGAAGATGAATCAGTCGCCTATCCCAAGTCTTTTAAAGGCTTTTTGTACAATATTGTCAGTAATGTATTTCGGGTTGTTCTCCTGTATTTCTAAAATAATATCCCTCGCATGTTTAACAGGCAGTCCGCCAGATTCAACTAATATACAAATAAGTTGAATACCCCATATCAGCGGTATGCCTTCAAGTTTACACTCCCGTCTTAAAGGTTTATCGTTTGTTACACACGTCCAGCCATTTTTTTTGGCAAGAATTAAACATATATTATCTTGAAAAGATAAGGAGCCTCTTTTTTCTACCGCCAACATAACCTGATCCAGTTCAGGTTCAACAAGCTTAATTCCAAGTTCAATGCATTCACCCGCATCTATTTCTTTAATTTCAGACAAAACAGGCGTAGCTAAGTATATTTGTCCAACATATGCACAAATCAATTTAATAATTGTCTTGTCACATGTACAGAAATCTATAAGTGTATTAGCATCAAGAATTAGGAACTGCCTCTTCGTTGTTCCCATTTATTACACCCACGAAGAAACTATATCACGCATATCTTCAAGGTCTATTCTCAGTATTTCAGCACCACGACTCATAGTGATTTCATCTTTTTCAATAGCGTTGCGTACCAATCTATATAAACGGTCTTCTAAGAAGTGTGATGGGGATAGGGAGTCAGGTTCCTGGGAACGTAATACTTCTGGATATTGTAGAAATTTATCTGGTGGCAAAGCTTCTGGTTCATCCTTGATACCCAATGTTTTACCAGATTTCAGCTTATAAGCAATCTGAAATTTCCCCCATATAGAATTACCTAGAGTTTCAGAAAGGCGATATAAAACAGTTTTGTAACTAACCTGAAAAATCCGCTTTACTTTTAGAACTCGACTGACAAAGGGCAAGCCAAAAGTATCATCCCATTCTGATTTAAAGGCTTCTTCCGGCATGAGGAAATGAGAAGCGAAGATATTCGCTTCATATTCCTGGTCATCGTCTTCAGCACTTTCTTCAACTTTATAGGTATCAAAATGAAGAAGCAAGTGCCCAAGTTCATGAGCAGCGCTAAAAATCCACCGCTCAACTGAAATTCGTTCCCACACATTAACAATTACAGCAGGGCCTCCATCATCCTCTGCCACAGATAAGGCAAAAAAATCATCTGATACAAGATTTAGTGGGTATACCTTTATGCCGCATGATTCAAGTAAACCAGCGATATCATGGATAGTCTCAGTTTTATTGAGTTTTAATTCTAATCTTGCTTGTTCGGCTGCGAACTTAGCTCTGTCACCTCCTCTTGGCATTGAAGACAACTTTTCAGTAAGAGTTTTAAATCGATATTTTTTTCTGTCCTTTAATAATCCTTCTAGATTATTAAAATCATCAAGCCACCGTGTTACTTCAGCCAAAATATTATCCCTGCTGTTCATCCTTTTGGATGCCCGAAATCTGACATTCTTTAAGGTGCGGACCGGAACGAACAAATCTTGGAGTTTTACTCCAGCACCGTTAGCAATATTTTGCAGGGTTGATACTTTTGGGGTAGAGCTGCCGTTTTCAATATTTCTATAAGCGATCCTTGAAATCCCAGCCCGGTCTGCCATTTCGGATTGAGTCAAACCTTTTGCCTCACGAATTCTGCGTAAATTCGTACCAATAATTTTTAAATCCATAAAACCCTCCTCCCTCAATAATATATATATAATTATTATATACAAGTATACTTGATTTGTATACTTGATAATTGCACTTGTCAATAATAAATTTTTGGTTTATACTTTGATCGACATATTGGTGTCCACAATTTACCATGAAGAGAGGGGGTAGTATGATGGCCAAAAATACTGGTAATAACTACCGGCAGTGCGCAGTAACTAACCGGTCTCAAGCTCATAACCCAAAATCCGGCACATGGGTAAAGCGCGACAGCATTACCGGTAGATTCATGGACGATAAATCAGGTGGGAAGCCATTTAAGGGAGTCACTAAGGAAAAATGATTTTTGAAAGGGGCGATGCCCTTGAAGGGTTTGAAAAAGTAAAAAGAACATCGGCCAGGATGCTCTTTTTACTGTTCAGACTTTGAAAGCTACAAAGCAGATAGAAAAGGTCGGGCAACCCTGCTATCTCGCCAAGTCCGGGGGATTTACATGTCCCTTGGCAGACTCCGTTTGTATATTATGTTGTTCGCCACTTTTTAGGTAATTCCTGCTGGATTTGTGCCAAGTTACAGAAATTTTAGTTAATTTCCTGATTCAAAGCCCAAATTTCACGAAAGGTTAGGTACTGACTAATGGGTTGCCTGCGTCAGTACATGATTCACCATCGCATCCAAAACCTCTTCCGAACTGGCCCCATGCCCCGACTCAAGCCAGATTAGCTCCTTATGCGGTGCTTCAAGCACATTGTAATACCGCTCTACCAGCGATGCTATCGCATTAATATCCTGCCGCCCTACGAGAAAGTACACAGGTACGTCTAGCTTGGAGGCCTGCGTCGTGAAATCGAGGTCCTGCAGTTGGGGATATACAACCGAGAATGATTCTACCAGCCCTCGGGCAAAATTCACTTTATCAAGCAGCCCGTATTCCCGCGCGAACTGTGGTGCCAGCAGTAAAACTGCCTCCAGCCTGGCTGAGCCCATTATGTCAAACAGGATGTTATTGTACATCGCATACTTCATAGCCATGCCATTCCCGGTATAGGGCGGCGGGCCATTGCGGCGCAGTTTGTCAGCTGTACCGCTGTCGTTTCTCTCGGTAGCAGTCCTGAGCGCGATCTCGTAGCTCATGCGGTCGTTTTCGGTCGTGTTGACCATCTGGCCGGTTCCGATATAGGCGTGGTACAGGTCAGGATACTGCTGCACCAGCTTGGTGCCCAGGATGGTGCCCCATGACAGCCCCATCACATAAATTTTATCCTGGTGAAAACGTACGCGCATTAACTGGGTTAGCTCCTGCGCATCGGAGACGAATTGCTCGACTGTCAGCGTCGATATGGGCGCCTCAGGGAGATTATAGACATGGCGGTTAGTGACACCTATCTCAGGAGGTTTCATATTTGATCGGAGCAATTTGCGGCGATATTATCGGTTCTGTTTTTGAGTGGAACAATATCAAATCACAGCAAAATATCTACAGTAAAAGGTGGATGACCATCCATTGCTCAGGCATGAAAATTATTTGAAAAAAATATTGAAACGTTTTGAACGTAGGATTAAAATAGTCCATATCAGCGGTTTTACCAACCATAAGTTCAGGATCCCGTTTTATTGAGCGGCCAGGATTATTTGCTGGACGAAGTAGGTTTTTTACCTGTCCCCTTTATCATCGAAGGTTTGTTTAATCCTGATGATTACCTGTCAATACTAAAAGAAAAAGAGCTTATTTCAAAAAAATTAAGCATAAACTGACTTTCACTGGGGCGTCGCCAAGCGGTAAGGCACCGGACTCTGACTCCGGCATTTCGTTGGTTCGAATCCAGCCGCCCCAGCCAATTGTAAAACAACATGTAAGGATGCAAACCTACATGTTGTTTTTATTTTTTAACGCACCAATTAACCATACTATTAACCCTTCTTGATGGCAGTACGGATTTAAAAAGTATCGCACAGGTTGATTTATTCAACCTAAGTTAACTTCTAATCCATTGATTTGCTTCGGCCAGTTTTCTAAAATATAAACAGGAGGTGGTTCATATGAAGGAAATCAATATTGCAAAAGTGCTTGTGAAAAAACGCAAGGAAAAGGGTATTACCCAGGATGAACTGGCAAATTACATTGGGGTTTCCAAGGCGTCCGTTTCAAAATGGGAAACAGAGCAGAGTTATCCTGACGTAACCTTTCTTCCGCAGCTGGCTGCATACTTTAACATCAGCATTGACGAATTGATGGATTATAAGCCACAAATGGCAAAAGAAGATATTCGAAAGCTGTACCGGAAACTATCATCTGATTTTGCGTCAAAACCCTTTGATACGGTAATGGATGACTGCCGTCAGATCATTAAAAAATACTATTCATGCTTTCCGTTGCTGCTGCAAATGGGGATTCTGATGATCAACCATGCCGAACTGCTGAAGGACCCGCAAAAATCGGCATCTTTGATTGAGGAAGCCAGGGCTCTTTTTATCCGGGTCAAGGAGGAAAGCGACGATGTATCGCTTACAAGGCAGGCTTTGTATATGGAAGCTCTGTGCAGCCTTGCCGCCTGCGATCCAAATACCGCGCTGGAGCTATTGGATGGAACAGTCGCGCCTGCGTTGCCGCCCGAATCAATTTTGGCATCCGCTTACCAAATGACGGGACGCGCTGACGAGGCAAAATCCGTTTTGCAGGTCGGGATTTATCAGAATATCGTCGTCCTGTTTAATTTTTTCCCCGCTTACCTTATGCTGTGTACGGATGACCCTTCAAAATTCGAAGAAGTGCTGCGGCGCGCGCTTAACATCGCGGAAGTGTTTGACATGAGGCATTTGCACCCCGGCGTTTTGGTCGGCCTTTATATTTCTGCCGCTCAGGGATATATTATGCAGGGCAATCGTGATAAAACGCTTGATATGCTGCAGCAGTATACTGAGATCGTAACAAGTGGCATATATCCCCTGAGCCTGCACGGCGATGCCTTTTTTGACCTTTTTGAAAGATGGCTGGATAAGCTCGATCTGGGAACGGATCTTCCCCGGGATGAAAAAACTATCAGAAAAAGCATGGCTGATGTGATCGTTAATAATCCGGTTTTTTCAGTGCTTTCAGATGAGCGGCTTTTTCAGATTATAACTGAAAAGCTTCAAAACAACTGCAAATAATATAGATCAGGAGGTTTTAGGGCCATTAGCTTAATTGGTAGAGCAGCTGTGGCCGCTCCAGTGAGTGAACTTTTAGCTGTATTAAGCAGGACGGCGGTAAACGATTATACTCAAAGCATGACCGGAGAGTATTCCGGCGCCTGGCGTGATCTTAAGGAAGCCGCCAATGAAGTGCAGGCGCGCTTATTGCGGGTTGTGCAGATTGTTAATCACGTGAGCGGCGGCAACTTCAGCGACCTGGCCGAATTAAAGAAAATAGGGCGCAGAAGTGAGCATGACACATTACTCCCCGCATTAATTAAAATGACGGAGGCCATCCAAAACCTGGTGGCAGACGCTGACCTGCTGACCAGGGCGGCGGTGGAGGGCAAACTTTGCACGCGGGCTGAAGCCGCTGCGCACCATGGTGAATTTCGCAAGGTTATCGAAGGTGTTAACAACACTTTGGACGCGGTGGTCAGGCCGATTTGTGAGGCGACTGAGTGCCTGAAAGAAATGGCTGAGGGGAACCTTGATGTTGCCGTCACAGGCGACTATCAGGGAGAGCACGCGATCATTAAAGACGCCTTGAATACAACCCTCGTCTCGATGGATGAAATACTCAGGCAGGTTTTTATGGCCATTGACCAGGTTGCCATAGGCACGCAGCAGGTTTCCGGTTCCAGTCAGGACCTGTCGCAGGGAGCGGCTGAGTCTGCCAGCGCCATGTCGGAGATTGCTTCTTCGATGCAGGAGATGAACTCGCAAACCAAGAAAAACGCGGAAAACGCCATGCAGGCCAGTAGTCTGGCGGTTCAGGCCAAAGCCAACGCGGTCAGGGGCAACGAGCAGGTGGCCCAGATGGTCAGGGCTATGGAAAACATTAACGAGTCCGCCGCCAGTATATCTAAAATTATCAAGGCCATAGACGAGATTGCCTTCCAGACCAACCTGCTGGCTCTGAACGCCACGGTAGAGGCTGCCCGTGCCGGCAAGCACGGCAAGGGATTTACCGTAGTGGCCGGGGAAGTGAGAAACCTGGTCAGAGGAGCGCCAGGGCTGCCAAAGAGACTGCTGAATTAATCGAAGGCTCAATCAAAAAGGCTGAGGCGGGGACAAAAATTGCTGAAGAAACTTCCAGGGCTTTGGCAGAGATTGTGGTTGGGGCCGCCAAGGTGACCGATCTGATCGGTGAGATAGCCTCAGCATGTAAGGAGCAGTCCCTGGGCATCGAGCAGATCAACCAGGGTTTGAGCCAGGTTGACCAGGTTATCCAGCAGAACTCGGCCAGTTCGGAAGAACTGGCCGCGGCCAGTGAAGAGATGCTGACCCAGGTTGAAATGGTTACGCAGATGCTTGGCAGGTTCAAGCTGAAAAAACATGCCGTTTTGCTTCCGGCTGAATCTTCTGTTGGTAAGACCGGCGGGGCCGCGCCGAAGCGCGTGGGACAGCTGCACCTGGCCCGGAAAAAGCCCGGGGCGCCGGCGCAAAAGGCTGCCAGGCTGACCTCTGCAGAGGACCGGGCGGTGTTAAGCGCCAGGCTCAGCCCGCAGGAAATCATATCCCTGGAAAATGTGGACTATGGAAAATTTTAAACATGGCGCCGCCTGAAAGGGCGGTTTTTTTTTATGTGCCGGTTACATATACATTCTGTTAATGTGAATTATAAGTAAAAAACGGAGCTGTTGCGCATGCCCATGTTTTACGGCGCGCTGTTTACCTGGACCTTGCTGGGATTGCTGGTTGGCCGCGGTTTTAGCCGGCTCTGGAAGGCCGGGCTGATCGGCGTGGCCATTATGGTGACCGTGGATTATTTCAGCACCAGTTATAATTTATATGTCTATCCCGGAGCGATAGTCTACCTGTCAAACCTGCCTCTCTTTTTAATAATAATAATCTACGGCGGTGCGATTTTGTACCTGAACTGGCTGCCTGCCCGCTGGGGGCGAAGGCTGCTTTACACCGTATATTTTGCCGTTATAGTCCTGGCCTTGGAAGCGGTTATGCACAGCTATGGCATGGTTGTATACCCGCGCTGGCAGTTGTGGTACAGCTATTTTTTAGATGTGGGCGGCCTGCTGCTGCTGGCCTTTCTTTCCGATTTTGTGCTTTTGCCAAATAAGAGAGGGAAAAAACTCTTTGCAGAGAATTAAGGTTAGTAAGAAACGAGTTTTAAAGGTGGACCATGAGAGGATTCAAGCACAAGCTGCTGGCGGTGATGCAGCACGCGGTAATTGTAAACCAGGGGGAAGTACTGCTCCTGCGTTATTCCAAATACCAGGGCAAGGGTGTGGAAGGCCTGTGGGGCCTGCCGGGTGGGCATTATATCTCAGGTCTGCCGGTTGAGGATCTGTTGCGGGAGGTAAAAGAAGAAACCGGCCTGACCCTGCCGGGCAGGCCGCGCCTGCTGAAGACCTACGTGGTGTTGTTCCCGGACGGGGTGGAAAGGTTCGGTGTTTTTTACCTGTACCAGGATGACAGCCCGGTCCGGCCCGGGATAGTGCTGAGCGGCGAGCACACCGAATTTATGTGGGTGTCCCGGGGGAAAACGGAGGGTATAGCTTTTATCGGCCCGTACCATAAAAAGGTCGTGGAGGATGTGCTGGCCAATAAAAACCTGGATTAATAATTTTTTAATGTTTCAGAAATAAAACCTTAAATAATAACTTTTATAATCAGCAATAGTTAGACCGGGGTAATTTTTAAGCCGGAAGATTATAGCAAGGAAGACATTTTGATGCAACAATCTTGGCTATAAGCATAAACTATATTTAGGTTGGGAGGTGCTCATATGCTTCGCAAACAATGGATGCTCAGGCAGGTTTCTCACTGTAAAGGCGGCTGTAGTAGTTTGTCCCGGGCAAGACGTTAAACTGCCCATTTGCTCATTCCCGGCTACGGGACGATCATGCCTGCGAGGAGTGTTAAAATGTGTCCTGGCTCCAGCTATTTCATGATGAACACACTGCTTTATACTTTATCCTGCCCAAATTTGAGGGGAATTTAAAGGACATCGAGCACGGTGAGGCCGGCGAAAACGTAATCTGGGAACTCAGGGAATTCGCTGAGATTATCAAGGATGTGCTGATTCCCCACTTCAGGGAAGAGGAGAAAAACGTTTATCCCAGAGCCGTCCAGGCGGGCGAGGCCGGCAAAGCATTCATTACGGCAATGTATGAGGAGCATAACCTGCTTTACGAGGCTTTTGAAGGATTCCTCAGGTCGCTCGGGCAGGTAACTGGTTTGGGAATGCTGCCAACTGCCAAGGACCATGTGGCCCGCATGATTTCCTTATCTAAAAACATAGAAAAAAAGGAAACCCCCAAAAACCTGGACAAGCTTACCCTGCCGCCGCCCCTGGAGGTGGACAGGGAAAGCGTTCTCAAGCACGGTTACGCCATCGCCAATCTGCTGGCTGAACATATCGGGAAGGAAGAAAACGTCCTGCCCAAGTTTTTAAAGAACGACTGAACATAAAGAGAGGAGCTCAAAGCTCCCCTCTAAAACTCCAGGCGATCAGCGGGGTGTTCCAGCAGGTCAATGGCTCCAAGCACGATATGAGCCAGGCCAAATCCTGCTATACCCCAGCCGGCGACGGGGTTTCTGTTGCTCAGTGCCAGTCCGGCGGCGGTAACCGCGGTACCCAGGATCGTGGGGATTAATCCCTCCCGTGGCAACATTAAAGCCCCCTTTCTTAGAGTTTGGCTTAGTTTTTGGAAAAATGTCTTTTTTCATGTCTGTTAATTTGTGTTTTTGCTTGAAAAACAAGTGAGCTGCCAGAGGTATTTATTTAGTTAAGCAATAAATATATAAAAAAATTACAGGAGGCGATAATCTTGGAGCTTAGAGGGAGCAAAACCGAAGCGAATTTAAAGGCGGCGTTTGCCGGAGAATCACAGGCCCGCAATAAGTACTCCTATTTTGCCAGCACGGCTAAAAAGGAAGGTTACGAGCAGATTTCCGCCATATTCCTCGAGACTGCGGATAACGAGAAAGAACACGCCAAGAAAATTTTTAAATTCTTAAACGGCATCGGCAATACCGCTGAAAACCTCAAAGCAGCGGCGGAGGGGGAAAACTACGAGTGGACCTCCATGTACAGCGAGTTTGAAGCTGTAGCCCGGGAAGAGGGCTTCGACGAAATCGCCGATTTCTTTAAATCGGTGGGGCTGGTGGAGAAGGAGCACGAAAAGCGCTACCTGGCCCTCCTGGAAAACCTTAATAACGGGACTGTTTTCAAGAAGGGAGAGCAGCTGGAGTGGAAATGCAGGAACTGCGGCCACATCCATTTTGGCCAGGAAGCGCCGGAGATCTGCCCGGTCTGCGCCCATCCCCAGGCTTTTTTTGAACTCAGGTGCGAAAACTACTAAAAGCAAAACCCGCCTCGAGGCGGGTTTTGT
>NZ_QFFZ01000130.1 GCF_004369225.1 Pelotomaculum propionicicum
ATCATCCAAAGAGCTGGAGATTTTACTGGCTCCGCCGAAGCAAAAGTCAAGGAGACACTTCCGCTACCGCATGCCGGCATGGTTGGGCCGGGTTAAAAACGTTATGAGCACTTACTGGGCGCATTGGATTCTCGGCTTTGTGGCCGGCTACCTGGTGGCCGCCCTGTTGGCTGCTCCGCACTGGAGGCAGATTCAGTGATTATCGGGAAACATCCCCGCAAACGGTGGATAGAAAGGGTTAACCCTGGTTCGGCCAGCATGGTCCCGGAAGAGTTAGACACTGAAATACAAGCGGCTTTTGAACAGGCGGCTGTCGTTCACGAGGAAGAAGAAAACGGCGAGCAGATACAGTACCGGGTGCTGGATGATATTTTCTTTATCTATAACATCGCCGCAGACAAGCTGATCACTCTGGTCGATATTGACTTCGGGTTCAGCCCGGAGGTTAACCTGACTATTTGCAGGGTCCAGACGGAGCGTGTCTTGGGACTCAAAGCAAGGATTGCAGCCGAAACGAAGCAGGTGGAGCTGTCGTGTGCGGACATCGACCATAAGCTGCTCGCGGTGGATGATGAGATCGCTGAGCTGGACGCGAGACTTGCGGCAGCCAGGGCAACACGGGGCCGCCTTGAACTGCAGAAGGCTGAAAAGTCAAAGGGGCTTGAGGCGCTGAAAGCGGAGTTTGCCAGTGACTTTAACCGGCTGAAATACTCCATCCGCTACCGGGTGGAGAGCCAGAAGGGAAAAAGGGTTAGTTAACATGACTGGGCCGAGTACCGTGACGATTCCTGGGGTTAACTTACCGGTCGGTTTCAGGGGGAAAATGATACATTGCCGCTGCCGGTTTCGTGAGGGGGAGCCGTGTAAATTCAGATGTGACAAGAGGGCCGAGAGTTGTGAGGTCTGCGGCCTTGGTGGGGGCAAGACGCTGCCCGCCCCGAAAAAGAAAAGACGTTAGCTGTGAGGTGGAGCTGATGGTATCTAAGACCTTATTCTCATCTGAAACCGCAGAGTGGGAAACGCCTCAGGAACTATTTGATCAGCTGAATAAAGAGTTTCACTTCACCTTGGACGTTTGCGCCACAAGCGAGAACGCGAAATGCACCAGGTACTTCACTCAGGAAGTTAACGGTTTGTCTCAATCCTGGGCCGGCGAAGTTTGCTGGATGAATCCGCCCTACGGTGAGCCGGAGCAGCCTTGTAAGCCAAAATGTCATAAAAAGAAATGCAAGAAGCGTGGCTTTCATAATGACCGGTATATACCTGGGGTATGTGATTGGGTTAAAAAGGCTTACGAAGAGTCACTAAAAGGCGCGACAGTGGTATGCCTGCTCCCGGCTAGAACTGAAACCAGGTGGTTTCATGGGTACATTTTAGGCAAAGCCGAAGTTAGATTCATTAAAGGGCGGCTAAAATTTGGGGGAGCTAAACACGGTGCGCCGTTTCCTTCGATAATTGTTGTGCTCGGTAAGAGGCGGCCAGCCGGTGGGAACTAAAGCAAGGTCCTGCATTTATCGCAATGGCGGAGATGCCTCCGGAGTGGCGCGTTAACGGCGGAGAAGATCTGGAGAACAAGGAGGGTTAATAATATGGCGCACATTGAAACCTGGTATAGGTGCCCTACATGCAATAAGCTTTACGATAATTTAAAAGACGCCTTATCCTGTAAAAATCAGCATCAAA
>NZ_QFFZ01000131.1 GCF_004369225.1 Pelotomaculum propionicicum
CGGTTCAAACCCCTAATTTTAGAGTCTACTCCCTTATTCTCTTGTTTACATAGAATTAAAGGTATTTTTGACTAGAACAATCTCTCCACTTTAACCTGTTGCCACGACCTGTCCGGCAAGCCTTGACTCGCCGTGGAATAGTTGAATAAAGGGGACGGGCGAGGGTGATGGTAAACGGTATCATTAACTGTATCGCCCATCCCCGCCGACACATTTTACCACGGCGGTCAAGGCCGGGCCGCTGTGCGGTTGCCGGCCAGGTCTTAGCCAGGTGGGCAGGCCGAACTCCCAGATAAGGGGAACAAGCTCGGGCTCCGGCATCCGGTATCTTAAAGGAAATCATAACGAACGCTAAACCTTTACAATGAAGGGCTTAAGTTGGCCCGCAGCCAGCCGCTGCCGGAACTCACAAGGCGCAAAATCATACAGACTGCCATGGATACGCCGTTCATTATAAAACCGGATGTATTCGCCAACTAACTGATAGGCTTCCTGGTAGGATACGAATTCGTGCCGGCTTAAGCATTCCGCTTCCAACAAGGCATGGAAAGACTCAATGTGAGCATTTTTATTCGGTGTTTTCGGGGGAATCCGCTCATGCTCAACGCTGAATTTCTCACAAGCCTCCTCAAACGCATGGCTGATAAATTGGGGGCCGTTATCGCTCCGGATTACCGGACGACAGTCTGTTTCAAAGAGATTACGTTTCCACAAGGCCCGCTGGAGGACCTGGGCGGCATGTTTCCCTTCACAGGACAACCCCAGGTGGTAATCCACAACCATCCGGTCATAAACGTCAATTAAGCACATTAGGTAGAAAAAACGGTCTTCCTCGGTGATATAGCCGTATTTGATGTCTACTTCCCAAAGTTGGTCTGAAGCGGTAATCTTACGGTTGACTGCCAGGCGCCTGGGATGCTTGACATTAATCCGCCGCTGAGGCGCCAGTATATCCAATTCCTTGCAGAGCCGGTAGACTTTTTTGTTATTAATTACCAGATTATACCGGCGGCGTAGGCAAATGGCCAGTTTCCGGTAGCCGTAAGCATTTTCTTCCCCGGCAACCAGTTCCATCAGCCATTCTTTGATTTGCTCGTTACTTATCCGCTGCTGGTCCCTTGTCCAGGAATATGCCGTGTTGGGCCGTCCGCTTCTTGGCTTATGGTTTACCGGGGCATGATCCTTTCGCTTTTTTCGATGGTAGTAGGTTGCTTCGTGTACGCCAACAATTCTCAGTACCAGTGAACATGCATACCCCCGGGCGATCCACTTGTTGGCTATTTCTATTCTGTCAGAAAGCCCGGGCGAGCCTTTTTTACCAGATCCCTCAAAATGGCGATCTCTAGATCTTTTTCGCCAAGCAACTTTTTCAGAGTGTTATTTTCTTTTTCCATTTGCCTGAATTCCTGGGGCGATGGAATATATGCCGTTACTTTTTTGGCATCTGCACCGGCTTTCTCCCAGGCTTTATGTTTGGAGTCCTGAATCCAGCGGTATAGTGTCTTGGGGCTAACCCCATGCCGTCTGGCAACGGAAAGAGTGTTGCCGACTTCCTGCGCTTCCTTGATAAGCTGTTCTTTGAAATTTTTAGGATATCTCTTGCGTTTCATCCATACCCCTCCGTTAATATTAGTTTATATCAATAAGGGGGTATGGCTCAAATTCAATTAGGGGGCTAAATAG
>NZ_QFFZ01000132.1 GCF_004369225.1 Pelotomaculum propionicicum
CATAAAAACCTCCATCTCGCGCCGCCGGTGCGGGCGACACAAATAGTAATGAAAACGGGTGCGCACCCCCCCCTGGTTGCTGTACAATTTGTCTGAGGAGAAGACACACTACAAAGCACGGTGAGGCGAGTAGTATACTGCTCTTCTTAGACTTAAAACAGTATAAAAACCAGTGTAAGGACCGCCTTTCAAGCACAAATAAGTGGTTCTCCGAGACCGTACGCTAATCATTGTTTTAACTCTTCGTTGAATGTGTGGCGGTTCAGTCACTGTCTTCTCCTCATCATTTTACTTGCGAGGAGGCAGTAGCTTGAAAGTCGTTTATCCCATCTGCTGCGGCGTCGATGTCCATAAGAAATTTCTCGTCGCCACAATTATTACTTCTGAGGGAATTATGCCCCGCTACCAGAAGAAGCGATTTTCCACCTTTAACAATTCCATCCTGAAGTTTAAGCAATGGTTGCTTGACAACAATTGCCTTGATGTCTGCATGGAGTCTACCGGCAAATATTGGGTGCCAGTATTCAATTTGCTTGAGGATTCCATCAACGTCACCATTGCCAATCCCAAATGGGTCAAGGCAGTAAAAGGCAACAAAAATGATAAGAAAGATTCTAAATGGATCGGCGACCTGTTTCGCCTCGGCCTTGTTCCCGGAAGTTTTATCCCCAGCAAACCGATCCGAATACTGCGGGAGTACACCCGTTATCGGTTTAAGCTTGTTTCCTGCAAATCCAGCGAAAAGAATCGATTCCAAAATGTTTTTACCGTCTGCAATGTAGCCCTTGATGCTGTCGTTTCCGACATGTTTGGCAAATCCGCCGCTTCCATCACTGACTACCTTATAAGATCCGATTCCTTTGACCCTCAGCACTGTATCAGCCTGCTCAAAGGTTCTATCAAAAAGAAGGCTGATGCCGTAATCCAGTCTATCGAGGGATTCCAAATGACCCCCGAGCAAAAATACCGTGCCTTGATGATTCAGAACCATTTAGAGTTTGTCGAAAACTCTATCAAGAGACTGGACGAAATGTTGAATGTGCTTGCCGCTCCTTATGAGAGCGCCATTCGGCTTCTTTGTACCATTCCCGGAGTTGACCGCACTTCTGCCATCACGGTCATCTCCGAGATTGGTACCGATATGTCTCATTTCTCATCTTCAAAGCGGCTCTGCTGCTGGGCGGGTCTGACGCCAGGCAACAATGAATCTGCAGGTAAGAAAAAGTCTGTTCGCATCACAAGAGCCGGTGTTTACCTCAAACCTGCTCTTGTACAGATCGCTCACGCTGCTGTTAAATCGAAAGATAACCCTTACTACAGAATCAAGTATGAGCGTATCGTCAAAAGAAGAGGAAAGAAACGAGCCATTATCGCTATCGCAAGGATGATTCTCACCGCCATTTACCACATGCTTTCTACTGGCGAGATTTTCAATCCATGTGACCTCTATCAAGTCGATATGCCGCAGGAACTCCGCGACAAGCAGAAAGAAAAGGCTTTGAAACGGGCTATTAAATTGTTGGTCACACAGGGTATCATTCAAGCCTCGGACATTTTAGCAATATCATTACAATCTGCTTAAAAAATCAATTTTTTAAACCAAGGGATAAGTATGTCCTTTTTTAGGCTTACTCCTTCAGTTGTGTAATTGAATTGTTTTCACGCTA
>NZ_QFFZ01000133.1 GCF_004369225.1 Pelotomaculum propionicicum
GAACATGTCAAAACAGTCGGGGTTCAGTCTTTCATCAAGAAGTTTTATGAAGCTATGACCTATAGTGAGTTGGATACAGGGCGGCTTCGCCGGCTGACCGAATCTCCCGGTCAATTGCGACTAGTGCGCGAAGAAAATTGGAAAGCAAGCCGTCTGGCGGCATAGCGAATTGAACTGATACAGACAGCTTAGGCAGCGGTTGCGCGGCGCTACTCGTCTTTCCGTTGAAGATGTCCGGCATGCTAAAACGAGCAGAAACGGTTTAGTTAAGGATGTGTTGATACGGATAAACCGGTGATTTTTGGAATAACCGAATAGGCAATAGTTGCGAAAACGTCAATTCCAGACCCCGCAAGATTTAAAAAACATTTTCATGCGTCAGCTCTGAAATAACATTTTGTCCCTTGACAAGGTTGTCCTTAATTAGTATTATTATTCTATGAATTCACCAAATATTGGTGAAGGGTGATAAATATGACGGTACATCGACTAAAGATAATTAATGTGGGTAATGAAATAGGCCTGGAAAAGACAATGACATTCAGACCATTTGGCAAACAAGCTAAAACGATAATACTTAATAAGATTAGTGAGTTGGTTCCTAATGATTGCTTGGACATGGATTTTTCGGGTATAGAAATTTGTGATGTTTCGTTTGTGGATGAGATAATTGTTGAGGTTCAATTATTTCTAAGAAACAACAAAGAGAATCTTTTTTTTGTCTCTAATATAAATGAGGCCACACTTGAAAACCTTGAGGCAGCGCTGTTTTACAGAGAAAAGAAAAATAATGAGCGCGTACCAGTTCTCATTAGCCGAGAAGGAGAACTGGTAGTAGTCGGAACATTAGAACCTAATTTACACGAAACTTTTAAACAACTGGCTAAAGCTAAAGAGATTACTGCAAGGGACATAGCGGAATTAAACGATATTGCAATCAATAGCGCCAGTAATAGGCTTAAGAAATTGTTTGATTTGCGCCTGGTACTTAGGCAGGAAAGAATAACTCCAAATGGAAAAGATCATATTTATCAAGTTCCAATTTAATATCTGCTGATTTTACTCTTCACTTAGGTGAGGAGTAAAAAAATAAGAAAGTGTTCACTAAAATTTAGTGAACACCTGAGGGGAGGTGACAAAATGAACAAAATCGGAATTGCAGTAGGAGGCGGTAAGGCATTTGGGATTTCTCTAATAGCCTTGTTCGCTTTAAGTTTGGCAGCTCTTACACTAGCTTATAAAGCGGGCCAGAATAAGAATCAGATATCATATTAGACGAATTTGGGGGTTTGACAGTGCACAAAATTACTTTTTATCCAATAGGAAACGCAGATTGCTGTAAAATTGATCTGCACTCAGGGCAGAAACTGCTCTTTGATTTTGCTCATTATACTGTGGCAGAAGATGATAATGATAAGAGGGTTGACTTGGCTGCAGCCATTCGCGAGGACCTAGAAGCAGACAGCCGAACCGATTTTGATGTGGTTGCTTTTAGCCATGCTGACGATGGTGCGCCACGAAGGCGCAGGGCTGCATGAGAGCCCTAAAGCCATGCTTAATCGAAGATGAGGGAAGGCCCCTCGGAGCCGCCATGCAGGTGGAGGCTTCAAACCACCGTAAGCTGCTGTGGACAAAA
>NZ_QFFZ01000134.1 GCF_004369225.1 Pelotomaculum propionicicum
AAATCCGTGGCTTCGGTGACAGGCTTTAGCCCCGTTACATTTTCGGCGCAGAGCCACTTGACCAGTGAGCTATTACGCACTCTTTAAATGGTGGCTGCTTCTAAGCCAACATCCTGGTTGTCCGGGCAACTCCACATCCTTCTCCACTTAGCCTGTCTTTGGGACCTTAACCGACGGTCTGGGCTGTTTCCCTTTCGACTACGAATCTTAGCACCCGCAGTCTGACTCCTGGTATCCAAATATCCGGCATTCGGAGTTTGATTGGGTTCGGTAATCGGTGAAGACCCCTAGCCCAGTCAGTGCTCTACCTCCGGTATTCATTACCAAGGCTAGCCCTAAAGCTATTTCGGGGAGAACCAGCTATTTCCGGGTTCGATTGGCATTTCACCCCTACCCACACCTCATCCGCCGCCTTTTCAACGACGGTCGGTTCGAGCCTCCACTTTATTTTACTAAAGCTTCACTCTGGACATGGGTAGATCACCCGGTTTCGGGTCTACTCCAACGGACTAAATTCGCCCTGTTAAGACTCGCTTTCGCTCCGGCTCCGCGCTTTCCCGCTTAACCTTGCCCGCTGGATGTAACTCGCCGGTCCGTTCTACAAAAAGTACGCCATCACACTTGGGTGGTGAGTGGTTGGTGATTAGTCGTTAGTTTCTTGGGTATTCCTTACAGGTCTTTTTTCTTTTTTGACCCTAAAGCCTTGACCCTGATTACCCCAACCACTAACCACTAACCACCCACCACCAAATAGTGCTCTGACTGTTTGTAAGCATACGGTTTCAGGTTCTATTTCATTCCCCTCCCGGGGTGCTTTTCACCTTTCCCTCACGGTACTTGTTCACTATCGGTCGCACTGGGTATTTAGCCTTGGGAGGTGGTCCTCCCTGATTCCCACAGGATTCCCCGTGTCCCGCGGTACTTGGGATACTCCCGAAAACGTTCGACTTTTCGCCTACAGGGCTGTTACCTTCTGTGCCGGGCCTTTCCAGACCGCTTCGGCTAAGTCTACTTGCCTTACTGATGAGAGTCCCGCAACCCCCAGCACTCAACCTATCGCTCGATAGGTTTAACTCCTGGACTTTCACTACTGTCACCCAAAAGTCTTATCCTACCAAACGCCAGGTTGAGTGCTGGGTTTAGGCTCGCCCCTCTTCGCTCGCCGCTACTGGGGGGTTCGATCTTTCTTTCTCTTCCTCCGGCTACTAAGATGTTTCAGTTCGCCGGGTGCCCTCCGTACACCTATGTGTTCAGTGCACGGTGACGGGGGTTTGCCCCCGCCGGGTTGCCCCATTCGGATATCTACGGATCGAGGCCTGTTTGCGGCTCCCCGTAGCTTTTCGCAGCTTTCCACGTCCTTCTTCGGCCCATGTGCGCCAAGGCATCCACCGTATGCCCTTTGTAACTTGACCTAATTTCGCGCTACTAGAACTTTCCTCTGCAACTCGCCTTAGCTTTCGCCTCTGACGTGTCGCTTTGTCTCGCTTCTAAACAAGACTGGCTCTAGTTACTCTTGTTCTCCTATGCTGTGCAGTTTTCAAAGAAC
>NZ_QFFZ01000135.1 GCF_004369225.1 Pelotomaculum propionicicum
TGAACCCCGACTGTTTTGACATGTTCCGTCAGGTAAAGCGAATGAAGCGCCATTTCATTTAACATACGGGCGATATGCATGAGGTAATGATACCCCCGCATCGCATTCCAGTCATGTGAAAAAATGTGTTCATACTGGTATCCCTGATGCTTCTCTTTTAAAATGTTGTTCTCATGCAACCATCGTTTCCGGGCCGCCAAATTGCAATGTTCATGGACATTTTTCCGGTCAATGGGATCACTGAAAATCCAGGCGTGACGGGTAGTTTTCATCTTCACCAAGCCATCTTTATCGTTCTCTTCCCAGTTTTCCTCACACGTCACCACATGAAGGAGCATGGTTTTTTTGTGTTTACCAAAACCATAGTCATACTCGATCTCATTAATCCAGCAGAACGTCTGCCGTCGTCCCTGCCACATTTGCTTATGGCGATATTCCCCTTTGGTATCCAGACGCATCAACCCTTTTGCTTCTTGCCAAACAGAAGGCAGTGAGCCGTCTTTGAGTACGATCATAAATTTCCACTTGTTCTTACGGCAAATTTCCATGACCGGCCCGTTTGCGTACAGCCCGTCCATCAACAGGGTGAGCGGCAGTTTCGGAAACTCTTGCTTCAGCCGCTTCGCCAACCGATAAAATGCCTTCAATTCGCAGTCCTGTTTCCACTCTTCATCGTTTTCTATTTTCTCCAATTCCACGTTGTTCTCCAAAAATAAACTCATCAGTGGCAGAACCATGCCGTTGGAAAAAAGTAAAACCGCTTCCAGGACATAGGCATAATATTGGTATTCACCGTCTTTGCCTCGAATCTTACGACGAAGATAGCGCTCATCCCAGCATTCATCCATCTTGTATTTTTGCGTCCCGTCCACAGCCACAAGATAGCGCTTTTTATGTAGTAGGTTTTTAAACGTCTTTTTGCTGATCAACCGTTTCAGCATGTCGAGGTAGAGAGTTTCGATTTGGCCCACATCCATCTTTTCCAGTAAGCGGCACAAGGTATCCTGGTGCGGCATATCCGTCAACTCCGGAAAGACGGCTTGCAGGTTTTTAAGTAACAGCGGTGTGGTCATTTCCTGATTCGTTTTCCGCCTTGAGGCCATTTGAAACACAAACATCAGGATCCCGTACAGCATCATCACTGTTATTTGATGCTTGGCTTTCTTCGGATTCCGCGGGTCGGGAACCCGCGCCAATTTCTTCAGCAACCCCGGCAGCAGTTGTCCATACACTTTCAGCTTCTCTTCAGTTATTCGTTGAATGACCGTTTTCTCTTCATCCACCGTTTTCAAGCCGCTCTTGCGGTTGGGAAGCGTCATCGCAGGC
>NZ_QFFZ01000136.1 GCF_004369225.1 Pelotomaculum propionicicum
AGGTGGATTTCGCCGAGATGTCCAGGCGGTCAGTCATATACAAGCCCCAGGAACAGATCGCCCTGCAAAGATACAACAGCCAGGGCGCCCACAAGTGCGGCTGCGGCTGCGGAGGTGACAGGTAATGTCTGAAGTCAGAAAAGAGAAGAAGACAATTATTCCCGAGAAAAACCCCATGCCAGCCCAAGATCCCGTAGAGCGCGCCAGAAACTTTTCCGAAGTCGCCCTCGGCTACAGCGAAGAAGCCGCAGTGGCCGAAGCCAACCGCTGCCTCATGTGCAAAAACGCTCCCTGCCGCCAGGGGTGCCCCGTGGAAGTAGACATACCAGCTTTTATCAAACTTGCCGCCGAACGCGATTTCGCCGGGTCAGCCAGAAAGCTCAAAGAGAAGAACGCCCTGCCCGCCGTATGCGGCCGCGTCTGCCCCCAGGAAAACCAGTGCGAGAAATACTGCACCCTGGGCAAAAAGCACCAGCCGGTAGGCATCGGCCGGATCGAGCGCTTCATCGCCGACTGGGAACTCGCCCAGGGCGTGCAAAAACAGGATATCGCGCCGGCCACCGGCAAGAAAGTGGCAGTGGTAGGGTCCGGCCCCGCCGGGCTAACCTGCGCCGCCGACCTGGCCAAGCTCGGCCACAGCGTGACCATCTTCGAAGCACTGCACGTGGCCGGCGGCGTGCTNATGTACGGCATACCAGAGTTCCGCCTGCCCAAGGCGGTGGTCCAGGCCGAAGTCGAAAACCTNAAAAAGCTCGGCGTGGAGATCCAGGTCAACGCCGTNGTCGGCAAGTTNGCCACAGTNGACGANNTGATNGAAGAAGGNGGCTACGACGCCGTCTTCATCGGCACCGGCGCCGGACTGCCTTACTTCATGCAAATACCCGGTGAGAACGCCTGCGGCGTNTATTCAGCCAACGANTTTCTCACCCGCACCAANTTAATGAAAGCATACAGCTTCCCCGCGACAGACACCCCGATCAGAGTAGGCNGGAAAGTNGCNGTGCTGGGCGGCGGCAACGTGGCCATGGACTCCGCGCGCACAGCGCTGCGCCTNGGCGCGGAAGAGTCCTGGATNGTCTACCGGCGCTCCAAAGTNGAACTGCCCGCGCGCCACGAAGAAGTNGANCANGCNGNGGAAGAAGGNGTGCAGTTTGCCTTNCTGACCTACCCGACCNGNATNATCTATGACGACAACTACTGGGTCACCGGGATGGAGTGCATCAGGTGCGAGCTGGGCGAGCCCGACGCTTCCGGCCGCCGCAGCCCGGTGCCGATTAAAGGGTCCGAGTATATTATGGACGTCGACA
>NZ_QFFZ01000137.1 GCF_004369225.1 Pelotomaculum propionicicum
TTTATTCTTTAACTCCTGTCACAACACCGGCGCCCACAGTGCGGCCGCCTTCGCGAATGGCAAAGCGCAGGCCCTCTTCTATGGCGATCGGGGTGATCAGCGCGATGTCAATCTGGATGTTGTCACCGGGCATAACCATCTCCACTCCCTCGGGCAGGGTTACTACCCCGGTCACGTCGGTGGTACGGAAGTAAAACTGGGGACGGTATCCGTTGAAAAACGGGGTGTGCCTGCCGCCTTCTTCTTTGGTCAGCACGTACACTTCCGCGGAAAAATGCGTGTGCGGCTTGATGCTGCCGGGTTTGGCCAAAACCTGTCCCCGCTCTACTTCTTTGCGGTCTACGCCGCGCAGCAGGCAGCCTACGTTGTCTCCGGCCTGGCCGCTGTCCAGTATCTTCCTGAACATCTCTACGCCGGTTACCACGGTCTTGCGGGGCTTTTCGTTGAGTCCTACGATCTCGACTTCTTCCTGTACTTTGATCTGGCCGCGCTCTACCCGGCCGGTGGCCACGGTGCCGCGCCCGGTAATGGTGAACACGTCTTCAACGGGCATCAAAAATGGCTTGTCTATGGCTCTCTGGGGGGTGGGCACGTATTCGTCCACGGCGTCCATCAGTTCCCAGATCGATTTGCACCACTCGCACTCGCGCTTGCCGCAGGCGCACTCCATGGCCTTCAGGGCTGAACCGGTGATAATCGGAATGTCGTCGCCGGGAAACTCGTAGGTGGACAGCAGCTCGCGCACTTCCATGTCTACCAGCTCGAGCAGCTCGGGGTCGTCTACCATGTCGGCCTTGTTAAGGTACACCACTATATAGGGGACATCAACTTGGCGGGCCAGCAGGATGTGCTCACGGGTCTGCGGCATCGGTCCGTCGGCCGCTGACACCACCAGGATCGCTCCGTCCATCTGGGCGGCGCCGGTGATCATGTTCTTGATGTAGTCGGCGTGGCCGGGACAGTCAACGTGCGCGTAGTGCCTCTTGGCGGTCTCATACTCGACGTGGGCGGTGTTGATGGTAATCCCGCGCTCGCGCTCTTCGGGAGCGTTGTCAATCTCGTCGTACTTTTTAACTGTGGCCCCTCCCACTGTGTGCAACACCAGGGTGATTGCCGCGGTGAGGGTTGTTTTGCCGTGGTCCACGTGACCAATGGTGCCAATGTTAACGTGTGGTTTGGTCCGCTCAAATCTTTGTTTTGCCATTTGGTTTTCCTCCTTA
>NZ_QFFZ01000138.1 GCF_004369225.1 Pelotomaculum propionicicum
TCAATCTTGCCCTCAATCTTGCCTCTCGTTTCACCTTCGAGCAAAGCTTGCCTCTTCATCTCGTCCAGTGTCCGTTCGATGTTGGTGATCACTTTCTCCACCTCCCTGGGGTCGGTTTCCTCCAGCACGCGGTCCACATCTTTTTGCAGGGGTTCTGGCAGCTTGCGCTTGATGACGTTCCTCAGCCATACCGTTACCTGCCTGAACTGCTCCGGGGTCATACCCTTCAGCACGCCGGCCAGATCTCTGAGCCGGCCGATCAACTCCCGGGGGTCCACGGTCTGGTCCAGGTAGAACACGCTGGACACCACGTTGGACGCCCTGCGCAGGTCTTCCTCGCCGTAGCGGACGACGTCAAAGAGGATGTAGTTGAAGTCCAGCAGGTGCCGGGGAAACCTCTCGTGCCCCGACTGGTACTCCCTGAAGCTCCTGCAGGCGGTCCAGCCGTCCCGGCCGTTGTAGAGAACTGCGGGAACGATGGCGGGCAGCCGGAAGCCCTTGCGCTTCCTCTCCTTCCCGGGGACACTGTTGCAGGCGTCCCGCCACACCTCCACCATGTACTGCAGCAGGCGGAATGGCATGGTGTGGTCCACGGTGGACTGCAGCTCCAGGAGTACGTAGAATATCACTTCGGTCCCCCGGAGACGCAGCCTGTACACGATGTCGGCCTCCTTGTCGCTGAAGTCTCGCTGTACGTATGACTTGTTGACCAGCGTCAGGTCGTCTTCGTCCACCTCCGCCGCCCAGCCCTCCCCGGTGAAGTTCCGTAATAATTCGAGGAAGGTCTTCTTGTTTGTCAGCAGCTGCCTGTATCCCTTGTCGTGGGGGTGGTGGAGCGGTTGGTCCGTCTTGCCGTTTCCCGTCAATGCGATCACTTCCTGTTGTCATTATATCACGGCTGCGCCCATGATGACAGTGGGGTCGCCGGTGTTTTGGAGCTTGCCTCCGGGAAAGAAAGCGGCAGGGGCGGCGTCTTCGCCAAGCGTCGTGCGTGGCTCGCTTTCTAATGAATTAGGCGGTCGGTTTCAGTCTTTTCCTTCGGCGCCTCCCTATGCGGTCTTGGAACCTCCCCGGCTTCCCGTGGCGGTCTTTTGCAGCGGGCAGCCCGGACTTTCGCAGCGAGCCCGGCCGCCGGGAGGCGCGGCCCCCGGTTAAGAAGCCTCCGACAATCCTGGCTGGGATCATAGGAATAAT
>NZ_QFFZ01000139.1 GCF_004369225.1 Pelotomaculum propionicicum
ATCATCCAAAGAGCTGGAGATTTTACTGGCTCCGCCGAAGCAAAAGTCAAGGAGACACTTCCGCTACCGCATGCCGGCATGGTTGGGCCGGGTTAAAAACGTTATGAGCACTTACTGGGCGCATTGGTTTCTCGGTTTTGTGGCCGGCTACCTGGTGGCCGCCCTGTTGGCTGCTCCGCACTGGAGGCAGATTCAGTGATTATCGGGAAACATCCCCGCAAACGTTGGATAGAAAGGGTTAACCCCGGTGCGGCCAGCATGGTCCCGGAAGAGTTAGACACTGAAATACAAGCGGCCTTTGACAAGGCGGCTGTCGTGCACGAGGAAGAAGAAAACGGCGAGCCGGTACAGTACCGGGTGCTGGATGATATTTTCTTTATTTATAACATCGCCGCAGACAAGCTGATCACTCTGGTCGATATTGACTTCGGGTTCAGCCCGGAGGTTAACCTGACTATTTGCAGGGTCCAGACGGAGCGTGTCTTGGGACTCAAGGAAAGGATTGCAGCCGAAACGAAGCTGGTGGATCTGTCGTGTGCGGATATCGACCATAAGCTGCTCGCGGTGGCTGATGAGATCGCTGAGCTGGACGCGAGACTTGCGGCAGCCAGGGCAACACGGGGCCGCGTACCGTGACGATTCCTGGGGTTAACTTACCGGTCGGGATCAGGGGAAAAATGATAAGTTGCCGCTGCCGGTTTCGCGTTGGTGAGCCGTGTAAATTCAGATGTGACAAAAGAGCCGAGAGCTGCGAGGCCTGCGGCCTTGGTGGGGGCAAGACGCTGCCCGCCCCGAAAAAGAAAAGACGTTAGCTGTGAGGTGGAGCTGATGGTATCTAAGACCTTATTCTCATCTTAGGCAAAGCCGAGGTTAGATTCATTAAAGGCCGGCTAAAATTTGGGAGAGCTAAACACGGTGCGCCATAGTGGCGCGTTAACGGCGGAGAAGATCTGGAGAACAAGGAGGGTTAATAATATGGCGCACATTGAAACCTGGTATAGGTGCCCTACATGCAATAAGCTTTACGATAATTTAAAAGACGCCTTATCCT
>NZ_QFFZ01000014.1 GCF_004369225.1 Pelotomaculum propionicicum
GCGAGATGGAAGACATCGACACGTTAGAGCGTTTGTGCAGGGTAATTAAGAGCAGCGCGCTGTGCGGTCTGGGACAGACCTGCCCCAACCCGATTGCGACCACCCTGCGCTACTTCAAAGACGAGTACATTGCGCACATTAAGGATAAGCGCTGTCCGGCCGGAGTATGCTCGGCACTGCTGGTTTACACCATTCTGGCCAACAAGTGCACCGGCTGCGGCGCCTGCGCCAGGTCCTGCCCGGCGGGAGCCATCAGCGGCGAGAAGAAAGAGCCTCATGTCATCGACACGGCAAAATGCATCAAGTGCGGCGCCTGCATCCAAAAATGTAAATTCGACGCCATTATTAAGGCGTAAAGCGCAATAAACTTAATATCCAAGACATGCGGAAAGGAGCGGCGCCAGGAATGTCCCTGCCGGAGATTTATGAAAAACGGGAAATAGTCACCTGCAACCGGGGTCAAAGACAATCTGATTACGCCTTTATCGTAAAAGAAACGCCTTTGACAGTATTTTTAAACGATACCGAGCTGGCTACGCTGATCTGTTCACCCGGAGCTCACAAAGAACTGGCTGTAGGCTTTTTGCTCAGTGAGGGACTGGTGCGTGACCTTTCCGATATTAGAGAGATAACTTTTAACGAACAAGACGGCCTGCTCTGGGTGGAGACTCCCTGTGCGGCGCCGGAAACGGAGAACTTCCTGCGCCGGCAAATTGCCAGCTGCTGCGGCAAGGGGCGCGTGGCGCCGTATTTTATCAATGACGCCCGTCAACTGCAGCCAGTTCAGTCGACATGCCGGTTTGCGGCATCCCGCCTGCTGGCATTGATTGGTATACTGGAAGAAGGGTCTGCTTCTTTCAGACTGACAGGCGGCGTGCACAGCGCGGCTCTGGCTGACCATACAGGCCTGCTGGCCATGTATGAAGATATCGGGCGCCATAACGCGGTAGACAAAGCCCTTGGTTATGCTTTTTTGAACAGAACGGCCACTGCTGACAAGTGTTTACTGCTCAGCGGGCGTGTTTCTTCGGAGATCTTGATCAAGGCGGCCCGCCAGGGTTTGCCCCTGGTAGTGTCACGTTCAGCGCCGACGCTGCTGGCCGTGGATTTGGCCGAGCAGTATGGAGTCGCACTGGTTGGATTTGCCCGGGGAGAGCGGCTGAGCGTTTACAGCCACGCAGAGAAGATAATTATGTAATTTAGTTGGGAATTGTTTTTGAAGAAATAGAGCAATCATGATCAACCTTAGTACAGGAAGGAGTGAAAGTGCATGGAAATGGTCAAATTGACCATTAACGGGAAGGAGGTTGAAGTCCCCGCCGGGACAACGATTCTCAATGCTGCTGAACAAGCAGGATTCAGCATACCGCGGCTTTGTTATATGGAGGGACTAAGTTCGGTTGGCGCCTGCCGCCTGTGTGTGGTAGAAGTGAAAGGTGCGCGCGCCCTTGTTGCCTCCTGCGCCGCTGCTGTCGCCCCCGGCATGGAAGTTCAGACCCATTCCCCCAGTGTCATGGAGGCTAGGCGGATGATCCTCGATTTATTGATAGCCAATCACCCGCTTGACTGCCTGACCTGCGAAAAATCCGGCGAATGCAGTCTTGCTGAATACTGCTATGAATACGGAGTTAAAGAGAGCACTTTTAAAGGTGAAAAACATAATTACCCGATCGAGACGAGCAACCCCTTTATCGTCCGCGATATGAACAAGTGCATTTTATGCGGCAAGTGCGTCCGGGCCTGCAGCGAGATCACCGGACAGGATACCATTGATTTCGCCTACAGGGGCTTCAACAGCAAGGTGATACCTTTTTACGATGAAGAACTGGTGGAGTCCAACTGCGTATTCTGCGGCCAGTGTGTATCTGTCTGCCCGACCGGCGCTTTGACCGAGAAGCAGATGGCGGGGAAAGGACGCCGCTGGGAGCTTACCAAAGTCAAGACTACCTGCCCCTTCTGCGGCACCGGCTGCAATTTCGACCTGTGTGTAAAAGACGGCAAGCTTATTGGTGTGGCTTCCAATCCCAGCGCCCCGGTAAACGGCCGTGCCCTGTGCATCAAAGGGAGGTTCGGCTGGGACTTCGTGAATAACGAAAAACGTCTCACTACCCCGCTGATTAAAAAGGAAGGCAAATTCGAGGAGGCTTCCTGGGATGAGGCTCTCACCCTGATTGCCAACAGCCTGAAGGAAATCAAGAATAAGTACGGCCCCAATTCATTTGCGGCCTTGAGTTCAGCCAGGTGTACCAACGAGGAAAACTACCTGGTGCAAAAATTTACAAGGGCGGTGATGGGCACTAACAACGTTGACCACTGTGCCCGTACCTGACACGCGCCTACTGTGGCCGGTTTGGCCCAATCATTCGGAAGCGGCGCGATGACCAACTCCATCAATGAAATTACCACTGATGCTCAGTTGATGCTGCTGATAGGCACCAACACCACTGAGGCACACCCGGTTATCGGTTATAAAATGCGGCAGGCGAAGCGCAACGGCGCCAAGCTGATTGTTGTCGACCCGCGGCGCATTGACCTGGCAGAGGAAGCCGATTACTGGCTGCGCATCAAGTCCGGGACAGACATCCCCTTCCTGAACGGACTGATGCACATCATCCTCAAAGAAGGCCTGCATGACAAGAACTTTGTGGAAACTCGCTGCGAGAATTTTGAAGCGCTGGAGTCCACCGTTAAGAACTACACCCCAGACTATGTTTCCAAACTGACCGGTATATCCGAAGAGGACCTTTACGCTGTGGCGCGCCTGTATGCCACCACGGACAGGGCCATGATCTTCTATACCCTGGGTATTACTGAACACATCTGCGGTACACAAAACGTAATGAGCATTGCCAACCTGGCCATGCTGACCGGCCACCTGGGACGCCCGGGCACCGGCGTGAACCCGATCCGGGGCCAGAACAACGTCCAGGGCGCCTGCGACATGGGCGCGCTGCCCAATGTCTTCTCCGGCTACCAGCCTGTCATTAACGAAGAAGCCCGCAAGAAGTTCGAAAAGGCCTGGGGCGTATCCCTGCCGGATAAGGTCGGCCTGATGATCCCGCAGATGTTTGACGCTGCCAATAGCGGTGAAGTCAAGGCCATGTACATTCTCGGTGAAAACCCGGTGCTGACCGACCCGAACAGCAACCATATCCGTAAAGGACTGGATAAGCTGGAATTCCTGGTAGTCCAGGAGCTCTTCCTGACCGAAACGGCCGAATACGCGGATGTGATCCTGCCGGCCGCCAGCTTCGCGGAAACGAACGGCACTTTTACCAGCACCGAGCGCCGCGTGCAGAGAGTGCGCAAGGCCATTGAGCCGGTACCCGGCCAGACCAACTGGCAGACCATCATGGCCATGAGCGCCAAGATGGGTTACCCAATGGAATACAACAGCCCCGAAGAAATCTGGAATGAAATGGCTTCTCTCTCACCCGCCATGGCCGGTATCAATTATGAAAGGCTGGAGGCAAAAGGGATGCAGTGGCCTTGCCCTTCCCTCGACCACCCGGGCACACCATGCCTGCACGGAACGTCGTTCTCCCGCGGCAAGGGTCTCTTCCAGGGCATCGACCACATTCCTCCGCAAGAAATGCCGGACGAGGAATACCCGTTCCTGCTCAATACAGGCAGGATCCTGCAGCATTACAATGTTACCACTCCTTACTCCACAGGCATTCAAAGCATGTGGTCCGAGGAGTATTCCGAGTTCAACCCTGCTGACGCGGCAAAACTCGGCGTGGAAACAGGCGATAAGATTAAAGTTACCTCCCGGCGCGGCTCTATAACCGCCAGGATTAAAGTCACCGACAGGGTTCCGCCCGGCATGCTCTGGATGTCTTTCCACTATGCGGAGTCCCCGACCAACGCCATAACCAGCGAAGGGCTGGATCCAATCACCAAGACCGGCGAATACAAAGTATGCGCCGTCAGGATCGAAAAAGCCTAGGAGGTTAACACATGCGCAAGGTACCTGTGACCGAGGCGGCGGGTATGGTCCTCTGCCACGACATTACCAGAATAATACCCGGTCGTGAAAAAGGCCGTGCTTTCCGCAGGGGGCAGGTCATCACTCCCGGAGATATTCCGACTCTCCTGGATTTGGGCAAAGAACATATCTATGTTTGGGAATCTGAAGACAGTCTGATTCATGAAGACGAAGCTGCTTTGAGTCTGGCCCGGCATGCCGCCGGGCCGGGCCTGAAGTGGGATCAGCCCAACCAGGGCAGGGTCAACCTCCGGCCCGTACATGACGGCCTTTTGAAAGTGGATGTGGACCAGTTGAACCGGGTCAACAGCCTGGTTGATATCGCCATGGCTACCGCGCATAACAACCGCGTTGTAAAAAAAGGACAGATTGTCGCCGGCACCAGGGTCATCCCGCTGGCTATCAGGCGCGAGATCCTGGAGGAAGCGGAGGAAATATGCAGCCAGGCGGGGCCGATGATTACTGTTAAACCGTTTCAGCCTCTCTGGCTGGGCGTGGTGACAACGGGCAGCGAGGTCTATTCCGGCCGCATCCAGGATGGTTTTTGCAGTGTTATTAAGCAAAAGACAGCGCCCTTTGGCGCCAAGGTGATGGGACAGGTAATCGTGCCGGACGACCCGTTTTTGATTTCCAAAGAAATTCACCAGTTTGTCGCCGGGGGGGCGGAGTTGGTGCTGGTAACCGGAGGCATGTCCGTCGACCCTGATGACGTAACTCCGGTAGGCATTAGGGCCACCGGAGCGGAGGTCATTTCTTACGGAGCGCCGGTGCTGCCGGGTTCCATGTTTATGCTGGCTTACCTGGGACATGTCCCGGTGTGCGGACTGCCTGGCTGCGTCATGTTTAACAGCGTGACTATCTTTGACCTGATCCTGCCGCGCATCTTCGCGGGAGAACGCATCAGCCGTTCAGAAATAGTATCGCTGGGGCACGGCGGACTTTGTGACGAGTGTGGCGAGTGTCGTTTTCCGGCATGTTCTTTCGGTAAATCCTAAGAGCTGTAACAGCGGAGGTAGTAACTGGTGTTGGAGAACGTAAAGCTGGAAGAGGCGCAGGAACTTATCTTAAGTCTTGTCACGCCTTTGCCTGATGAGACTGTACCCTTGCTTGACGCGCTGAACCGGGTAATTTACAAGGATATTTACTCCTTAAGCGACCTGCCGTCCTGTGACCAGTCGGCGGTAGACGGCTACGCAGTGTCTGTAAGTGAGAAAGAAAAAGATCATAGTTTTGTAGTAAAAGAGCATTTAAAGCCGGGAGAAATGCCGGGTTATTCGCTGCTGCCGGGAGAAGCGGCCGGGGTTGTCACAGGCGGCCCGCTGCCCGGCGGGACGGTTTCGGTCGTCCCACACGAGGTAACCCGTCTGGCCGGCAACCGCCTGGCCTTTACTGGAGAAATAGTGCCCGGTGAAAACATCAAGCCGCACGGTGAGGATTTTAAGGCGGGTGAATTGCTGGCGCGGCGCGGTGCAGTTGTTAACCCCGGCCTGACCGGGGCGCTGGCCGCGTTTGGGAGGAGCGAAGTCGCTGTGTTCAGATGTCCCAGAGTGGCTATCCTGGGACTTGGACAGGAAGTCGTCGACTGCAGTGCTTTGCCTTTGCCGGGCCAGATTAGGGACAGCAACGGGCCTTTGCTGGCCGGCCTCGCCCGCAAGCACGGAGCGCAGGTTACTGGTGTTCAACTAGCCGGCGGCGGGACCCTGCCCCAGATCAAAGACCAGTTGGAAAGAATGCTGCGCCAGTCCGACATTGTGCTTACGACCGGCGGTACCGCTTCCGGAGCCAGTGACCAGGCTCTTTACGCGGTAAGACAGACCGGCGCGAAAGTGCTTTTCTGGGGAGTGCGGATCAAGCCGGGCAGCCACAGCGGCGCCGCTGTCTATGATGACAAGCTGATCATATCGCTTTCCGGCAACCCGGCGGCCTGCTCGGCAGGCTACCACTTGCTGGCCGCGCCTGTACTGCGCCTGCTGCAGGGGCTCAATCCCTGGCCGCGGCGTGTTAACGCGGTATGTGCGGGCAGTTATAAAAAATGGGGAGGGCCCCGGCGCTTTGTGCAGGGAAACCTGGAGGCGGATCAAAAAGGACTGAAGGTGACCGTCCTGCCGGGCCAAAAGTCCAGCATGCTGCGGGGGCTTCTGAACAACGGCAACGCGCTGATCGACCTGCCGGCGGGTCACCCGCCGCTGGAGGAGGGTGCTGAGGTTTCAGTTATTCTTCTTTATCCCTTTAAGTGGTAGGATTTGAAAAATGAGAAAAGCAAATTTCCGTTTTAAATATATTGAACAAAACCCGGAGCTGCCTTTATTCTGTGAGAAGCAGCGGCAAACAGTCATCAGCGAACTGGTTGAAAAAGCCCTTGCCGGGTGCGCTTCAGAAGAAGAAGCCATTGGTTTATTTCTCTGGAGATCAAAAGGTCCTGTTGATCAAAACGAACTTATGCTGTTTCATGCCCTTTACCTGATGCATCAAAGCTGCCGCAATACAGTAGTAGACAGCATAGCAAAGGCCCTGGCAATCCTCGGGATGTCTGAGGTAAAGACAGCATTGCCGGATAATGAACTGATTAAAGAAGCAAAACTTAGTTACTGGAAATATTTTAATGAGGCGACCAGCGATTTAAAATTATTTCTTAAGAACGCGCGTGCAGTTGGCATGAAAAAGAGCGCCTTTAATTTCATCCTAAACATGGCTAATAGATAGTTTTGGGAAAGATGATTTACATAGTACGGCCCTTACAAACCCAACTCTATACAGGCATTTCCCATAGCCCTTGATTGGGCTATGGGAAATGTTGCGTTGTAACATATAAAACTTGACTGCTGGACAACTATACTTCTGCTACTATTCTCCCCAACTCGGTTAAATCATAATCCCCCAGACCTTGCAGCTCTTTTTTAAAATCCTGGGATTGAAGTATTTCAATAACCGCCTGAAATGGAGGCAGGTCCATGTCCTCCTTCAACATAACCAGTTCATAACGCTCTTTCTGCAGCGGTACAAAATCAACCCCGCGCACCTGAAGGGAGGCCTTCTCATTGCCCAGCGCGTAATCAGCTTCACCGCGCGACACGGCGCTTGCCACCGCGAGGTGGGAATGTTCTTCCCGCTCATAGCCGCTGATTTGTCTTCTGTCCATCCCCAGCCGCCTGATCTGTTCATCCAGTAAAACCCTTGTGCCGCATCCTTTCTCCCTGTTTATAAAAACTAAATCAGGCCGCTTCAGATCCTGCCAGGTCTTGATTCCCTTGGGGTTGCCTTTGGCTGTGTAAAATCCCTGCATGCGGTAGGCTAAATGGATTATGACTGCCGGAATTCCACAAAGAATATAACGGACATAAGTCAGGTTGTAAATCCCCTTATCCCCGTCCCAAAGATGAGCGCTGGCCAGGTGCGCCTTGCCCCGGTAAAGAGCCAGCAGGCCGGCAAAACTTCCCACGTTGTGCCTGAGGGCATAGGTGCCATTAGGGTGGCGTTCCAGGTGGCGGGCCAGGATGTCCAATAGAACGTCCTGCCCGCAGATTACTAATCTTGGGGATGGAGAAAACGAATCTCCTTCAAGCGATGCTTCCAGCTGTAGAGTTGGAATTTCAGTTGTGGCCGGAATGTTTACCGGTGTTGATTCCAGGTTTTTACCTTTTTTCTTATACGCTTCCACATCCTGCAAGTCAACCCGGATCTTGCGGCCCACCCGGTAAGCGGTAAGTTCTCCGCGCTTAATCAGTTCGTAAACCGTATTCTTGGCGATATTTAGTATGGCGGCAACATCTTCGGGAGTTAAAGAAGACTTTTCTTTCACTTTTATACCTCCCCAAATATTCTGATGATTATTATATCGTATTTTTATTTATTTGATAATTGCTTTTTGTAATGTTTGATTGAGTTATAACAAAGCATGTTGCTTAACCATGCCAATGGGAATACCTTTTATTTACACCTGACAGATGTATTAATAAGCAAGAATAAGTTGTTTTTTCTATTGACTAAAACCCTGTAAGTATTTATCATTAATTTATGTCATGTTGGTTTTTGTTTATTTATGTAACATGTGACTAGGGAAGTATATTTATTTATGTTCACTTGTGTTGGCTGCGTTGGTGTAAAGACGGTGGGCGATAGGCCGTAAAAGGACGCAAACATTGAAATTTAATAATGACTGCTGTTGAAGATAAACGGTTGGTTACTGCCCAAACTTAAAAGGCAAGGAAAAAAAAGATGCTGAAATCAGAACGCTTACGGGGGGCGTCTCCCAAAATACTACTTCTCTTTCTCTTATTGGTGATAATTTTCTTTAGCTCTTTTCTTCTGGGTCGCTACTCGATTACACCTGACAAAGTATTGTCGATCCTGATCTCCAGAATCATCAGTATTCCTAAATCGTGGACCGACACAATGGAGACCGTAGTGCTCCAGGTGCGCTTTCCCCGTATCTTGGCAGCCTTATTGGTCGGCGGGGCGCTGTCTGTTTCCGGCGCCGCCTACCAGAGCATATTTAAGAACCCCCTGGTATCGCCGGCTATTTTAGGTGTTTCAGCAGGGGCGGGCTTCGGTGCCGCGCTGGGCATGATCATGCATTTACCGTGGATAGCCGTGCAGGTAATGGCCTTTCTGTTTGCGCTGCTGGCAGTCGCCATCTCCTTTCTCATCAGCAAAATCTTCGGAGGCAGCTCCATGATCGTGCTGGTATTAGGTGGCATGGTTATATCAGCCCTCTTTCAGGCCTTGCTTTCGGTGGCCAAGTACCTGGCGGATCCTCTGGACACCTTGCCGGCCATCACCTTCTGGCTGATGGGGGGACTGTCCAAGGTATCCAATAGCGACGTGCTTTTTGTTCTGTTTCCGATCACCATTTCAATCGCCGGTCTATACCTTATCCGCTGGCAGGTCAATGTGCTGACAGTCGGTGAGGAAGAAGCGGTTGCGCTGGGAGTTAATATTAACCGCATCCGGCTGCTGGTAGTGATTTGCGCCACGTTGATGACTGCGGCGGCGGTCAGCATCAGCGGTATTATCGGTTGGGTGGGCCTGCTTGTGCCGCACATGGCCCGGATGATAATCGGGCCCAACTTTCAATTACTCCTCCCCGCATCGCTTTTAATGGGTAGCGGGTACCTGCTGCTGGTGGATAATATCGGTCGCAACGCAAGCTCCGTCGAAATCCCCCTGGGCATTCTGACAGCTTTAATCGGGGCGCCTTTCTTTGTCTTCTTATTATCAAAAGTAAGGAAGGGATGGTCATGAGCTTAACAGTTGAGAATTTAAGTTTTAATTACGCCAAACGCCCCAATCTCTTAGACGGAGTGTCTCTATCTGTGGCCGAAGGAGATGTTTTATGCCTTTTGGGACCAAACGGTACAGGGAAAACGACCTTATTGCGCTGCATCCTCGGGATATTAAAAATCAAGCATGGGAAAATTCGCGTTCGGGGCCGCGATATCAGCAGTATGTCCACTAAGGAACTGGCCAGGGAGATAGCGTATGTTCCCCAGGCCACCACAACAGTTTTCCCTTACCAGGTGCTGGACATGGTCATTATGGGCCGGAACCCTCACCTGGGCGTTATGTCCGCACCATCGGCCAGGGATGAGGAAATCGCCAGGGAGGCGCTGTCCAAAACAGGTATTCTCCATCTGGAGAATAGCTTATTTAGTGAAATCAGCGGTGGTGAGCGCCAGTTGGTGCTTATTGCGCGGGCGCTGGCCCAGCAGTCAAACCTCCTGGTTTTGGACGAGCCGACAGCAAACCTTGACTACGGCAACCAGGCCCGCATCTTGAAAATCATTAATGAGCTAGCCCGGCAGGGTTACTCAATTTTCATGACATCACATTTCCCCAACCACGCTTTCCTGGCATGCAATAAAGTGGCCATCATGAAAGGAGGAAAAATTCTGGCTGTCGGCAGCCCTGACGACATAGTTACAGACAGTTGCCTGAGCGAATTGTACTGCGCAAGTATAAAAGTAGTTTCCGCAAGAATTCTTGACAAGCAGCGCAAGGAAGTTAAGGTTTGTGTGCCCATGTTGGCGTGATTGATTTAATATTCCAGCTAATCAACTGCAAATGTCCGAAAGTCGGGGGAATTCTCAAGCATTTGACTTTATTGGTAATTTCGGAAAGTCGGTTTGCAAAGACCGTTCTGTCATCGCGAGGAGCGAAAGCGACGTGGCGATCTCACAGTATAAAGCGGGGGTAAGAGCCGGAGATTGCTTCGCTTAACGCTCGCAATGACAAACGGTAGGACTTTCCGAAAGTATTCTTTGTGAAAATGGAGGGAGAGTATGTTGAAACAAAATCCAACAGTAAAATTGATGGTCTTATGCCTGACGATTGCTTTAATTACAGTCACCCTTACGGCCTGTGGGACACAGCAGGCAAAAACCAACGCTGGCGGTTCGGCGGCCGAAACCCGCACCATTGTTGACCAGGCCGGAAGGAGTGTAACTGTTCCCGTCAAGATCAATAAAGTCTTTTCTACCAGTCCCGTAGGGATGATCATGATGTATTCCCTGGCTCCGGAGAAGCTTGTCGGCTGGAACTATGAACTAACGCCTGACAATAAAAAATACATATTGCCAAAGTACCAGAACCTGCCTAATCTTGGCGGGTGGTATGCCAACACCTCATGCAACACGGAAGAGCTTTTAAAAATCCATCCCGATGTGATTATTTCAATTGGAGATTTAAGTGCGACAACAATCTCACAGGCCGAAAACATTCAAAATCAGACTGGGATACCTGTCGTCGCGGTTAATAATGAACTGACAAAAATAGACCAGACTTTTGAGTTTTTGGGTGATTTGCTTGGAGAAAAGGACCGGGCCGGGGAATTGGCGGCGTACTGTCGTCAATCAGTTAATGATGTCGCTGAAAAGGCTAAGCAAATTCCACAAGAGAAACGGGTAAGGGTTTATTACGCCGAAGGGTCAACCGGCCTGGAAACCGACCCAAAAGGATCACAGCATACCCAGGTTCTGGATTTTGTGGGCGGCGTCAATGTTGCCGATGTTCCAATGAAAGGCGGCATGGGGCTGTCGACAGTTTCCCTGGAACAGATTCTGGCATGGGATCCTGACGTAATACTCACCTGGACCATGGCCGGCGATGAAGCGGCGGTTTATAGAATTGTAACCACCGATCCCAAATGGGCGAAGTTAAAGGCTTCAAAAGACGGCCGGGTATACGAGATTCCAAACAGTCCTTTCAACTGGTTTGACCGCCCGCCTTCCTCGAACAGGATTATCGGTGTAAAATGGCTCGCCAACTTGCTTTATCCTGATATTTTCAAGTATGACATCAAGGCGGAGATGAAAGATTTTTACGCCAAGTTCTATCACTATAACCTTACTGACCAGGAGGTAGAGGCTATCTTGGCGCGTGCTGGGGGAAAGCCTAAATAGGCTTTCCCGCGGTTAGTCCGTGTTTTGTTGAGTGTTCGGCAACTGTTTGGTATGCCAGTAGGACAGCTTGCAAAACATATAAAGTCATGGAACTTTTTTGATGCAGCCATCGGCCTGGCAGCAATCAATTCAGTAATAAACACTCCGGAAAGGATCAAGCAGTTATCCGGGATAGCAGCTAGCGATCATAAACAAATCTCTGTTTTTGATTACTTCGCCGATATGATCAAGGGAAAAAATGTGGCCGTAATTGGCCACTTTCCAGGTCTGGAGAAGCTGGCAGAAAGTTGTCAACTATCCATACTGGATCGTCTACCAAAGGCAGGGGATTATCCAGACCCTGCTTGTGAATATATCTTGCCAACGCAGGATTTTGTTTTTATCACAGCCTCTACACTGGTGAATAAGACGCTTCCCCGCTTATTAGAACTTAGCCGTAATGCCTTTACAGTGCTTTGGGGGCCCAGCACACCAATGACGCCGGTATTGTTTAATTACGGTATCGATATGTTATATGGTACGGTGGTGGTTGCTCAACAGTCTACCAGGCAATCAGTTGAAGAAGGTGGTACCAGAAGTACTTTCGAACAGGTAAGCGCCTATAAGGTAAGTCTTGAAACTAACAAGAGAGTTAAAATCTTTTAAAGGAGTAATGGATAGATGGAAATTGATGTGCCGGAGTTTGACAAAATCGCCCGTGAGGTGTTTGCCCCGGTTTATCCTGTCATCGCAGAGCAGATAAAACATAAAGCAGGTATAACCAGGGGAACATGTCTGGACATTGGCTGCGGCGGCGGTTACCTTGGTATCGCCATGGCCGGGCTCACTGAATTGCATGTTTATTTATTTGATAATTCTCAGGAGATGTTGAAAATCGCCGCCCAAAACATTGCCAGCCGGGGAATGGAAGCAAAGGTGCAAACCCTGTATGGTGACGTACATCAAATTCCCCTGGATAACGGCTCGATAGACCTGGCAATAAGCAGGGGCTCGGTGTTTTTTTGGGAAGACCACCACAAGGCTTTTAAGGAAATATACAGGGTGCTTAAACCGGGAGGCGCTGCTTTTATTGGAGGTGGTTTTGGTACACCCAAGCTTAAAAAACAAATATTTTGCGAAATGCAAAAGAGAGATATCGAATGGCGGGAGAGAACAAAAAATCATAATAGTGACAGTAATTTAATGCGCTATAGAGACGTATTGCAGCAGTCAGGAATACCCACATTTGATGTAACCAGAAATGAAACAGGCTTATGGGTAACGATAAGGAGGAAAAACTTATGAACTGTAACATTTGTGAAAGAGGCTGCGTAATCCCGGAGGGAGGCACGGGCGCATGCGGGCTTTACAGCAGAAAAGGAGAGGAAATAGTTGAGCTGTATCCTGATAAATACCTTATTATTTGTCCTATTTCAATAGAAACGATGCCCTTGCTGCACTTTTATCCCGGCGGGAAATTCCTGCAGATCAGTACAGCCGGCTGTAATTTTAACTGTGATGGGTGCATTTCCGCGGTAATTGTCAGGGAAATGGGTCCTTCGAGCAGGGCGCTGCGGGAACTGTCACCGGAACAGGTGGTAGATGAGGCGGTAAGGAATGATTGTATCGGCATAACTTTTTTAATGAACGATCCCCTGGCGTCATTCCTCACTTTTGTAAAAGTCGCCAAAGCCGCCAAAGAGCGCGGGCTGCTGGTCGGGTGCTCCTCAAACGCCTACTTTACTAAAACAGCAATGGCTAAAATCATTGACCACCTGGATTTTATCAGCATAGGTGTTAAAGGGATGTCCGGCGAGGCTTACCGCAAATGCGGGGGCAGTACACCCGAACCGGTCTTGAGTAACATTAGAAAATTCTATGAAAAAGGTGTGCATGTTGAAGTTTCCTGTATTTTCTATAGGGATAACCGGGAAGAACTGTTGAGTCTTGCCGAATATTTAGCTGGTATTTCAGCGGACATACCTCTGCAAATTATGAGATTTATTCCTGTGGAGAGCGCGGATTTATCTTTGGAGGCAACGATTAGAGATGCTGAGGCACTGCGGGAGAAGCTTAGGGAAAAGCTCAGCTTCGTATATTTATTCAACTCACCTGGAACTGAGTATCTAAGCACATTTTGTCCAGACTGCAGAGGACTTGTCATAAAGCGGGATTTTTACGGGCCGATGGGGTCAAAACTGGTGCCTGGCGGTCTGGGTTTGAGTGAAAGCAACTGCTGCCCGCAATGCGGGCGGGAACTAAACATTATAGGGCCCGTTGCCCAAAAATCATACCGGGAAGGCGCTTTTCAAGGTGGCTATCCTTATACCAGAGCTCTGGAAATGATGGAAGCCATGTTAATTGCCATGGGTGTGAAGGATCTTAAAAAGGTTGTGCAGGTATGGGAAGATGTGCTTTGCAACAGGCATCTTGAAAAACTTCATAATGACATTCAAAACCCCAAAACTTATGTTGAAACCATCAGGCATTTTGGGAAAATGGTTCAGTTGGAGTACAGAGCAGAAGATCTCGGGCGTTACATTGAAGAAAAAATTTCTGTAATTGAAAGCGGGCTCTGTGTTGTTGCAAAAAAACCACGGGTGTACTATGCTATGGGCAAGCCCAATTTCTGCATTAAGGGAGAACGCCTGGAAAACCAGTTGGTCGAGGCGGCAGGGGGCATTAGTGTTAATAAACAGATAGTCAGCAACGGCAGGCCGGGCTCGTCAATTACCTATGAGGAGTTGGAAGTTCTTAACCCGGAGTATATTTTTATTTCCTCCTTTATTTCCTCGCCAGTTGAAGATTTCTACGCTGATTGCCTGATGGCCGGCTTAAATGTGGAGGCGGTCAGGGAAAAAAAGATCTATAAACACCCGGCGCCCTGCTGGGACTTCGGCAGCCCCAGGTGGATTCTCGGGCTGATGTTTATTGCAAATGTCCTGCATCCCAGTGTGTTTCATTTTGATCTGCTCGCTGAAGCAAAATTTTTCTATGATAAATTTTATGGCCTGGATTTTTCCCTGTCCAATCCCAACCTTTCCTTTGGTAAGCCAGGCAGCAATTTCAAGTGGGTAAGCAATTGACGCCGGAAAAAGGAGAATGGACTTGTGCTTGAAAACATTGTGATCAGGCCTGTTGGGGTTGTGAAATCAGATTTGCTCGACCACAAGGCGGTGCCTGACTTTGAACAAAAAGCGGTTGTGGAGGTTTTTCGGGAGTATGCGGGCGCCCTGCGGCGGATCGAAAAGAACTCTCACCTCTGGATCCTGACCTGGTTTCACCTGGCCCGGCGCGACGCCCTTACGGCTACTCCATACCGGGTAAACCCCAACTCACTCAGCTACGGGGTTTTCGCGCTGCGGACACCGGTGCGCCCCAACCCGGTCGGCCTGAGTTTAGTGCAATTGGACAGGGTGGCAGGAACGGCGCTTCATGTTACCGGGATGGATGCTGTAAACGGAACCCCCGTGCTAGATATTAAGCCATACTTTGAAAATGATATCATCTTTTCCCCGCGCACGCCCCACATATATCCATTTAAGCGGGAAATGCGAAGGAATACGCTCTTAAAACTAGCCCTGGCGCACCATCAGGAGGAATGTGCCGGCCTCCTGCTGGCGGTGCGCATGGGACTGATTGCGGAAGAGCAGCTGGGGCAGCTTATTACGCCGGACCTCCGTGTCACGGTTGAGGGCTCACCCTGCTTGGCCGATACCATACAGGGCCTGTCCAGAGCCAGGCTGGCCAACCCTCCCCGGTTTGAATACCGCCCGTCGGAGTCGCCAGGCCGCACTGTCTGGCGCCGTGGGGGCAAAGTGCTGAGTATCACAGCCTGCCGGATGATAGACAAGGAAGATTTTTTAAGGTTGTATGATAGTGATATCATGGAAGTAACTATGCAGGTAATTTAATGAATAATATTTTTAAATAAGTGGAAAAGATATTTATTGAAAACTGCGAATATTAACTTGACAGCATTTTATCTGTGCATATAACGCATTGACAAGTAAAAATAAACATTTTTGAAGGAGGACTTGTCATGGAGCTTAGTGCCCGTAATAATCTGAAAGCCCGTGTCAAGAACATTAAACTGGGTGAAGTTGCCGCTGAAGTAATCCTTGATGTGGGAGGACAAGAAATGTGTTCAACAATAACTGTCGATTCAGTTAAAAGGTTGGGGTTGAAGGTTGGCGACGAGGTGGTCGCAGTCATTAAAGCAAGTTCGGTTATGATTGGCAAGCCATAAGTTTTGTGAAAAACGGCTTTTAGGTCATTTGCAGTTCATAACCGTGCTGGCAAAGGCTGGATTGAACCGGGCTAAAGAGTCCGGTTTTTTATTGTTAAGGAAAGTATACATTGGTGGGGCTCTATATGGGGCTATCCAGCTAGTCCTGTTTGCAGTGTAATGTTGAAGAAGAAATCCCGGAAGAGGTAGTCCAGTATTTTGATCTGGTTGCTCCAGGGGACCAGACTATACCACCCAGGTTTGCCTGTGAAAAATGTGGGGGAGAAATGCGTCCTAAAGAGCTGTGGCATAACAGTTTAGAAGACATTTTCTAGAAAAGGAAGAACCGCCCGAAGGGCGGCTTTTTTATTTGAATGACTGTGTTTGTAAAATCATGGCCAGCCATCAAAATATGTAATAACATTAATAAAAATAACAATAAACAATTCAACTAACTGTGTTGACAATACTAACGACCTACTTTATTATTTTAGTAGTGATATTATGTAACGTTTTTTACAGTGTAGTGATGTTGTGTAAGTTGCGGGTTGGAAAGACTGATTAGTTCGGTTGAAAAACTAACGTCTGGTTCTGTGGTATTGAGTTAAGTGCAGTTATATTTTTATCCTGAACTTACGACAGGGATTTTTGTTTTTTATTGGGGCAATTATAAATACATGTTGTAATTGGGAAAGGGTGGTGACATTTTAATTAGTTTGCGGAATCAACAATTTTAAGGAGGGGAAAATATTGAAAAGAATATTAGTATTTTTAGCTCTAATGTTATTTATTGTGGCATCTCTCACCGGTTGCGGCGGAAAAAAAGAACAAGCGAAAACGGAATTGACTATTTCAGCGGCAGCCAGCCTGCAGGACGCCGCGGCGGAGTTGAAGACAATTTATGAAAAGCAACATCCAAATGTAACAATTACCTATAATCTGGCTGCCTCGGGCACCCTGCAAAAACAAATTGAGGAAGGCGCCCCGTCAGATTTGTTCATATCCGCCGGCAAGTCACAAATGGATGCCCTGGCGCAAAAAGGGCTGCTTATAGACTCTACCCGCAAGGACCTGCTGGGGAACGAACTGGTGCTGATAGCCGGCAAAGACAGCACATTGGCTGGATTTGATGGTCTGATCAGTGAAAGTGTAAAGAAAATCAGCATCGGCACACCGGAGACAGTGCCGGCAGGACAATACGCCAAAGAAACATTAACTGCTCTTAAGCTTTGGGACCAGCTTCAGCCTAAAATGGTCCTGGCTAAAGACGTGCGCCAGGTACTCACCTATGTTGAGACCGGCAATGTGGACGCGGGACTGGTCTACCGTACTGACGCGGCAACCAGCACTAATATTAAAATCATTGCGGCAGCCCCCGCCAATTCCAATAAACCTATTGTTTATCCCATGGCGTTGATCAAGAGCACCAAAAACCAAAAAGAGGCGGAAGCGTTTGCGGCATTCCTTACTACAGACGAAGCTGTTAAAGTTTTTGAAAAATATGGCTTCAAAGTCCTTAAGTAGAAATTAACTATGTCCTTACAGGAGATGGACTGGCACCCGGTTATTCTTTCGCTCCGGGTGGCAATAATCGCTACTATTGCTGTTACTTGCCTGGGTGTGCCTCTAACCCGGTTGATGGCCCGCAAAGAGTTTTACGGCAAGGATATTCTAGAGGCGGCGATAACCCTGCCGATGGTGCTGCCTCCTTCGGTTGTCGGCTACGGTTTGCTGTTGCTGATTGGTAAAAACGGCTTGTTGGGCAAAGCTCTGGCTGGCATGGGCCTTACTTTGGTGTTTACCTGGTGGGCGGCTGTCATTGCTTCTACCGTTGTAGCTTTTCCGCTGATGTACCAGAGCGCCAAGGCGGCCTTTAAAAGTGTGGACGTGAATTATGAAAAAGCGGCCAGGACACTGGGAGCAAGTGAAGTAAGAATATTTTTCACAGTGACGCTGCCTCTGGCCTGGCCGGGTATTCTGGCGGGCCTGGTGCTGACTTTTGCCCGCGCCCTGGGTGAATTTGGCGCGACTTTGATGGTGGCCGGCAATATACCGGGCCAGACCCAGACGATTCCAACCGCCATATATTTTGCGGTGGAATCAGGCAAGAACGTTATGGCCAGGACTCTGGTGGCCATCATTACCGTGTTTAGCTTTATTGTCATATTCTGGGTTAACCGCTGGGCCAAAAAGCAGACTTATTAAGGCTTAAAGGTGATATATGTTAGAAGCCAGCTTGCACAAAAAATTGTGGCATTTCACCCTGGACGTGCAGTTGAAAGTGGCTGACCAGATTCTTATCCTGCTGGGTCCGTCCGGTTCAGGCAAGACCACCATTTTGCACCTTCTGGCCGGGCTTTTCAAGCCGGATGAAGGTTTTATCAAATTAAACGACCGGGTTTTATATTCATCAGGTGAAAAGATTAACAGCCCTCCGCAAGCCAGGAATGTCGGCTACCTGTTTCAGAACTACGCCCTCTTCCCGCATATGACGGTCAGGCAAAATGTTTTTTACGGGCTGAAAGGCAAAAGACGCAAGAAGGACGGTTCTACGGTAGATCCTGTGGAACTGTTGAATTCTTTTGGTGTGGGTCACCTGATTGACCGCTATCCCGGCCAGCTTTCCGGCGGGGAGAAGCAGCGGGTGGCCCTGGCCAGGGCGCTGGTTGTCGAACCGGAACTGCTTTTACTTGATGAGCCTTTCAGCGCCCTGGATAAGAACACCAGGACAGGCCTCATGCAGGAAGTGAAAAAACTGCACGAACAGTGGCAGATACCTTTTATTTTGGTCACCCATGCCGAAGAAGACGCGCAATATTTAGGAGATATCACTATTACACTGGAAACAAGGCTGACTGGGGAGAGCGCCCCGAAAGTGGTATCAATGTAAGGGAAATCATTATTAATAAGTTGGAAAAGGAGATGAGCAGTTTGACCATAAAATTGGCGCAGGTTTGGAAAACAGCGTTGCTGGCTTTGCTTATAGCGCTTCTGGCATCCGGCTGCGGCAAGCCTGCCGGAAAAGAGAACGCCGCGCCGGCTCAGGCGAAAACGCCTTTGTTTGCTTATGTGGGAGCAAACCTTAAAGATCCGGTAAGTGAACTGGCCCAGATGTATGAGCAGAAAACAGGAGTCAAGGTCGAGCTGACCTTTAATAACTCCGGGTCGTTGCTCAGTCAGTTGGAAACCATGAAAAAAGGCGATATTTATTTGCCCGGGGGTATGCCATTCGTAGAAGCCGCGCAGAAAAAAGGCTATATTGATGAAATCGCAGGCACAATTGCTTATCATACACCGGTTATCATTACCCCCAAAGGGAATCCGGCTAATATCAGCAAAGTCCAGGACCTTGCCCGTTCCGGCGTGAAACTGCTCATTCCGGATAAAGAAGCTACGGCGCTGGGTAAGACTGTTTTCAAAACATTTGACAAGCTGGGCATCACCGCGGATATTGAGAAAAATGGGCCAGTCTATCTGGAGAGTCCCGCCAAGGTAGTAGCCGCGATCCTGATGGGCCAGGGGAACGCGGGTATTGTGGAATACAGCAACACGTATCAAAACCAGGATAAGCTCGACTTAATTGAAATAGATCCGGCTGTAAACATTGTTGACCAAATACCATGCGCCACGCTTACTTTCACCACCCAGAAAGAGCAGGCGAAAGATTTCCTTGCCTTTATGAAAACGGAAGGCCCCGCAGTATTTGCAAAATATGGTTTTAAAACGAAGAGCTAATATTGCTGAAAGCACAGGTAAAAATATTATGACTGGAACTCGCGTGGATTTTTTCCGGGGGATGTTCTGGCTGATTTTCGTTCTCTTCACAGTGTTCATGATAATCTTGATAAGCGGCCTGTTGTTTTATGGGGAATGGGCCGCTTTTCTTTCCGTGATCAGGAACCCTGAATTCCGTTTTGCAGTCGTATTTACTCTTTGGACGTCGCTGATCGCCATCGCTTTGGCTGCCGTTGTTGCAATACCCAGTGGTTTTATTCTTTCCCGCTATAATTTCCCGGGAAAGGTTTTGGTCGATACCTTGTTGGACATGCCGATTGTGCTGCCGCCGCTGGTCAGCGGTTTAGCCCTGCTGATCCTGTTTGGTCCCATTTTGGGGAATGCGCTTGTTAGTTTGGGACTGGATGTTGTGTTTTCTGCCCGTGGGGTGGTTGTTGCCCAGTGGTTTATTGCCACACCGTTTGCCGTGAAAACTTTCAAACAGGCTTTTGATGCCATCGATCCCCGCCTGGAAAATGTGGCGCGCACCCTTGGCTATTCGCCGGCTGAAGTATTTCTGCGGGTGACCATGCCGCTGGCCAGAGGGGGTATTCTGGGTGGTCTGACCATGGCCTGGTCCAGGGCTTTAGGCGAGTTCGGGGCTACCGCCATGCTGGCCGGCATTACCCGGATGAAGACAGAAACGCTGTCGGTGGCCATTTTTTTAAATATGACCATCGGCGACATGGAATTTGCCATAGCGACCGCGGTTATCATGTTGCTGGTGGCGCTCGTTTTGATGAGCTTCTTCAAGGTATTTACCGGAACTGGGGTGCGGTTATGAGCCAAAAGCTGCTTGAGATTCATAACATGACGATCAATGTCGGCAAATTTTCTTTAAAAGATATTAACTTTTCAATGAACCCGGGTGATTATGTTATTATCTTAGGGCCGACCGGATGTGGCAAAACTGTTTTCCTGGAAGCCATTGCCGGGCTGCGTGCCCTGAATAACGGGGCGTTGTTCCTGAACGGCAAAGAGATCACACATTTGCCGCCGGAGTGCAGATACATTGGGGTTGCTTATCAGGACAGCCTTTTATACCCTTTTTTGTCTGTTAAAGAAAACATTTTATTTGGCGCCAGGGCCAGGAAGATGGCCGGTGACCCTGCCATATTACGGCGCATGGAACAGCTGGCCGAAGCCATGCGGATTAACCACCTGCTTGACCGTTATCCAAGGTTTTTAAGCGGAGGGGAAAGGCAAAGGGTTTCGCTGGCCAGAGCTATTCTAACCCGGCCCCCCCTGCTGCTTCTGGATGAGCCGCTTTCCTCACTTGACCAGCAGACCCGTCATGCCTTGCAGGATCTGCTGAGGGAAATTCACGCGACGGAGAGTCTCAGTATCATTCATGTGACGCACGACTTTTCTGAAGCTTTGCAGCTTGGCAAGCGTATGATTGTTCTGCATGATGGGCAGGTTGAGCAGGAAGGGGAGCCATTGGATATTTTTTATCACCCGGCAACTGAATTTGTTGCAAAATTTTTACAGGGGGAAAACCTGATTCCCGGCCAGGTCCTTAGCCAGCTGCGCTTTAGGGAAAACAAATAGGAGGTTTAGGTCATGACAGAAAGTACAGATTCTTTTTCCAGCCGCCTGCAAAAGGAATTTACCCTGCTCGTTGACAAATGCGGGCTCAAACAGGCAAAAGTCAAAGTTACGGCGAAACCTTTAAGTCCGGAAGACGCTATCGGCTCCACCAGGCGTAAAGACTATGTGCTGCTAAAAGGGAAAGAGCGCCTGCTGCAGGCAGAGGTGATGGGCTGCAGAGGTCAGGCTTTTACCGGTTCGCTGGGTGATTTTACGGGGACACTGGAAGATGTGCTGGCACTGCCGCTGATAGATGATTTTCAGAGGGCTGTTTACACGGCCACCCTTAATGCGGTTGCCTGCCATGCCGGAAAAGTATTAAACACGATTCACTGCCGCAATGAAGGGCCGGAAGAATGCGCGCGACAGGCAGTGGAATTTTTCCGAAAAGAATACGGCAAGCCGAGGATTCTGATGATCGGCTACCAGCCAGCTTTGGCGGAAGCCTTGCATAAGGCTTTTCCTTTAGTTGTTCTGGACCTGGACCCGGCCAATATAGGACAGAACAAAAAAGGGGTAGTGATAGAAGACGGCTCTATAGGCCTGGCTGAACATATCGCGGACAGCGATGTTATCTTTGCCACCGGCAGCACCATTTGCAACAGTACTATTGATGCACTGGAACAGAGCGGCAAGCCGCTGGTCTTTTTCGGAACAACGGGCTCAGGGGCGGCGGCTTTACTGGGGATTCCAAGGTTTTGTCCCGCATCAGAAGCTGGCAGGAATAATATATAAACATTTTGTGAGGTATTTAAAACCGGATATTTTGGTAGTCATAGTTGTGGGAAATGAACTTTGCTTTCAGATTGAGGCAAAGTTTTTTTATTAAATCAGTTAAAAGATTTAATGACTGCTTTATATAAGACAACATTACTGGTTAACAGTTGACAATAATATTACCATAATGATTATAAACCAAAATAACTTAACATAAATAAATTATGTTTTAGTTTTGTTTAATCATATGCAATTTTATTATGATAAGGCAGGAAAATAATAAATTTTAAAGAAGATCTTAAACAGACTGCGATTTGCAAGAAATTGCAGTAATAAATGTAAAATACAGGATTCATATGCTCTTCGAGCCGCACAACCTAAAGTCATATGGCTATGGTTGACGGCCGGCAGGGTGCGCTGGGAAACCTACGTGCCTTCCATTGCGAAAAGGAGAGTTGGATTTGGCTTCCCATGCCGGGCCAGCTGTTTTTTCGCAGCTTGCCCGGCAAATTGTTTCTAAGGGGGTGAACAGCCGGTCTAAAACATCCTTTAGAATTTTCAGTCTTTAAGGAGGGGATTGTATTGAAGTGGGGGTTAAAGCTAGTCATGGTTATTGCCTCTACAACCGTTCTAGCACTGCTTATGGCGGCAGGGTGCGCCAAACAGGAGGCCAAAACACCGGCCGCCGCGCAGAACCAGATTCTACTGGCCAGCACCATCGGCCCGATTGACGCCGGCATTGTAGGCGCGCTTGAGGAGAGTTTTGAAAAGAAGACTGGGATCAGGGTAAGACATGTGGGCGCCGGCACCGGAGCAGCGCTGAAAATGGCTGAGAGCGGCAGTTTTGACCTGGTAATGGTCCATGCCAAGGCTCTGGAAGAAAAGTTCGTTGCTGATGGATTTGGTACACAGAGAATAGATCTGATGTATAACGATTTTGTAATCATCGGTCCTGAATCCGACCCGGCGCAGATTAAGGGTTTAAAGACCTCAGCTGAAGCGTTGAAGAAGATTATGGACAGCAAAGCCCTATTTATCAGCCGGGGTGACAATTCAGGGACGCACGTGGCGGAAAAGGACCTGTGGAAGGCCGCGGGGCTTAATCCCTCAGGTGATTGGTACAGGATTTATGAAAAAGGCGCGGAAGGCAATGTTAAAACCCTTAAATACACTGACGAGCAGAATGGCTATACGGTTATAGACAGGGCTACTTATTTGACTGTGAAAAACGATATTAAGTTAAAAGTGCTGGTTGAAAAGGAAGAGTCATTAATCAACTACATCAGCTTGATTCCGGTTAACCCGGCCAAGTTTCCCCAGGTTAAAGACAAGCTGGCCATGCAGTTTGTAGAATTCTGCACCTCCAAAGAGGGACAGACGATCATCAGGGATTTTGGCAAGGACAAGTACGGCGAGCCTTTGTTCTACCCCAATTCAGCTGAAGGGAAAACACTTCCCAAATAAAAAGTCTAGAATAAAAAGGAGGATTTTAAATGAAGGTAAAAAAATTTGCTCTGCCGCTGGTAATTGCGTTGTTGGTCCTGGTTATTGGCTTAATCCAGGGCTGCGGCAAGCAGCAGGCGACCCAACAGGCGCCTCAACCGCAGGTCAAGGACCTGATCCTGGCCACAACCACCAGCACCCAGGACAGCGGGCTGCTCGATGTGCTGAAGCCGGTGTTTGAGCAAAAAACAGGCTATAACCTTAAAATTATCTCAGTCGGCAGCGGCGCTGCCCTGGAAATGGGCAAAAAAGGTGAAGCCGACGTGCTTCTGGTACACTCTCCTGCCGATGAGAAGGCGCTGGTTGACAGCGGAGTGGGCATAAATTACCAGCTAGTGATGCACAACGACTTTATCATTGTCGGCCCGGCGAGCGATCCCGCCGCTATTAAGGGCAGCACAGCGGTTGAGGCCTTTAAGAAGATTGCTGACAAAAAAGCCATTTTTGTATCCCGTGATGATAAATCCGGCACCAATACCAAAGAATTATCCATTTGGAAAGCAGCCGGTATAACACCTGAAGGAGCCTGGTACCAGAAGAGCGGCACAGGCATGGGCGCCACCCTGAACATCACCAATGAAAAGGGAGGATATACCTTATCCGACAGGGCGACCTACCTGGCCCAGAAGAATAATTTCAAGCTGGAGATTTTGAGTGAAGGAGATAAATCCCTCCTGAACATTTATCACGTGATGCAGGTAAACCCGGAAAAATTCAGCAAGGTCAACAAAGATGGAGCCAAGGCTTTTGTTGACTTCATGATCAATCCGGACACCCAGAAAACTATCGGAGAATTCAAGAAAGAGACATACGGACAGTCTCTGTTCATCCCGGACGCCGGTAAAAATGAAGCCGACCTCGGCAAGTAAAGTAACTCTGCATCACAAAATTGGCCTTTAAAAATATATGCAAAAAGGTTATCAGGCGGGGATTTACCCCGCCTCAGACTGTCAACAACCTTAGGCGGTGATTTACCCCGCCTTTTTTGTTTAAAAATATGACAGTTATTCACTGATTAAATAGAAATTAGTAAACTGACGCAGGAATTTTAGCGTATTTGTGGTATTTCTCTTGTATACAGGCAAAATACAGCAACGATCTATCATAAAAGCCGAGGAGATTTCAATGTCAAACCTGGCGGCCCGCCTCGAAGGTACGCTCTCTCGTGAGCTACAGGGCTTTGGCCCTGGCCCGGTCCATGGGCATCTACTACTTCACCATGCGGCTACGTAGATACGTGCTTACTTGAAAGCACCAGTCTCTTTCGGGAATCAGTTTTACGCAGCAGCCCATTTGACCTGCTGCAACCCCATACTGATTGTCAAAGAGCACAGGAATATCATGCCATGGGAACGTCTGTTTGTAAAGACACTTATCGTCCTAAACGGGCGGCCGCCCCTTTCATCCCACGGGACAAGCCCGTGGGTTTTCAGGGGAGAAGTTCTATAAACTGGTCCGTGACGGGGATTATATCCTTATAGATGCCGATCAAGGCAAGATTATTAAAGAGAGTAAATCCAAAGATTAAGGCGGAATAAAAGTATGATTATTTTAAAAAAAGCGGACGGGGCCGCAGTGCAGAATCCGGCCCTGGTAAAGGAAGCTGTTTCCGGTATTATTGAGGCGGTGCGCCGTGACGGCGACCAGGCTGTGCTGGACCTGACCCTGCGCCACGACGGTGTGCCTGTTGCTGAATTAAGAGTACCGTCGGATCTGATCAAACAAGCTTACAGTCAGGTGCCCGGGGAGACAGTTAGATTTTTGAATCTGGCAGCGGCCAGGATCAGGTCCTTTGCGGAGCAGCAGCTTAAATGCTTGCTGCCGTTGGAATATGAAAGCTCTCCCGGAGTGGTGCTCGGCCATAGGCTGATTCCCATTCAGTCGTGCGGGGCGTATATTCCAGGCGGCAGGTACCCGCTGCCCTCTTCCGCGCTGATGTCCATTATCCCGGCCAAAGCAGCCGGGGTTAAAAGAGTGGCGGCCTGTTCACCGCCCGCCAGGGACTTTTCAGGCATCCATCCCGCCGTACTGGTGGCCATGGATATCGCGGGCGCTGACGAAATATACTGCATGGGCGGCGCCCAGGCCGTAGCCGCCTATACCTACGGGACCGGTTCAGTACGGCGGGTTGACCTGATTGTCGGGCCGGGCAACATGTACGTGACAGAGGCCAAAAGGCAGGTCAGCGGGGATGTCGGTATCGACATCCTGGCCGGGCCCAGCGAGGTGCTTATTATTGCTGATGAGGACGCCTCGCCCCGCCTGGTAGCCTGTGACCTGCTGGCCCAGTGTGAGCACGATGCCGCCGCAAGGGGTATACTGGTGACAACCAGCCGCACGCTGGCGGAAAAGGTACAGGAAGCGGTTATCAACGAAAGCAAAACACTGAGCACCGGCGCGGCGGCTTTAAAGGCCTGGGAAGATAACGGCCAGGTCATCCTGGTGGAAAGCCTGGACGAGGCAGCCCTGGTCGCGGACAGCTTTGCCCCGGAACACCTGGAGCTGCAAACGCGGGAAAACGACGAACTGGCAGGCAAACTGCATAACTTCGGCTCCCTGTTTATCGGCGCCAACGCACCGGTAGCGTTTGGTGATTATATTTCCGGCACCAACCACATCCTGCCGACCATGAGTTGTTCCCGCTTTGCCAGCGGTGTGTGGGCCGGTACATTTGTGAAAGTGGCTTCTTACCAGAAGATTACCGCCGGCGGCGCGGCCGGCCTGGCCGGGGCTTGCTCGCACCTGGCCGGTTTGGAAGGGCTGCTGGCGCACCAGCGCGCGGCCGACCTGCGCAGGGGCTAACGCGGGCTTGTTAAGGTCCATAAAAGATGGGCAGGGAGGAATGTAACTGTTTCAAAATAGATATACAAAATTACACATTTAATAACAAACCATTATATAGACAAACCATTGACACGAACACCTGTTTTGATATGGTAATGGTAGGGAGTGGTGCCAATGGATAAATTATCAATATCGTCAGCTAGTAAGAATATCAAAAATATAATTAATTTAGAGGATTTATAGGAGGTGATTGCCGGTGAAAACCACGGTTAGAGGCGTCATCCTCCAGTTAACGGAAATCCAAAGAATCTTCCTCGATAATCGATGGGCCGCTATTGCGCCGCTGTAAGGTGGTCATTTAAGAGACTTATGGACAATTGGAAAACCCAGGATATACGCCTGGCTGTACAGGGCAAGTTCAGCCTCAACTCCCGCCAGGCCAATGATGCTGTATACGATGCCCAGGCAACAATAAAATCACAGAAAGAGCTGGTTAAACTAAATCGCGCAGGCGCCGCAAACAACTGGATAAATTGGGGATTTTTTACGTTCCCACGGAAGCTAACTTCATATTTGCCGATTTGGGTGTGGAAATGAGTGTTTTATTCCCTGAACTGCTGAAAAGGGGGGTTATTATCCGCCCCGGAAGTTACTGGGGCTACCCCACCTTTGCCCGGATTACCATTGGCACTCCTGATGAAAACCAGTTTTTCCTTGAACAGCTGGCAGATGCCCTGAACTCATTAAAAGAGTCTTAAGTTAATTTAGGGGATAATGTACTTACTACTGACCCGGGCATGGGGATTATCCGGCACGCTGACGCCGGGTACGAAAGAGCTATGGAAGTAGCCAGGAAAAACGGTATAAAAATACCGATGCTGGAGTCCTAAAACGTTAGAAGGTGTTTTGAGCAAATGCCTAAACAAGAAGCTGACTTTTTGTTAATTCACGCTGGCCAACTGGTTACCGTGGCGGGGGCTTCCGATAACCCCAAGCGGGGAGACAGCCTGGCAGAAATCGGGGTAATCAAGGATGGAGCGGTAGCGGTCAAGGACGGAGTAATCACAATAGTGGGAACTACCCTGGAGGTGCTTGACCAGATAGAATTCTACCCCGGCATGAAAGTGCTTGACGCGGGCGGGCAGGTTGTCCTGCCCGGCCTGGTTGACCCCCATACCCACCTGGTGTTCGCCGGTTCGCGCGAGCATGAATTTGCTTTAAAAATCCAGGGGATGAGCTACCTGGAAATATTAAAAGCGGGCGGAGGCATTCTTTCCACTGTCCGGAGCACTCGCTCCGCTACCAAAGAGGAATTGTACAGGACAGCCCGGGGCTACCTGGACCAGATGCTCAGCCAGGGCACCACGACCTCGGAGGCCAAGAGCGGCTATGGCCTGACAGTTGATGACGAGCTTAAGATGCTGGAGGTAATCAGGGAACTGGCCCGGGACCCACCCGGTGGACCTGGTTCCCACTTTCCTGGGGGCGCACGCGGTGCCTGAAGAGTACCTGGATGACCCGGAGGGCTACCTCTCCCTCATAATTGAAGAAATGCTGCCGGACGTGGTGGATCTGGGACTGGCTGAATTCTGCGACGTGTTCTGCGAGGAAGGGGTCTTTTCGGTGGACCAGTCCCGCCGCTTGCTGCTGGAGGCCAAGAAAGCCGGCCTGAGCCCTAAAATACATGCTGATGAAATTGTTTCTCTCGGCGGCGGTGAGCTTGCCGCCGAAGTTGGCGCCATATCCGCGGACCATCTGATGGCTGTTTCTGAAGAGGGGATTAGAGCTCTGGCCCAAAGCGACACTGTGGCTGTACTCCTGCCCGCCTCCACCTTTTGTTTGATGAGCGGGCAATACGCGCCGGCCAGGAAAATGATCCGGGAGGGAGTGGCGGTGGCGCTGGCCAGTGATTTTAACCCCGGCAGCAGCCCGGTTAATTCACTGCCCGTGGTCATGGGAATTGCCTGCCGGCAGTTTAAAATGACGCCGGCTGAAGTAATATCGGCGACAACCATCAATGCCGCCCATGCCATTGGCAGGGCATTAGAAATCGGCAGCATTGAGACAGGGAAAAAGGCCGACCTGGTGGTTTTTAACGCCCCAACGTACAGCTACCTGCCGTACCGTTTCGGCACGAATTTGGTTAAGACGGTGATCAAGGACGGCAATGTGGTCATAGGAGGACTAGCTTGAGTGAAATTGTGGGCCTGGTACCGCAGGAAGCGCTGATTGACGCTGTGGAATTCTACCTGCAGCTGGAGAATTTTCAGAAGGATCAGATCCTGTAAAACAGGCTTAAATAAAACGGGTTGGTAAAGTTGGGGACATAGCTCGGCCTGTAAGTTAGGCCTCAAATAGAGATGTCTCATTCCTTAACGTCGTCAGGGGTGCCTATGGTCAGAAGAATAGCCAGTTTGCCTATACTTGAGGGTGCACTCATGACTTGAGCCTCCTGTTTGAATGGCATTTTCAGAGTAGATACAATGCGTTTACTGCAAAGTCCTGCTTTGGAGGCCTGTATTTTGGAAAATATTGCTTATATAATCAACCTTTACTGAACTTAACAAATGACCAACAGGTTAATACCGGTTGGTCGCTTTCTTTGATAGGAATTATTAGATTTGTTATCGAATTTAAGTAAATGGTTATACCTATTGCTGAAAGCGCATTAGCCGAAGGAGCAGAAGTTAATGCCGGACAAAGTACAGGCCCCGGGCAACAGCTTTAACCGCTATGAGTTCGCCGGCGCGTTTGGTGACCTGGGCACCCTTATACCTTTTGCCATAGCCTATATCATGGTGCTGAAAATAGACCCGCTGGGTTTGCTGTTTACCTTTGGTGTTATGTTAATCGGCGCCGGGCTTTATTATAAGACACCGGTGCCGGTACAGCCAATGAAAGCGATCGGCGGCGCCGCCATTACTCAGGCTGCCGCGATTACACCAGGTATGGTCTGGGGGGCGGGCATATTCACCGGCATCTTTTGGCTGGCCATGGGTTTGACCGGAGCTCTGGACCTGATCACCAGGTTCACCAGTAAACCTGTGATAAGAGGAATAGTTCTGGGCCTGGGCCTGTCTTTTATCACTCAGGGCGTGACAATGATGCTGGGCGATTTCATCATTGCCGCCATTGCTCTGGCTATCACTTTTTTGCTGCTCAACAATAAGCGCATCCCCGCCATGTTTGTGTTAATCATCTTTGGAGTCGGGGCTGCCCTCCTGAAAAACCCGGACCTGCTTAAGGAGTTGTCCCGGATCCACTTTGCTTTTCAATTGCCCCGCCTGGTCTGGGGACAGGTTTCCTGGAACGATTTCCTAAGGGGCGCGTTGATCCTGGGTATTCCGCAGATTCCGCTAACATTTGGCAACGCCGTGCTCGCCATCACGGCTGAAAACAACAGGCTGTTTCCGGAGCGGCAGGTTAATGAAAAAAAGATGGCCATCTCCCAGGGGATTCTAAATCTCTTCTCGCCGCTTTTGGGGGGCATCCCCGTCTGCCACGGGGCGGGCGGCATGGCCGGACATGTCCGCTTTGGGGCGCGGACCGGCGGCGCTTTAATCATCCTGGGTGTTGTTTTATTGATAGCCGGGTTGTGTTTCAGCAGCTCTGTACTGCTGATATTGGAAATCTTCCCCTCAAGTGTTTTAGGTGTGATCTTGTTTTTCGCCGGTTTGGAGCTGGCAGCTTCAGCTCGCGACGCTGGCAGTGAGAAGAGTGATTACTACATACTGCTGATCACCGCCGGGTTTGCCATCTGGAACATGGGCGCCGGATTCCTGGCCGGCATAATCACACAGGAACTGATTAAAAGAAATTTGTTTAAGATTTAAACTCCTCCGCCAGCTCCAGGATCCTTTGCAGGGTCTTTTCCCGGCGCGCGTTGATCGCCTCAAAATTCATGAAAGGCACGTAGTATTTCTCCATTTCGTCATGCGCCTTTTTCGCCCGCCCGATAAAAGATATGGCCTGCTCCATACACTGGCGGTACATGCCCCGCGCGGCGCCTTTTTCCGCGAGGAAGGCCGCGTTGACCACCGGGTCCGTACAGGTCATGGTGTCGATAACGCTGTCTCCTTCCTTGGGTTTGTAGATATGCGGCTCCACGTTGTTGATTACCGCCAGGTCCAGGTCGTGAATTACCAGGTGGTCGATATTGCTGGGATTCAGCGCGCAGTGAAAGGCTGTTACATTGTAACCCCTGGCCAGGGCCGCTTCCAGCATGCGGCTGACCAGGATATTTTTGCCCGTGCCGTCGTCCCCCTCGATAATGTACCTTTTGCCAAGGCAGCCGACTACGGTTTCCAGGTGGCTTACCGGACCGTCCGGCGTAATGGCGGTGGCAAACAGGCGCCTGACTTTAGGCTTGCGGTCCAGCCGGGGCTGGCCGTCAAATATCTCGCCTGCCAGGTCAGCGACCATTCTGTTAAAGGTCCCCACATTAAAGGCATCACTTTCCGTGTAGTAAGACTCTACCTCGTCAAGAAAAAGTTTGGCTCCGGCCAGGTAGGCGTAAGCGTGTTTAAAAAGACGCCCCACCTCCCTGTTAATGGCCAGGATTTCTTTTTTATTGCCGCGGATGCCCCGGTCATTCCAATGGTCCCCCAAGTGGATAATTTCATCAACCGCACCCGGATTTTTGGGGTCCACGACGTGCGGCGCCGTGCCGTCGAGCATGGCGACGCCTATAGACGGAATACAGATGCCGTCCAGGGACCCGTTGTCTGAAGAGCAGCAGTGAAATTCCAGATCATAGCCCCGCGCCAGCATCTCTTCGCCGATCCTGCGCATGAATGTCGATTTCCCCACACCGGGACCGCCTTTTAAAATGAATATATGGGTCGCGTCTTTTTCAATAATGTGGTCATAGAAGGAATAAAAGCCTCTGGCAGTGTTCCCGCCCGGAAAAAGTTTGACTAGCTTTCCTCTGGTCATTTTTCAACCTCCCAATTATTAAATAAGTCCCCAAACAAACAACCGTTTTCTATATCCCTCCTCTGCTTGAAGCAAGGAAAAGACACCAAGAAAACGGTGTTACATTGCTTTTCTCCTGGCGCCTTTGCCCGGATATGTTAATTTTTTAAACGCAGTATAATAATATGTGACACCAGGCTGAATATGTCACAGCGCCCGTTAACTCAAAAATTTATATCTTTTTTAAAAAGGCCGTGTTAAAATACAAGCTAGAATTGTGCAAATATTTTTATAAAATCTGTCCTCTAAGAAAGGTGCGTCCCTATGTTCGGGACAAGGATTGTCATCGCCGATGCTGATGTGGGCAATCGTAAAAGAATAAAAGAAATGCTTGTGCAGGCCGGTTACATGGTGACAGCGGAAGTAGGGGACGGACGAAGCGCCTTAAAGGTGATCTTTCAGACTGAGCCTGACCTTGTGATCATGGACTCCAAACTGCCTGGTGTCCAGGGTCTGGGTATCATCAGGATTATCGAGGAGCACCGGACCGCGCCGGTGATCCTGATGATAGAGTCACATGAGGAAGGTCTGCTGGAGGAAGTAAAAGATTACTGGATCTTTGGCTGCCTGCCCAAACCCCTGAGTGATGTACAGCTATTCCCGGCTATTGAGATTGCCCTGGCCAATTTTAAGAAATTTACGAAATTGGTGGAGGAGAACAAGCGGCTTAAAACCGCCCTTGAGGAAAGAAAACTGGTGGAAAAGGCCAAGGGCATGGTTATGGAAGCAAAGGGCTTAAATGAGCAGGAGGCTTATAAATATTTGCAGAAAATTAGTATGGATAAATGTGTGCCTATAGCGAGGGTTGCCCGCAGTGTAATTAAAGTGCTTAAAAAAATGTAAAAAATTTTCTCTAAATTTATTGATTAATATTAATTTTATGCTATAATTATTAAATCAATTGACCATATGATTTTGGGGCAACGGCGTCCTGTGAAAGACTTTGTTTGTACACGGTCTTTCCAGGGCGTTTTTTGTTTTGGGAGGGAGCATTCTATGAACACTTTCACAAGGGAAGAGGTTCTGGAAAAGGCTAAAGAATACAATGTCAAGTTCATACGGCTGCAGTTCACTGACGTTTTTGGTGTTTTTAAAAACATCGCGGTTACTGTGGAAGAACTGGTAAGAGCCCTGGACGGGCAGATTATGTTCGACAGCTCGGTTATTGAAGGGTTTGTGCGCAACAGGGAAAGCGATATCTACCTGCGTCCCGACCCGTCCACCTTTGAAATTTTCCCCTGGCGCCCGCGGGATGGTTCAGTTGCCCGGCTGATTTGCGATGTTTACGCGCCGGACGGCAGTCCGTACTGCGGTTGTGCGAGGTCCGCCCTGAAAAGGATAGCCGGCAATGCGTCCAAGTTGGGATTTAACCTGCAGGTAGGCGCCCAGATTGAGTTTTTTCTGTTCAACATGGACGCTAAAGGCAAGCCTACCACCATCACGCACGACCAGGCGGGATACTGCGACCTGTCACCGGTTGACCTGGGTGAAAACGCCCGGCGTGACATGGTGCTGACCCTGGAAGAGATGGGCTTTGAAATTTCTTCGTCCCACCACGAGAAGGCGCCCGGGCAGCATGAAATATTTATCAAAGAAGACAGCGCCCTGGCCATATCAGATAAAATAGCCACTTTTAAGTTTGTGGTGCGCACTATCGCGCAGCGGCACGGGCTGCACGCCTCTTTTATGCCTAAACCGATCAGTAAGCTGAGCGGCTCCGGCATGCATTTAAACCAGTCCCTCTGGAGCGACGGCAGGAATGTGTTTGACGACCCTGCCGGGCAGCTGGGGCTCAGTGAAATTGCTTACAACTATATTGGCGGCATACTGCGGCACGCAAGATCGATCACCGCCGTCGCCAACCCGCTGGTCAACTCATACAAGCGCCTCCTGGCCAATAACCTGTGTCCGGTCTTGATTTCCTGGTCGGAAAGCAACCGCAGCACCATGATCCGGGTGCCTGCGGAGCGGGGAGACGGAGCCAGGATTATCCTGCGCAGCCCTGACCCAACCTGCAATCCATACCTGGTCCTGGCCGCTTCCCTGGGAGCGGGCCTGCGAGGTATAAATGAAAAGATCGTGCCGCCGCCGCCGCGTCCGGAAGACAGCCCCGAGCCGGCAGACCTGGTTGAACTGGTGAAAAAGGAAGGTTTGCCCCGTAGCCTGGGCGAGTCGCTGCAGGCGCTGGCGAGGGATGAGTTCATTCAGAAGACCCTGGGTAAGAACATTTCCATCCGGTTCATGGAAAGCAAGGAGTTGGAGTGGGAGAGGTTCCAGGCTGAAGTGCACAAGTGGGAGCTTGATGAGTACCTGATCAACCACTAGAATTAACATTTCCCGCTTAGCGGGAGCGTTAATAAATAACTTTACCGGAAGGAGGAATTTGTTAGAAGAGTCAAGGATAATAGAAAGTTTAAACTAGAGATATTAAAGGAGGATGTTAAACAATGACGTTTAGCAAAGGACTAAAGTCGAATGATGTTTTAGGTACAGCGAATCGCGGCAACCCGGCCGAATCAGGGTTATGCACATTATGCCGGGCGGATTGCCAGGGCAGATGCGAAACCTTTATGTCCTGCATGAAAGGACGTAAAATGCTTTATCCCAGAGATTTCGGAGCTGTTACTGCAGGCAGCGACAATATCACTCATGTGGGAGTTTCCTATAATTCCCTCCGCATACAGGGTTACAACTATGGGGCCTATGGCCTCTCCAAAGGCCTTTCCAATCAAGCGGATGACTGCATCTTCCCCAATGTTAATATCGAAGTAGAATTTGGTAATGAAGTCAAGACCAAATCCAGGCTGCCCATCCTGTCTGGTGCTTTGGGCTCCACATTTGTTGCCGCAAAGTACTGGGAGTCTTTTGCGGTCGGCGCGGCTCTCGTCGGTTATCCGATTGTCGTCGGTGAAAACGTTGTTGGGGTTGACAAACAGTCGATTATCAAAAACGGTAAGATTGAAGTGTCGCCTGAACTGGACCGCAGGGTTGATACCTATCTCCGTTATCATGACGGTTACGGCGCGATTATTGTTCAGATGAACGTTGAGGATACCCGCAACGGTGTTGCAGATTATGTCATCAACAAATACGGCGACAAAGCGATTATCGAACTGAAATGGGGGCAAGGCGCTAAGGATATCGGCGGCGAAATCCAGGTAACTGACCTTGAGTATGCTATTTTCCTGAAAAACAGGGGTTATATCGTAGACCCGGATCCCACCCTGCCCGAAGTCCAGCAGGCATTTAAATCCGGAGCCATCCGTTCATTCGCCCGCCACAGCCGCCTGGGCTACACTGATCTTTCAAATTATGATCAGGTCAGAGAGTCTTTCATGACGGCAATTGAAGAATTAAGGAGCAAAGGGTATAAGAGAATTACCTTGAAGACCGGGTCCTATGGTATGGAAGCACTGGCCATGGCCATCAAATTTGCCACGGACGCCAAACTGGACCTTCTCACCATTGACGGTTCCGGCGGCGGTACCGGCATGAGCCCGTGGAATATGATGGAGACCTGGGGCGTCCCTTCAATCCTGCTCCATGCCAAGTCCTACGAGTATGCAAGCATCCTGGCTCAAAAAGGCCAAAAAGTCGTTGACCTGGCCTTTGGCGGCGGCATTGCCAGGGAAGATCAGATGTTTAAGGCTTTGGCCCTGGGCGCCCCGTTTGCGAAGATGATTTGTATGGGCAGAGCGACAATGATCCCTGGTTTCCTGGGAGCAAATATTGAAGGAGTACTGAAACCCGAGCGCAAAGCGGCTTTGAGCGGGAACTGGAATGAACTGGCGAAGTCTGTAGCGGAAATTGGCACCAAGCCTGAGGAAATCTTTGCAGGATATTATGACGTTCAGAAAAAAGTGGGCGCCAGTGAAATGAAGAATATCCCGTTCGGTGCCATCGCTATTTGGACACTTTGTGATAAATTAGCAGCCGGCCTGCAGCAGCTTCTCGCCGGAGCCCGCAGGTTCAACATCTCGGAGATTTCCAGATTTGACCTGACATCCGGCAACAGAGAAACTGAAAGAGAAACCGGCATTCCATTTATCACTGAAGTTCAGGATGAAGCTGCCAAGAGACTGTTAAACAGCTAATATAAAACTAATTTGGCGCAGTACAGTTATAAGGTTATTAATTTAAGAAATATTGATTTTCCACATAAAAAAATATAGAATATTGTAAAGATTATAGTATGGGTACAAAGATGTACCTGTTGCAGTTGGCAATGATGCCCTCTTAAGGTTTATTTAAGCCTGTCCGGGGGCATCTTATCTTATGATTGATTTTTGAAACAGGAGGCATGCATTATGGGAGAAGCAAGGGTAATAATAGTTGACAGCGATGCCGCCTGGAGAAAAAACATTAAAAAAATGATCGGCAAAATGGGCTACTGGGTTATCGGCGAAGCTGAGGATGGATTGACGGGCTTAAAGCTGCTCAGGGCCAGGCAGCCTGACCTTGCGATCATTGAAGCTTTCCTGCCGGGTATGGACGGCTACGAACTGGCCAGGATTATTCATGAGGATAAGCTCGCGCCGGTTATACTAATTGCCGCGTCTACCCAGCAAAATGTTATTGAAAAGGCGAAGACCGCCAAGGTGTTTTCTTTTCTGGTCAAGCCCGAGTTGGAATACAACCTGATCCCGGCCATTGAGCTGGCCCTGACCAATTACCAGGAGATCATCAGACTGGAAGGTGAGATTAAAGATCTGAAAGAAACGCTGGAGACCAGGAAGGTTATAGAAAGGGCCAAAGGGATCTTGATGGAGACCATGGGCATCTCGGAAACAGAAGCATTTAAGCGGATCCAGAAGCAGAGTATGAATAAGCGTATTTCTATGCGGGCTGTCGCTGAGGCTATTATTTTAGCCCATAACCTGTGATTTAAAAAGTATTCTTTTGTCAATATTTTACCGGAAGTCTATTTTATTTTCAGAATTCTATGATATACTGGTAAATATATTCGCCTACAACCGAAAACCAGGGTACAACGTCGTACCTTTAATGGGCAATGAGGCCTAAAGACAGGATTATTATACCTGTTTTATTGGTCTTTTTTTCTTAATTGACCCGCCCTGGTATCTAAGGAGCGAATATCAATTGCCTATAAACGAAAGGTGTGAGTCTTATATGGCTAAGCTTACCAACGATGATGTGCGTAGTCTGGCTAAGGAATGGGGAGTAAAATTTATCCGCCTGCAGTTTACGGATATTTTTGGGATCCTCAAAAATGTTGCCATTACTGTTGAACAACTGCAAAAGGCCCTTGAGGGCGAATTAATGTTTGACGGCTCTTCCATCGACGGCTTTGTCCGCATTGAGGAATCGGACATGTACCTGCGTCCCGACCCTTCAACGTTTACGGTTTTCCCCTGGAGGCCCAGGGACGGCGCTGTGGCAAGATTGATTTGCGACATCTACAACCCGGACGGCACTCCTTTCGCGGGAGACCCCCGCAACGTTTTGCGCAGGGCTATACAGGAAGCGGGCGAGATGGGGTACACCATGAATGTGGGCCCGGAACTGGAATTTTATCTTTTCCATATCGACAATGAGGGCAGGCCCACCACGAACACGCAGGACCGCGCCGGTTATTTTGACATGGCGCCGGTGGACCTGGGTGAGAACGCCCGGCGGGATATGGTGCTAATCCTGGAACAGATGGGCTTTGAAATAGAGGCCTCTCACCATGAAGTGGGGAGCGGCCAGCACGAGATTGACTTTAAATATTCAGACGCTTTGGATATAGCGGATAAAATTGTCACCTTCAAGTTTGTTGTGCGCACGACCGCTCAGCGGCACGGCCTGCATGCCACTTTTATGCCTAAGCCTATATACGGAATAGCCGGGTCCGGCATGCACACAAACCAGTCGCTGATGAAAAACGAAGAAAATGTTTTCTACAACCCGACAGCTCCCGACGGTCTCAGCCAGGAATGTATGTATTATGTGGGCGGCCTGATGGAACACGTCAAGGCCATCACCGCTGTGGCCAACCCCACCGTCAATTCATACAAACGCCTGGTATCCGGTTTTGAGGCGCCTGTGTACATCGCCTGGTCCGGGCGGAACAGAAGCCCGCTGATTAGGATCCCGGCAAAAAGAGGCCTTTCCACCAGGATAGAGCTTAGAAGCCCCGACCCCTCCTGCAACCCTTATCTGGCTCTGGCGGTATGCCTGAAGGCGGGACTAGACGGCATCAAGAATAAAATCATGCCGCCGGCCCAGTGCAACCGGAATATCTATGAGATGACCGCGGCTGAGAGGAAAGAACTGGGTATCGGCAGCCTGCCGGAAAGTCTTAACCAGGCCATCCTGGAACTGAAAAACGACCAGGTGATTAAAGAAGCCCTGGGCGAGCATGTGTTCAACAGGTTCATTGAGGCCAAGCAGATTGAGTGGGACCGCTACCGGATCCAGGTTCACCCCTGGGAGACTGATGAATACCTGTCCAAGTTTTAAACGCTTTTTGTAGCATAAAACCTATTTAGTTTGACACGACGTTGTGCCAATATAGAGTTAAGGCAATGGGGCCTTTACTACAGCTCGCGGTATGTTTGCGTGCGCCTGTGGTAGAGGCCTTATTTTTTTAGCAAAAAGTATGATAGTGAGGTTGCATAATATGAACGGCAGTGGATTGCCTCCCAAACAAGGACTTTATGACCCAAAGTTTGAGCGTGACGCCTGCGGCATCGGTTTTGTGGCAAATATTAAAGGCGTAAAATCAAACGATATTATAAAAAAGGCGCTGACTGTTCTGCAAAACCTCGACCACCGCGGAGCCAGGGGGGCTGAATTGAATACCGGGGACGGCGCTGGAATTCTCATGCAGATACCGCATGGTTTTTTTGAGAAGGAATGCTCCGCGCTGGGTTTTCAACTGCCACCCGCCGGCAGCTACGGAGTCGGTATGCTCTTTTTGTCCACCGATGAAGCGCTGCGTATAAAGTGTGAACAAGAACTGGCCAGGATTATCCATGAAGAAGGGCAGACCCTGCTGGGCTGGCGCACTGTCCCGACGGATAATTCCACGATTGGTGAAACAGCGAGAAAAGTTGAACCATACATACGCCAGGTTTTTGTAGCTAAAAACCCGGTGGTAGGGGACAAGATGGCTTTTGAGCGCAAACTGTACATTATTCGCAAGCGCGCTGAAAACGAGGTGCGCGCCAGGCTGCTGCAGGGCGGCGGGACTTTCTATTTCCCGAGTTTTTCCTGCAGGACCATTGTCTATAAAGGAATGCTCATCCCGGAACAGGTCACCGAGTATTATACCGACCTTAACGACCCTGACCTGGAGACGGCGCTGGCGCTGATCCACTCACGTTTCAGCACCAACACCTTTCCCAGCTGGGAGCGGGCGCACCCGTACCGTTATTTAATCCATAACGGAGAAATAAACACACTGCGCGGCAACATCAACTGGATGAACACCCGCCAGGCTATGTGCGAATCTGAACTATTCGGGGAAGATATGGCCAAAATATTCCCGGTAATTGACCAGGACGGCAGCGACTCAGCCATGTTTGACAACTGCCTGGAGTTTCTTTCGCTCACCGGCCGCTACCTGCCTCAGGCGGCGATGATGATGATTCCGGAGCCCTGGGCCAACCACGAAAGTATGAGTGATGAGAAAAAAGCTTTTTACCAGTACCACAGCTGTCTGATGGAGCCGTGGGACGGCCCCGCTTCCATTGCTTTTACCGACGGCTCAATTATCGGGGCGGTGCTCGACCGGAACGGCCTGAGACCGTCACGCTACTACGTCACCAAAGACGATTTAATCGTTCTGGCCTCTGAGGTAGGTGTGCTGGACATCCCGGCTGAGGACGTGGTGCTCAAAGAGCGGCTGCGCCCGGGGCGCATGCTCCTTGTCGACACGGAAGAGGGGCGGATAGTCAGCGACGAGGAATTGAAACATACCATGGCCGCGCAGCATCCTTACCGGCAGTGGCTGGACCAGTACCTGACGCCCCTGGAGGAAGTGCCGGAAGCTCCCGTGGTTCCGGAGACCTGCCGGGAGACACTGCTGATGCGGCAGAAGATCTTCGGCTATACCTTTGAGGACCTTTTTAAGGTTTTGGAACGTATGGCTAAAGACGCGGTTGAACCGGTCGGGTCAATGGGCAACGACGCTTCACTGGCGGTCCTTTCAGAAAAGCCGCAGCTCTTGTACAACTATTTTAAGCAGCTGTTTGCCCAGGTGACCAACCCGCCTATTGATTCCATCCGCGAGGAGATTATATTTGCCGTCGAGACTGTTATCGGTCCGGAAAAGAACCTGATTAAGCCTGAGCCTGACAGCTGCCGGCAGATCAGCATTAAAAAGCCTATTCTAACTAACGAAGAATTGGCCAAGCTGCGCCATATCAATGTCAACGGTTATAAAACAGTAACGCTGCCCATCCTGTTCAAAGCGGGATCAGGCAGCGCCGGTCTGGAGGCAGCCTTGGATAACCTGTTCAGCGAGGCGGACCAGGCCATTGACAACGGTGCCAGCTTTTTAATCCTGTCAGACCGGGGTGTTGACGCCGATTTTGTGCCTATTCCCGTCCTGCTGGCCATGTCCGGCCTGCACCACCACCTGATCCGGGAAGGGAAACGGACCAGGGTCAGTATCCTGCTGGAATCGGGGGAGCCGCGTGAAGTACATCACTTTGCGGTTCTGATCGGCTACGGCGCCAGCGCCATCAATCCCTATCTCGCCTTTGAGACGCTGGAAAGCATGTGCGATCAAGGATTGATGACCGGCATTACTGCCCGGGAGGCAATAAAGAATTATATTAAGGCTGCCGTCAAGGGTGTGGTCAAGGTAGCTTCCAAAATGGGCATTTCCACTATCCAGAGCTACCGGGGCGCTCAAATATTTGAGGCAGTCGGCATTGCCAAGCCGGTTATTGATAAATACTTTACCTGGACCCCTTCCCGCGTTGGGGGAGTGGGGCTTACGGAAATCACCCGTGAAGCTGAGTTGCGGCACAAACAGGCTTTCATACCGGGCAGCGGGGAAACACTTGATTCCGGTTCTGTTTACCAGTGGCGGCATGATGGTGAGGAGCATACCTTTAATCCCCAAACTATTGTAATGCTGCAGGAAGCCTGCCGCAGCAATGATTATGAGACCTTTAAGAAATATTCAGAGCTGGTTAACAACCAGAAAAATGTACTGCGCAGGTACTTAGAGTTTAAAAAAGGCAGGACGCCCGTACCTATTGAAGAAGTCGAACCGGTGGAGTCGATCTGCCGGCGTTTCAAGACCGGGGCTATGTCGTACGGGTCTATAAGTCAGGAAGCTCATGAAACCATGGCTATCGCCATGAACCGTATCGGCGGCAAAAGCAATACCGGTGAGGGCGGGGAGGACCCGGCCCGATACAAACCCCTGCCGAACGGGGACTCGCTGCGCAGTGCCATCAAACAGGTGGCTTCGGGCAGGTTCGGTGTCACCAGCGAGTATCTAACCAATGCGGATGAGATACAGATAAAGATGGCACAAGGGGCGAAGCCCGGTGAAGGCGGGCAGCTGCCCGGGCGCAAGGTTTATCCATGGATCGCCAGGGTCAGGGGTACCACAGCCGGTGTGGGCTTGATCTCGCCCCCGCCGCACCACGATATTTATTCTATTGAGGACCTGGCGGAATTAATCCACGACTTGAAGAACGCCAACCCGGGCGCCAGGATTAACGTCAAGCTGGTATCTGAGGTTGGAGTAGGAACAATTGCCGCCGGGGTGTCGAAGGGACGGGCGGATGTGGTGCTTATCAGCGGCTACGACGGCGGTACCGGCGCTTCACCCCGCACCAGCATCAGTCATGCCGGCCTGCCCTGGGAGCTGGGGGTTGCGGAGACCCACCAGACCCTGGTGCTGAATAATTTACGCGACAGAATTGTTGTCGAAACGGACGGCAAACTGATGACCGGCCGTGACGTGGCTATCGCGGCGCTGCTGGGCGCCGAGGAATACGGGTTCGCCACAGCCCCCCTGGTGGTTATGGGCTGTGTGATGATGCGGGTCTGTAACCTCGATACCTGCCCGTGCGGTGTGGCTACCCAGAATCCTGAGCTGCGCAAGAAATTTACCGGAAAGCCTGAGCATGTGGTTAACTTCATGAGGTTTATCGCCCGGGAAATGAGAGAAATCATGGCGGAACTCGGTTTCCGGACCGTTAATGAAATGATCGGCCGTACGGACGTGCTTGACCAAAAAGAAGCGGAAGAACACTGGAAGGCGAAGGGACTGGATCTTTCAGCCCTGCTCTGGCAGCCCGAGGCGCCGGAAAACATCGGCAGGTACTGCTGCAGGGAGCAATACCACGGCCTGGAGAAATCCCTGGACAGACAGGTACTGCTGGAATTATGCCGGCCGGCCCTGGATCAGGGACAGGCGGTAAAGGCCAGGCTGCAGATTAAAAATACCGACCGTGTGGTCGGCACCATTTTAGGCCATGAGATTACCCGCCGTTATGGTGGGGCTGGACTGCCGGAAGACACTGTCGACCTTTACTTTGAAGGTTCGGCCGGCCAGAGCTTCGGTGCCTTTGTACCTAAAGGGGTAACCATGACTTTGGAGGGCGACGCCAATGACCATTTTGGCAAGGGGCTCTCGGGAGGCAAGCTGATAGCTTTCCCGCCGCTAAAGGCGAACTTTGTGCCTGAAGAGAACATTATTGTCGGCAATGTTTCTCTTTACGGGGCGACATCCGGCGATGCCTACATCCGGGGTGTGGCCGGCGAGCGCTTCTGCGTCCGCAACAGCGGCGCGCACGCTGTCGTGGAAGGCGTCGGCGACCACGGCTGTGAGTACATGACCGGCGGCCGGGTGGTTGTGCTTGGTGTGACCGGCAGGAACTTTGCCGCGGGCATGTCGGGCGGGATCGCCTATGTATTGGATGAGGACGGTGCTTTTCCGGGACACTGCAACCTGGAGATGGTCGGCCTGGAAGATCTGGCGGACCCTGCCGAGGCGGCTGAAGTAAAAGATATGATCGAAAGACACTTCCAGTATACCCAAAGCCGGCGGGCGCGGGCGGTCCTGGACAACTGGCACGATATGAAAGCAAAATTTGTCAAGGTCATACCCAAAGACTACGCCCGTATGATCCGGGCGATCAATGAAGCCCGGCAGCTGGGCCTGAGCGGTGAGGAAGCTATAATGACCGCTTTCGAGGAAAACCTGAAAGACGTGTCAAGAGTAAGCGGAAACTAAAAAATGTCGTAAGACGTAAGCCGAGTGAGACAGGAGAACCGTCCCCTTGTCTCACTGGTAAGCCGTAAGAAATAAGGACATGGGAAATGGGACTTGAGACGTAGGAAATGAGACGTGATAATGAAAGATGGACTAAGGGGTGGACTTGAGAGGAATACCTAAATCCCACGTCCCACGACCCATATCTCACGACCAAAATGTCCTAAGACCTAAATCTTTTTTAGGAGGATATGAAAATGGGTAAGCCTAATGGATTTATGGAATTCCGGCGGGAACTTCCTTCCGACCGGGACCCGGCGGAGCGGGTCTGTGATTGGAAAGAGTTTCACAACCAGCTGCCGGAGGAGGAGTTAAAAAAGCAAGCAGCGCGCTGCATGGATTGCGGCACACCTTTTTGCCACACCGGGATGATTATCAACGGCATGGTATCAGGCTGCCCCAACCATAACCTGATCCCCGAGGTTAATGATTTGGTTTACCGCGGCCTATGGAGAGAAGCCCTGGCGCGGCTGACCAAAGTCAATAACTTCCCGGAGTTTACCTCCAGAGTATGCCCGGCTCTCTGTGAGGGGGCGTGTACCGCCGGGCTTGCCGCCGAGCCTGTCACTACCAGGAATATCGAGGCCGCTGTCATTGAAAAAGCTTATGAAGAGGGCTGGATCGTGCCAAGACCGCCGCTTAGCCGCACCGGCAAAAAGGTTGCCGTGGTTGGTTCAGGCCCTTCAGGTTTAGCCTGCGCCGACCAGCTAAACAAGGCCGGTCACTGGGTGACGGTATTTGAGAGAGCTGACCGTATCGGTGGATTATTAATGTACGGCATACCCAATATGAAGCTTGAAAAATGGGTTGTCCAGCGGCGGGTCAATCTGATGGCCGCCGAAGGTATCAGTTTTATAACCAACACTGAGGTGGGCAGGGATTATCCAGCGGAGAAATTGCTTAAAGACTTCGACGCGGTGGTTCTCTGCGGGGGATCCACCAGGCCGCGCGATTTGCCCGTGCCGGGGCGCGACCTGCAGGGGATTTACTTTGCGGTTGATTTCCTGAGTGTCAACACCAAGAGCTTGCTGGATTCCAGGCTGAAAGACGGCAAGTTTGTTTCAGCCGAAGATAAAGATGTCATTGTTATCGGCGGCGGTGACACCGGCACTGACTGCGTTGGGACATCGCTGCGTCACAAATGCAGGAGTGTGAACCAGTTTGAAATTATGCCCAGGCTGCCACTTGAGCGCAGTTGGGATAACCCCTGGCCGCAGTTTCCGAGGATACATAAAACAGATTACGGCCAGCAGGAAGCTGCCGCCCTGTATGGCGACGACCCGCGCCATTACTGTATAACGGCGAAAAGATTTGTTGGTGACGAAAGCGGGAAGGTTAAAGAGGTCCATACGGTTAATGTGGAATGGATTAAAGATGACCGGGGACGTTTCACGCCTAGAGAAATCGCGGGCAGTGAAAAAATTTGGCCGGCGCGATTGGTGCTGCTGGCGATGGGTTTCACCGGGCCGGAAAACACTTTACTGGACGCGCTCGGTATCGAACGTGACGAAAGGTCAAACGCCAGGGCGGACAGTGAGTCTTATATGACCAATGTTAAAGGCATATTCGCCGCTGGTGACATGCGCCGCGGGCAGAGCCTGGTGGTATGGGCAATCAGCGAAGGACGCGGCGCCGCGCGGGAGTGTAACAAGTACCTGACAGGGAACACAGACCTTGCTTAAAAACAAGGCCGGCTGCGGCCATCAACCGTTAGATCGCAGTAAAAAAAGAAGTCAAACGGCGTGGCCGCAAACCGGCGTTAAGCCACAATTTTTTGCCTGACTCAGCGGGGCGGATAATTTTAACAGCATTCCGCCATTTGCTGTAGGCAGGGAAGATTTTCGGCAGGGCGTTGTCGAACTGGTCAAAAAGCTGGTGGTTAAAAACCATCTCCGCCTGGTCCGGAAACATGGCTATATAAAAAATCCGGGTTTCCACGAGATCCTGAAAAAAATGAGTGCCATAGGAAAGCTCAGGCATATACCCGTGCTTCTGCGATGCCACCTCGACCAGCACCGCCGCGTTGCTTATCTCCGCAAAAGATACCGGCACCCCCAGTGAGGGCGTGCTGGTTCCCCACCGGCCAGGTCCAATCAACATCACTGATTCATGCTCATCGTTACAGAAAAACCGGTTGATTTGCCCCACCAGGCGGGCAATTTCATATCGCTCTGATACCGACATCCTGCTGTACTCTTCACCCTGGATATAGACAATGCCCGTCAGCGCCTGCAAAATATTGCCGCCCATAAAGCTGCCGTTGTTGGCCAGCAGGACATTGTCAGGTGAATAGTCAAGTGAGGCCTCTTTTTTGCGTGGTTTGCCCACAGTTTGAAGGGGCCGGCACTGCAGCAGGTTGACCTTAAGCCCGGCATCAGCTGAGAAATTAGCCGTGAACTCGATATCCACAGGATAATTGTACGCCGCCTCCAGCTTTTTCAGCATCCGGCGTATTATTTGGGGGAAATCAGTCGCGGTCATAAGTTTCTCAAAGGTCAGGACCCAGGCATCGGGTTTTTTGATACCTAACTTTTTTATTTTTCGAGTGGTTTCGTGGTCACGCACCGCCAGCAGGTTCCACCCCGGGAAGTCAGCTTTAAGGCCCAGCATATCGTCCAAAACAACAGTGTCATTTTCATTTAAGTCGGTATCCAGCACATCAACCTTGTGCTGGGAGAATTTACGGATGTCTTCAAACCCGGCAGCAGGCCGCAGTGTAGGTCTGTCAAGAGCGACCAGGCGGGGGTAATCATCTTCCACCCGGTTGACCGCCCTTGTGCCCAATCCGGCCACAAGCCTCATCATCCCCGCATCCGGGTCCAGGTCCTCTCTCCACACATAGGCGTTGTGAGACATAGCCACCCCGGCCAGGTCAGGGAAGAAATATTTGGAGTGACTGGAGCCGGAAACTCGCTGGACCAGGAGCGCCATTTGTTCATCGCTGCCGGCCAGTCCTCTTTGCAGGCGGTAGGTTAACGCGTCCTCACCCATGGTGCTGGCAAAAACCCGTTTGACAGCTTTTTCAAAAGCGCAGTATCGTTCCTGGGGGCTGCCCTGGTTAACACAAAATTCACTCTTGTACTTGCCGGCGAAAGCGTTGCCGAAGGCGTCTTCAAGCAGACTGCTGGAGCGGATGATAATGGGGGATTGGCCGAAATAATCCAGGACCTGTTCGAATTGTTCGCGGATCGGGGCGGGAAAAGCTCCGTCCATGATCCTCTGCTGCAGCTCTTTAGCGGCAGTAAAGAAGTTTTCCTTCTTTTTTTGCTCCAGGCGCAATTTCCAGCAGCCGTTCTCCACTAAAAAAGTGTAGTACACGTCAGACCCTATGTAAAATGAATCATGGTGCTCAAGGTACTGTTCCCAGCAGGTATCCCTATCCGCCTTTAAAATACTGCGGGCGAGCAGCATACCGACTGTCTTACCCCCTATGAAGCCGGAGCCGATCAGCCTGTTCCTGATCTCCAGCAGGTCCTGGAGGGTAAAATAGGATTTGGCCAGGGACAGGATCCGCTCATCCCTGCCGATCATGATCTTGCACAAAAGGTCAATTATTTCCCTTTCAGCCGGGACAGCGGACTGGTCACCCTGCTCCAACCTGTCCATCAACTCCTGCGCTCTGATCAGTATCCGATCCCAGTAATCAAGCCGCCGGACAGCGTCACTGAGTTTATAGTGCTTCAGTTGGGAAAACAGCCTGGCTATATCGACACTGCTGGTGACGGGCACGAATTCCTCACCGGAGCTGACATGCGGCAGGAACATGGTTGGAGAATAGCGGTTCCAGACCTTGAGCGGGTGGACATAAAACTGGCCCTTGTGTTTATAGACATCCAGCAATAGCTGTGTTGTCTCCCGGATGCGGGCGATAGTATGATAAGAGTTGCTGTTCCTCAGCACCGCGAAGTAGGCGATAGTATTCTGTTCGAACAGGTACGGGCAGGTAACTTTGAAGAAATTGCCGATCATCAGGTCTGTCGCCCAAGCGGACAGCAGGTCGGAAAGGCTGTCAAAAACATAGAACACGCCTTCTCTTTCCCTGGAGGCAATAGTGTGCACCTCGGTGGAAAACGCCTCAAAGCCGTTGTTGGGGTCAAGTTCATAGACCTTAACACCCGGCAGGGGTTCAACAACAGCAGGGTGCAGCCCGAACCTGAGGTAAACAACCCTGCGGTTTTCCGACAGGGCCCGGGTTGCAAAAGCTCTTGTGAAATAGCGGTAGTCATTTATATCGGTTACCTGCCAGACAACATTATCTCCCAAGCGGAGTTGGCCGACAACCTTATCCAACCCGGGCAGGCCGGTGGATATACGTTCAATGGCAGACATATCAATCTTCCTCTCCTTTCCCAAGCGCCGCGAGGGGAAAAACTGCCACATATCGTAAAAAAAACAAAGGTTCCCTAACAGATGAATATCTGTTACGGAACCCCATTGCCCCATTGCTGTGAATGCGCCTTTGCATTCGCTGTATAATAATGTAAGAATATTATAACATATTATACCTGACAATGATAGAGGCGGGCTTGATTATATTTTGCCTGATCTCTCCAGGTAAAGATATATGCAAAAACGTGTACAGCTTCAATAATTATGTTAAAATTAAGAAGTCATTAAAAAGCAGTGTGGAGGTGCAGTTACATTGAAGAAAAATACACTTGCGGTACTGGTGGTTAACAAGCCGGGCGTCTTGGCCCGCATCTCGGGCTTGTTAAGCCGGCGGGTGGTCAATATCGAAAGTATCGCGGCCGGATATACCGAGGAGCCGGATGTGACCAGGATCACCCTCGATGTTAAAGGTGACGAGCAAGCACTCGAACAGGTGATCAAACAGCTTTCCAAGTTGATCGATGTAATCAAAATCGTTGAGCTGAAAACGGAAGAATCGGTTGAGAGGGAACTGGCCCTGATCAAGGTAAAAGCTGAAACAAGCCGCAGGTCGGAAATAGTCAACCTTGTATCGGTATTCAGGGCGAACATCATTGATGTAAACAAAGAAACTATGATCATAGAAATCCTGGGCGATGAGAAAAAGATCAACGCTTTCTGCGCGGTGCTGGATGATTACGGCGTGGTGGAACTGGTCCGTACCGGGAAAATAGCGCTGTCAAGAGGTCCTTTAGCCGTCAAGCAATGAGGAATTGCCGCCGGCCGATGGAATACTCTGACTTAATTTGCGTATGGATAACACGTTGACATAATTATAGCGGGAGTGTATATAATAAAGTATATACACATTGCCCGCAAGAGGGAGTCTTCTTATGACCCAGGTAAAAAGGATTATGATCAGCCTGCCGGATTCACTTCTAGCTGAAGTGGACGGGATAGCAGCGACAGACAGGCTCAACCGGAGCGAATTTATCAGGGAAGCCATGCGTTTTTATATAACTGAGCGCAGGAGACGCCTTCTTAGAGAGCAAATGAAAAATGGCTATTTGGAAATGGCTAAAATAAACCTGACCCTGGCTATTGAGAGCTACAGTCTTGAGTCGGAAGCGGAACAAATTTATGAGCTTGCCTCGCCGGAGGTAAAATAGGTGATGACAATCCGCCGGGGAGACATTTATTATGCGGACCTGAGTCCTGTTGTTGGTTCGGAGCAGGGCGGCACAAGGCCGGTAATAATCATCCAAAATGACATCGGCAATCAGTACAGCCCCACCACGATAGTAGCCGCCATAACTTCACAAATCGATAAGCCAAAGCTGCCGACCCATGTGGCAATGCCTGCCAGCCCGAACGGGCTGGAAAAAAACTCTGTGATCCTGCTGGAGCAGATCAGGACCATTGACAAGAGCAGGCTGCTGGAGAAAGTAACTTCCCTTGACAGTGAACTGATGGGCAAAGTAAACCAGGCTATTGAAATCAGCCTTAACCTGGTTGATTTATAAATATGAAAATAAAATTTGGTTCTACATGCAAAACCTTTACCCGGCCCGCGGCCAGGCAAGGTTTTTTAATATGCGGGAGGCTTGCGCCAAAGGAGGGCCGACATGGTCCCAAAAAACACAAGGAAAGTCAGGGCAGGGACACATTTCCCGCAGGGAGCGACACCTGTCGGCGATGGGGTGAACTTTGCCCTGTATTCAAAGCACGCTGACGGTGTGGACCTTTTGCTTTTTAATGATCCCCTTGACGCGTCTCCCACGGACGTGATCACATTAACCAACAGGACCAACTTCATATGGCACTGTATGGTAGAGGGCCTGGCGCCGGGACAGCTTTACGGCTACCGGGTCAGGGGACCCTACCAGCCCCAGTATGGCCTGCGCTTTAATCCCAACCGTCTTCTGGTCGACCCTTACGCCAGAGCGATTACCGGCAAATTCGTGCCCGGGCGGCTGCACCTGGGCTACGACCCATCTTCCCCGCTGCTGGATCTTTCCTTCAACACGCGCGGTAACGCGGCCGGCGCGCCCAAGTGCGTGGTGGTTGACGATTCATTTGACTGGGCGGGGGACGTTTCTCCCCATACGCCCATGCGGGACACGATTATCTACGAACTGCACCTGAAAGGCTTCACAGCGCACGGCAGCGCGGGTGTAAAACAGCCCGGCACTTTCACGGGGTTAATAGAGAAGATACCCTATCTAAAAAGCCTGGGCATTACAGCAGTAGAATTTTTACCTGTCCACCACTGTCATGATGACGACTTTTTGATCAACAGGGGCCTCTTAAACTACTGGGGATACAACACCCTGGGCTATTTCGCGCCGGACAGCCGTTTCGGCAGCGGTTCCATGCCGGGCTGCCAGGTGCGTGAATTCAAGGAAATGGTCAAGGCCCTGCACCGGGCCGGGCTTGAGGTGATCCTTGACGTGGTGTACAACCATACCTGCGAAGGCAGCGAGCTGGGGCCGACACTCAGCTGGCGGGGTATCGACAACCCCACATACTACAAGCTGCACTCGGAAAAAAGGTATTATCTTGATTACAGCGGCTGCGGCAACTCTTTAAATTTTGACGAGTTCCAGGTAGTGAGGATGGTCATGGATTCACTGCGCTACTGGGTGGAAGTTATGCATGTGGACGGCTTTCGCTTCGACCTGGCGCCCGTGCTTGGACGTTCAAGAGGAATATTTGACCGGAACTCCGGCTTTTTTATGGCAGTGCACCAGGACCCGGTCATATCCCGCGTGAAGCTAATCGCAGAGCCATGGGATATTACCAGGGAGAATTACCAGGCAGGCAATTTCCCTGTGGACTGGGCTGAGTGGAACGGCAAATACCGCGACTGCATCAGAAAATATGTCAAAGGCGACCCGGGTATGCTCGCGGAAACAGGCTACCGCCTGAGCGGCAGCTCCGACCTGTACGGCGATGATGGCCGTTCGCCCCTGCACAGCATAAACTTTATAACCTGCCATGACGGTTTCACCCTAAATGACCTGGTATCTTTTGAAAAAAAACACAACGAGGCCAACCTTGACTGCAACACGGACGGCAGTGATTACAACAATTCATTCAACTGCGGCGTTGAGGGGGAAACAGCGGACCCTGCGGTAAACGCGCTCAGGAAAAAATTTATCAAGAATTTTCTGGCCATATTAATGATATCCCAGGGAGTGCCGATGATCCTGGGCGGGGATGAGTTCAGGCGGACCCAAAAAGGCAACAACAACGCCTACTGTCAGGACAACGAAATCAGTTATTTTGACTGGGACCTGGCCGGGAAAAACCAGGACCTGGTTAATTATGTGCGCAGGCTGACAGCTCTCAGAAAACGCTTCCCGCATTTCAGGCTGGGCCGCTTTTTCACCGGGCAGGACCGGGACCTTGACACCATGAAAGACATAAACTGGTACTCTTCAGATTTAAACCCGCCCGGGTGGAACCTGCCTGAACAGCGCTTTCTGGCCTATCTGATCGAGGGCAAAGAGCTGGCTGAAGCAACCGCGTCGGAAAAAGAAAGCGATATACTGGTTATTCTGAACGCCCACCAGGAAGAGATACTGTTTCCTCTGCCGGCCGGCCGGACAGGCTCCGCCTGCCGCAGGCTTGTGGACACCTCCCTGCCGGAAGGCGAGGACGTGCCGGAAGACCCGGAAGGGCAGGCGCTGGCCTGCCAGGACAGCTACCTTGTAGCGCCGCAAAGTGTGGTTGTACTGATCAGGAAGGACCGTTAGCTTTTACATATACCTCAGAGAAAGGATGATTGGTGTGCTTGCCATTACCGGCGGAAAAGTTCTTACCATGTCCGGAAAACCTATAGCAAAGGGGACCGTGCTGGTCAAAGAAGATAAAATTACAGCGGTGTACGGAGGGACAGATGTCCCCCCCGGCAGCAGGGTTGTTGATGCCTCCGGTAAAATTGTCATGCCCGGCATGATCGACGCCCACTGCCACGTTGGCATAGTAGAGGAGATTTTCCGGGAAGAGGGAGACGACAGCAACGAAACAACTGACCCGGTAACGCCGCACCTGCGTGCCATTGACGCGGTATATCCAATGGACCTGGGGTTCCGCGACGCCCTGGCGGCGGGTGTGACCACAATTGTGACCGGACCGGGCAGCGCCAACATTATTGGCGGTGAAATGGCAGCGCTGAAAACCTGCGGCACGGTAGTTGATGAAATGATTGTCCGCTTTCCGGCAGGGCTGAAAGCCGCTCTGGGTGAAAACCCCAAAAGGAGCTACGGCAAAGAGAAAAAAACGCCTGCCACCCGTATGGCTTCCGCCGCGATTATCAGAGAGGCCCTGCTGCAGGCTCAGAATTATTTGAAGAAGGAAGACAGGGAAAGAAATTTAAAGATGGAAGCGCTGGCCCGGGTGCTGAGGCGGGAAGTCCCTTTGCGTGTGCACGCCCACCGCGCCGACGACATCATGACAGCGGTCAGGATCGCCGGTGAATTCGGGGTGGACCTGATCATAGAGCACTGCACCGAGGGTCACCTTGTGGCCGGGCAGCTGGCCGAGAAAAAGATCCCGGTGATTATCGGCCCGGTGATCACGAACAGGGCCAAGGTCGAAATGCGGGGCCTCACAACGGAAACAGCCAAAATACTGGATGAGGCGGGAGTCAGGTTTGCGATTATGACTGACCACCCGGTTGTGCCGGTACAGTACCTGGCAGTGTCCGCCGCGTTTGCAGTCAAAGGAGGATTGTCCGCCGAGCGCGCGCTGGAGGCTATTACCATAGAAGCAGCCGCCATTCTGGGGCTGGAGCAACGCCTGGGGAGTATTGAGCCGGGCAAGGACGCCGATATTGTTATTTTGGACCGGCACCCGCTGGATCTTTCCAGCCGGGTGGAGCGGGTATACATAAATGGTATAGAAGTTTTAGGTTGAACCCATAAAAAAATTCACTAATAGTTATTGCATAAAAAGGATTATTTTTAAAGGAATTTGAAATATATGGTCGAATAAGTCTCTTGATAAAACATACTTGAATGTTACTATAATGGGAATAAATGTCGAGGGGTGTCGAAATGGCTGGAGAGCAGTTAGATGTCTTAATAGTGGACGATCAGGCCGGGGTCCGTTTCCTGCTGGAGATTGTGGTTAAGGAAGCAGGACACAGGGTGCATACAGCGCAAAACGGGCTTGAAGCTATTGAGTTTGCGCAATCAAAACGCCCCGACCTGATCTTTATGGACGTAAGGATGCCCCTGATTGGAGGTCTGGAAGCGCTGGGTGAAATCAAAGCCACCAACTCAATGGTCCAGATTATCATCATGACTGCTTACGGGTCCGAAAAAACCGTTTCTGAAGCTATGAAAAAAGGAGCTTACTGCTGTATAGCCAAACCCTTTGACGTGAATGAGATTAAAGAACTGCTGGACAAATTCGTATACTGGCGAAGTCATCTTGCTGAAACAGCAGCCGGAGGCTATTAATACTTTTACCCCCTGTAAAGGGGGTTTTTTACTTTTGCCTGGACTAACGCTCTGGTATAATGTCTGAAGTATGAAATGTTGCTTCTTGCCGATAAAGGTTATAATAGAGGTTAAGTTCTGTTTTGGGTTATGGAGTTGAATGATGGTATGTATGTATTCAGGACTTTTTCGGCTGAGGAAACAGAGTCCTTGGGAGAAAAACTTGGTTCATTTTTAGATCCGGGTGATGTTCTCTGCTTATACGGGGACCTTGGCGCAGGGAAAACCGTATTCGCGCGGGGAGTGGCCCGCGGCCTCGGCATCGAAAACCATGTCACCAGTCCTACCTTCACTTTGATCAATGAGTATCAGGGCAGGCTGCCCCTTTACCATATGGACGTTTTTCGTCTTTGCTCCCCACAGGAAATGGAGGACTTAGGCTACGAGGAATATCTTTATGGCAGCGGTGTTACCCTGGTTGAGTGGGCTGACATTGTGCTGCAAATACTGCCGCATGAGAGACTTGACATTACCATTGCCAGGAGTCAGGAAGGTGATGACAGCCGTGAAATTACACTGGCGCCACTGGGAGACAGGTACCGGCGGTTGGTTGAGGAGTTGATGGCAGTTGTACATCCTGGGCATTGAGTCTGCAACTCCGGTGGCCGCTGTTGCAGTAGCGGGTGAAAATGGGATCCTGGCGGAACGCATGGTTTTTAACAACAGGACCCATTCAGTAAACTTGCTGCCTATGATCAAGGCCGTACTTGAAGAATCCGGAGTGGGCCGCCGCGGCCTGGCGGGCATAGCCGTATCCGGCGGGCCCGGCTCGTTTACAGGTTTGCGTATCGGCATGAGTACGGCCAAAGCGCTGGCCCAGGTGCTTGGCCTGCCCGTGGCCGGTATATCTACTCTGGACACGCTGGCTTACCCGCTCGCCGGCTGGCGGGGGCTTGTCTGTCCGGTCTTGAATGCGCGAAAAAATGAGGTGTATACAGCGGTTTATGATCATATCAGGAAAATAACACTGGCCGGCCCGATGGCCATACAACCGGACCAACTGGCGGAAATTCTACTGGAGTTGGCCAAACCGGTGGTTTTCGCCGGCGATGGTGTGCCTCCCTACGCCTCAGTGTTTAGAGAAAGGCTGGGTGAACTGGCCAGCTTTGCCCCTCTGGCAGCCAATTTCCCGCGCGGGGCGGCTGTGGCTGAACTGGGCCTGAGCGCTTTTAAAAACGGACTGGGAGTAGATCCGCTTGCATTGCGCCCGCAGTACATCAGGCCTTCCGAGGCAGAGGTGGTCTGGCTTAAGAAAAACTCCGGGAGGATAAATAGTTGACTGTCAGCTTTGAAGAAATGCGCCTGGAGCATTTAAGCCAGGTAGAGGAAATAGAGGTAGTTTCGTTTCCCACGCCCTGGTCGCATAAAGCTTTTGCCTACGAAATCACACAAAACAGTTTTGCCCATTATATAGTCGCCGTAGCCGGTGGTGAGGTTATCGGCTACGGCGGGATGTGGTTTATTCTTGATGAGGCCCATATAACCAACGTGGCCGTGCGCCGGGACTGGCGGATGAAAGGTGTCGGCAGGGCCTTGATGCTGGAAATTTTGCGGCGGGCTATCTTAATGGGCATTAACAGTATGACCCTGGAGGTACGCCCCTCCAATACGGCCGCCCGGAACCTTTACACTTCGCTTGGTTTTATAGAAAAAGGCAGGCGCAAACGTTACTATACAGACACCAATGAAGATGCCATCATTATGTGGAAGGAAGGGCTGCTTTAGGATCCCAAAATGACGCGCCGCGGGTGATTCCCCCATCATTTTTATTCTCTATGCGCACTAAGTGTTTCAGAAATTAACGCCGCCGGTGCCTGATCAAAGATCAGGCGCTTTACACTCCTCAGGTGCCGCCATAACCAATAGTCACGTTTCCTCCTTCTACAATTACCGGGACTTTCCGAACGCCTTCCGAGAGTATGAGCATCTCCTGCAATTTTTCACTGTCTGACTGAACGTTGATGTATTTTGCCCTTTCCCCATAGGCCGCTAGTGCTTTATCGGTGAATGGACAACCTGGCCTGCCGTAAATGACAACTTTATCCTCCATAACATCACCTCCTAACATCTTTAGATAAGCATATATGTACATACGCGCAAGTCCTTGGGTAAAAATTTTTCGCTTTAAAGACTGCATAGTATATTTATGTCCATCATAAAACAACGTTCTGGTCTGCTTAAAAAATGTAGGTGCGAATTTATTCGCACAATGCTGCAATAGATGAGGTTGTGTATCAATTTATACTTTTATTTAGAGGTTTTTTTAGGAGCGGCGTTTTCATTAAGAAGAAAATCGATAAGCTCCCTGTTCTTCATAATCGTGGTTTCTTTTACCATTTCCCCAATGTCTATGGCTTCCTTAATCTCATCCTCACTTGCGTTGGCCTCACGGGCTGCGATATAGTGATATTCAAGTCATACCTGACAGTTTGCCGCCGTACTGGCGGCAATAGCGATCAGCTGCCTGACTTTTTTATCAAGAAATCTTGGCATCAGAAACACCTTCCATTCGTTTTTGAACTAAGATTCAAAGGCCTTCACTGCCAACCACACATTTTCCGTCAACCCTCAGGCCAAGTCTCCTGGCAAACAAATCAAGATCGGTCTCAAGCAGCTTCTCGTTTATACCGGACCGGATTGCTTCCATCAAATGTTCAGTAAAGCCTGGCGGTTTTGCAACCAGATAATAATATTTCCAGATTCCTTCCCTTCTCTCATCTACCAGCCCGGCATGTCTTAAAATTGAAAGGTGTCGTGATATGCTGTACTGAGGCAATCGGAGCGCGTCCATCAGTTCACTGACACAGGCGTCGCTGCTGTGCAGCAGCAGCCTTATGATGCGGATCCTGGTCCGGTCCGCCAGAGCCCTGAATATTTCTTCGCTTTTGTTTAGTGTTTCATATGTTATATGCTGCATATTGCATATAATAACACAGTTTTCATATTAAAGTCAATAAATTCATTGGCTGTAAAACCCCGACAGTAGGTGCCATAGTGACACGGCGGGCATTAGCCAGCTTTTTTTATGATATAATTTGTTTTAGTCAGCTGTCATAAAAGAGTCCGCGAAGTTGTTATATAGATGAAACCGTCTAATGGAGGTCCGGGGGCAGTGCCGTCAACCACCAGCGAATATACTAATAACCCGGCCGGGTTTAAAGAGCTTTTCTACCGGCACTATCCGGCGGTATGCCGCCAGCTTACCTGCCTGTTGGGCAGCCGTGCTGACGCGGAGGATATTGCCCAGGAGGCGTTTATCAAACTTTTTAATACGCCGCCCAGGGAATCCTCCAACCTGGGAGGCTGGCTTTCCAGGGTAGCCACCAATCTCGCTTATAACCACCTGCGCAGCCAAAACAGCAGGCGGCGCAGGGAGATGGGCGTTTCTGTCGCACCGGTGGCGGCGGAAGCCGGGCCAGAGACTGCTGCCCTGCGGGAAGAGGAGATCGCCCTTACCCGCAAGGTCCTGGAACTTATTCCGGAAAGAGACAGGGCCTGCCTTCTTTTAAAATTCTCAGGCATGAATTACGCAGCCATAGCCAGGGTTATTGACGTCAAAGAGTCCTCTGTCGGCACCTTGCTCGCACGTGCCCGCGCCAGGTTCCGGTCAGAATACTTAAAACTTACAAACGGGAGTGAAACTGCGAGCCTGGTCTGGCAAAAAGACGGTGTTGTTTACACGGTCAGCGGCAGCCTGACCCTGCAGCAGGCTCTGGATATAGCGGGCTTAATACAGTAAAAAATAGTAGTAGGTCGTAGGCTGTAGGCCGTAGGCCAATTGGGTTGTAAGTCGTATGGCGTAGGCCGTAGGTATATACTGCATTCCTAAAGGGTCTTAACCCAAGAGAAATACTTTAATACTTACGTCCTACGTCTTACGGCCTATAGCTTTATAAAAGATTTGCCTTTCGTGAGGGGCAAATCTTTTTTTGCGGCCTCAAAAAGACTTTATCTGTTAGACATCATTCTGACATAATTAAACAGTAAAATGTAAGACAGAATAGGCAAAAATGTAAGAAAAGCAAGGCAGGAATAAGGCAGAGTGTCGTAAAAATAATGAATAGGTCATTATAAGGAGGCTCTGTTTATGCAGGCAATCATGGTCGTGGAGGACGAGCCCTCCATTGCGCTGGTGCTCAAGGCCTATCTTGAGCATGCCGGCTACCGGGTGATCATTGCCGCTGACGGGGAAGAAGCCCTGCAAAAGTTTAATGAGACAAAACCCCTGCTGGTCCTGCTGGACTTAATGCTGCCCGGCCGGGACGGTTTGGCGGTGCTGGATGAAATCCGCAGACAGAGCAGCTGCCCTGTGATTATAGTTACTGCCAGAGGTACTGTTGAGGACCGTCTGTACGGTTTTAAACAGGGGGCTGACGATTATATTCCGAAACCTTTTGATCCTGAAGAAGTAGTGGCGCGGGTGAAGGCAGTTTTAAGGCGCCAGTCTTTTCTGGTGGAGCAGGATTTATTTCAGTTTGGGAGTCTGACCATTGATTTTACTGCCCGCCATGCTGCTATCAAAGGAAAGCCTGTCACGCTCGCGCCGCGCGACTGGGACTTGCTTTCTTTTTTTATGCGGCACCCCAACCAGGTTTTTACCAGGGATCAGCTGCTGGATTACGTTTGGGGCATGGATTATGAAGGCGGAGATCGCGCGGTTGATGTGGCGATCAAACGCCTGCGGCAGTGTTTGCGGGACTGGCCGGCAGATGAAGGAGAGATCGGCACTGTAAGGGGAATGGGGTATATGCTGCGTGTGCAAGAAGGTAGTTAACCACAAAACGGTGCCGATGCTGACTTACTGGACCAGCCGCTATGTGCTGGTGCTTTTGCTCAGCCTTTTAGTCCTGGCAATAATCTCAGGAATCTGGATTCGCTTTAACGCTTACGAGCATATCTATAACCTGCTTGAAATGCGGGCCGAGCAGCTGGCCGGGATGTACGACCGGGAAACTCAGGAAATCGTATTTCCGGCGAGGCAGCAGGGTGAAATAGAGTCAAACCGCTACAAATTCACCTCGTCTTTTTCTGAAGTGGTGCAAATAGCCGGCCGGTCAGGAAAAGTCCAGACCTACAAAAAAGAAAAACCGGTAAATGAAATATCCGTACTATATGAGATTTCAGCTCAGCATCAGGAAGTTCTTGATGGCAGAACAATACATGAAAAATTCGAAGTCGACGGGCAGACCTGGCTGCGCGTAGGTGTTCCCATTTACCAGGACGGGACTGCCGGCTGGGCGCTTTATGTCAGCCTGCCGGCCAGAAATATGCTGCAGCAGATCTCCCGCCTGTATGGTTCGCTGGCCCTGGTAACAGTTACTATTCTAATTGCCGGCTGGCTGGTGCTGTACTTTCTTTCCAGGGGGCTGACCCGCCCGCTGCGGCAGGTTGCAACAGCGGCTCAGGACATAGCCGGCGGTAAATATGACCCGGCCCTGCCCGAACAGGTCAAAGAACGGGAACTGCAGCAGCTGATCGTTTCTTTCAGCGACATGGCCAAGCAGCTGAAACAGCTGGAACAATTACGTACCGACCTGCTGGCGGGCGTGTCCCACGAATTGCGTACGCCCATAACCTCAATCAGAGGGATGATCCAGGCAGTTCAAAGTAAAGTGGTTACCGGCAGTGAAGCGGAAGAGTTTTTAAAAATAACACTGAATGAAGCCAAACGCCTGCAGCTGATGGTTGAAGAGCTGCTGGATTTTTCTTCGTTTGAAGCGGGCGCGGCGCCAATCCGCCAGGAAACTGTAGACCTCTCCCGGCTGGTGGCGGAGGTTGTCCGCCAGCTCGGTTCCTCTCCCGAATTTCTCAACCTGCGGTTCGCTGCGAACCTTCCGGCAGAACAGGTCTGGGTTAAAGGCGACGCGGGAAGGCTGCGCCAGATTATCATTAACCTCTTCAATAACAGCCAGAGAGCCTCAGCGACAGCTATAAGAATTGACCTGTCTACAGAAGCAGGCCAGGTTATTATTGATGTCTGGGACAACGGCAGGGGCATTGCCCTAAAAGATCAGCCATATGTATTTGAGCGGTTCTACCGGGGCCTGCCGGCCAAGAAAAAGGGCCTCGGCCTGGGCTTAACGCTAAGCCGCCTGCTGGCCCGGGCGCACGGGGGAGATTTAAGCCTGCGGAGCACAGGCGCCGAAGGCACGGTCTTCCGTTTATACCTGCCGGGATCATTTCCCGGCCAAGAAACATAAAGAACAGGGAGGAAAACATTTTGCCTAATTTACTCCAAAAAACCGGTGCTAAACTCAAAGAGGCGGCCGGGCTGCCGGGCAGAAAAAAACTGCTTCTGGGCGGCGCGGTGGTCTTGATCGTGATCCTGGCGGGATATTTTGTTTTTGGCAGGACCAAGGACGCCTCGGGCAGTTTCATAACCGATACGGTAAAACGGGGCAGGGTCGCCAGTACCATTTCAGCCAGCGGCATGGTAGAGCCCGTGAGCACAGTTTCGCTGAATTTCAAAAACGCTGAAGTGATTAAAAAACTATATGTGAAAATAGGCGACCACGTGACGGCGGGACAGCTGGTAGCCGAGCAGGACAGCGGCAACCTGGAGGCCCAGTTGGCCCAGTCTGCCGCGAGTGTCAGCAGCGCCAGCGCAAAATATCAGCTTCTGGTAAAAGGGGCCAGGGAAGAGGATATAGCGCAGTCAGAGGCAAGTGTGCAAATGGCCCAGGCAAGTTATGACCAGGTCAAGGCTACATTTGAAAGAAACCAGATGCTCTACGACACAGGGGCAATTTCACAGGCGGATTTTGAAAAAGCCCAGGTTGACTATATCAATGCGGAGGGCAAATTAAAGCAGGCCCAGGAGTCCCTTAAAGCCCTGCAGTCAGGCAACAGGCCGGAGGATATCGCTGCCGCCGCGGCCCAGGTGGAAAGCAGCAGCGCCCAGTTGAAAATGGCTCAGAGCGACCTGGACGGATCCAAAATGGTCAGCCCCCTAAACGGTATTGTCAGCGCGGTAAACGGCGCGGAAGGCCAGCGGGCCACCGCCAACAACAACAATACCAGCGGCTCCAGCGGTTTTATTGTGATCATTTCCGAAGCGCTGCAGATCAGAGCCCAGGTCAACGAGGCGGACATCGGCAAAGCCCAAACCGGGCAGGACGTGGAGTTCACAGTTAACTCCTTCCCCGATAAAGTGTTTAAAGGCAGGGTGAGCAGTATCGCTCCCCAGGCCTATACCTTGTCCAACGTGCAGATATATGACGTGATCATCCAGCTTGACCAGAACTATACTGAATTGAAGGCCGGTATGCCGGCCAATGTGACTATCATTGTCGAGAGCCACGAAAACACCCTGACTGTACCCAAAGGCGCGGTGAGTTATGCGGTAACCTATCTTAACAAAGGCAAGCAGACTGGTTCCACTGCGAGCAGCGCCGGCAGTAATGTGTCCGCCCAGCGGCAAAACACCGGCCAAATTACCGGTCAGAGCGGCGGCCAGGGCGCCGGCGCCGCCGGGAGCCAGAACAGAAATTCAGGCCCGGCGGGTGACGGCGGCTCAACCAGGCAGTCCGCGGCTTACAGCGGCGCCGGGAGCAGCGGCGCCGGTCGTCAGGCAACAGTACTTGTTTTGGACAAGTCGAATAATCCGGTGCAAAAGAGAGTCACCCTTGGGCTGTCAGATATGAGAAATTATGAAGTGGTCAATGGCCTGGAAGAAGGGGAAACCGTCGTGGTCGGCTCACTCAGCCAGACCGCTTCCAGCGCCCAGACCACCCAGGGCGGTCCGGGCGGCGGCATGTCGTTTGTCCAGCGCCTGGCGCACTAAACTCTGCCCGTAATACATAGCTGCGGAGGTCTCTATGCCGGGTAAAATAACTTTACAGCTTAAACAGATCAGAAAAGTATATACCATGGGAGAACATAAGATTTTTGCCCTGGACGGGGTCGATCTTACCTTCCTGGAGGGCGAAATGGCAGCCATTATGGGTTCCTCCGGTTCGGGCAAAAGCACTTTGCTGAATATTATCGGCTGCCTGGACAGGCCCACGGAGGGGACTTATATCCTGGACGGCGAGGATATTTCTGATTTAAACAAAAATCAGCTGGCAAGCATCCGTAATAAAAAGTTCGGTTTTGTTTTTCAGGCTTTTAACCTCCTGGGGAGGGTAACTGTCCGGGCTAATGTCCAGTTGCCGCTGATCTATGCCGGTATGGATAAAAAAGAAATGGAGGCCAGGACTAAAGAAGCTCTGGCCTGGGTAGGCCTGGCCGGTTATATGAACCACCTGCCCGGCCAGATGTCGGGCGGCCAGCAGCAGAGAGTGGCCATTGCCCGCGCCCTGGTCAACAGCCCGTCCCTGATTCTGGCTGATGAGCCCACCGGCGCGCTGGACTCAAAAACTAGCATAGAGATCATGGCCGTCATTCAGAGATTGAACAGGGAAAAAGGGATTACTGTGATTATGGTGACTCATGATAAAGATATCGCCTGTTACTGCCGCCGTTTGATTCTTTTAAAGGACGGGCACGTGGTGGAAGACACCAGGCTGGACCACCAGAGAGACGCCGCGGCTGACCTTGCCGCCTTAACTGAAAAAGCGGAGGCTGAGGCATGAACATAACCAACAATTTTCAGATATCATTCAGCGGTTTAAAGGCAAATAAACTGAGGTCGGTCCTGACCATGCTCGGTGTGATCATAGGAGTCTCAGCGGTAATCATCATGATTGCCGTGGGGCAGGGAGCCAGCAAAAGGATTTCAGACCAGATTTCCAGCATGGGCTCCAACCTGCTGATGGTTTTCCCCGGCGCCGGGCAGGGAGCGGTGCGGGGCGCCGGCGGCAGTGTGAACACTCTTACCCTGGACGATGCCGAAGCAATTGCTGAACTGCCCTTCGTCAATTATGTGGCGCCGGAACTGAGCTCGAACGCCACCATCGAGTATGAGGGCCAGACCTGGACCGCCCAGTATAACGGGACTACCCCGGATATGCAGGGGATCAGGGATTTGTCCACGGTCTCAGGCTCCTTTTTCACTGAGGATGATGTGGCGGATACAAATCTGGTGGCTGTCCTGGGTAAAACTATAGTTGACAATATCTACCCGCCCGGTGTCGACCCGGTCGGCACAACAGTCAGAGTAAACAAGCTGGCTTTTACCGTGGTTGGGGTACTGGCGTCTAAAGGCGCCTCCATAGGCGGGCAGGACCAGGACAACGTTTTATACATACCGGTAAGCACCGCCCAAAAAAGGCTGCTGGGCGTCAAATACGTACGCCTGATCAACGTGCAGACCGCGACGGCTGACAGCATGGGCTATGTCCAGAGCAGCATTGAGAGCCTTTTGCGGGACAGGCATCACCTGGCCAGTACCAGCAGCGATGATTTCAACGTGCGCAACCTGGCTTCGGTCCTGGAAACGGCTGAAAACGCGACAGCCGTGATGACCATGCTGCTGGCCAGCATAGCCGCCGTGTCCCTGCTTGTGGGCGGCATCGGCATCATGAACATCATGCTGGTTTCCGTAACGGAGCGGACCAGGGAGATCGGCCTGCGTATGGCGGTGGGAGCGACCGAAGGCAATATCTTGGGCCAGTTTCTGGTGGAGGCGATGGTGCTATGTCTCAGCGGGGGCATCATTGGCATCCTTTTGGGTGTGGCGGGGGCGAAAATAGTTTCGGTGCTGGCCGGCTGGCCCACTTCCGTTACTATGTTTTCAGTCCTGCTTGCCACAGGATTCTCAGCCGCTATCGGGATTTTCTTCGGCTATTACCCCGCCAAAAAGGCCGCTGGTCTTGATCCTATAGAAGCGCTGCGTTTTGAAAAATAGATTTTGTCACAAAAGCCTTGCCCGCACTGTTATATAAGATTACTACTATTAATCAATGTGGGGTGGGCAAATGATTATTGAAACTGATAACCTTACCAAAATGTACGGTAAAAAAGCCGGTTGCCGGGAGATCAACCTTTCAGTCGGAGAGGGGCAGATCTTTGGTTTTCTGGGGCCCAACGGCGCCGGCAAAAGCACCCTGGTGAAGATGCTGGTGGGGCTTCTGTTCCCCACTTCAGGGACCGCCCGGATCCTGGGAAAACCGCTGGGCGACCTGGAAATAAGGCGCAAAGTCGGCTTTTTACCTGAAAATTTCCGTTACCAGGATTGGCTTACCGGGGAAGAACTGCTCACTTTTCACGCCTCTCTCTATAAAATGAGCCGGGCGGAAAAGGCCCGCCGCGTGCCGGAGGTTTTGGAGCAGGTTGGGCTGGCGGATAAGGGCAGGCAAAAAGTGGGGTCTTACAGCAAAGGCATGCAGCAGCGGGTGGGCCTGGCCTGCGCCCTGCTGCCCGACCCGGAGCTGGTTTTCCTGGACGAGCCGACCTCGGCCCTGGATCCCCTGGGGCGCCGTGAAGTGCGGCAGATCATGGTGGAGCTCCGTGACAGGGGTAAAACTGTTTTTTTAAACAGCCACCTTTTGAGTGAGATCGAAATGATCTGTGACCGTGTCGCAATTATTAATAAAGGGAGAATAATAACTGAAGGCGCCCTGGCGGAACTCCTGGCAGGCGCCGTAGAGGTGGAAATGCAGGTCGAAGGTTTGTCGGCGCAGCTGCTGGATGAACTCTCGGCCCTGTACGGCTCTTATCAGGTTGAGGGCGGCCTGGTCAGGCTTTCTCTGAAAAACAATGAGGACATACCCGCTCTGGCCGAGGCGGTGGTAAGGAACGGCGGCAAGCTGTTCAGCCTTAACGCAAGGCAGAATTCCCTGGAAGATTTGTTTATAGACCTGGTTAAAGTGGGGGATGAAGAATGTTTACAATAGCTGCTTTAACCTTTAAAGAAATGGTCCGCCGCCGTATTCTGCTGGTCACAATCGTCCTGGCCGCCGCCTTTTTGGCGTTATACGGCATGGGTGTGCACTACGGCTATAAGGATATGGGCTCAAGTCACTATGCCGGGCCGATGCAGGCCTTGATCGCGCCGATGTTCCTGTCCCTGGGGCTTTATTTCGGCAGTTTTATTATTGCTTTTTTGGCTGTTATGGCGGCTGTCGGTTCTGTTTCAGGCGAAATTGAAAACGGGGTCATCTATGCCGTCGTACCCAGGCCGCTAAGGCGCCTGGATATTATTTTAGGCAAATTTATCGGCTACGGCCTGATGCTTTCAGTTTTCTCCTCGTTATTCTATGTGGCTGTTTTACTGATAGTCCACTACAATACCGGCCTGAACGCGCCTGTCAGAGCCGGCGCCATAGTTCTTTTCTGCCTGCAGCCGGTAATCCTGCTGGCGGTGACTATGTTCGGCACCACTTTCCTGTCCACCCTGGCCAACGGTATCGGCTGCTTTATGCTTTACGCGGTGGGTGTGGTAGGTGGCATGCTTGAACAAATCGGCCACCTGGCCCACAGCCAGGTGCTGGTCAATATAGGCATCGTTTCCAGCCTGGTCATGCCCGCCGACGCGGTTTACAGGAAAATAGTCTATGCTTTGCTGTCGGCGCCGGGCATCTCTTTCTCCTCCATGATGATGGGGCCTTTTGGGAGCGCCTCCGAGCCCAGCGTCTGGATGCTGGTTTACACCGGCTTATATATTGTCTTTTTCCTGTCCATGTCCATAAGAATCTTCTCCAGAAGAGACATCTGATAGGGAAGTGGGACGTGAGAAGTGGAACAACTGGGCCGTGGGAAGTGGGAAGTGAGACGTGGGATTGAAAGACAGTTTCAAGGGTCAAAGACCCCAAAGAAATGCAAAAACTGACCTGATAGGAATGCAGTATATACCCACGTCTAACGGCCCACGACCCACATCCCAAAGGGGGTGTTTGAATTGCTTTACATAGGGACCGCGGGCTACAGCTACCAGGACTGGGTGGGACCGGTCTACCCCCTGGGGACGAAAAAGACTGATATGCTGGAGTTGTACGCGCGGGAGTTCGGTTTCAGCGAGATCAATTCAACTTATTACCACCTGCCCGGCTGGAAGATGGCCGAAGGCCTGGCCAAGAAAACACCTGCCGGCTTTCGCTTCGTGGTGAAAGCTTTCCAGCAGATGACCCACAGCAGGGACGCCGGGGAAGAGGTTTTTGTCCGATTTGCGGGAGCGCTGACCCCGCTTACCGAAAGCGGCAAAATGGCCTGCGTGCTGGCCCAGTTCCCCTACTCTTTCCACTGCGGCCAGGAGAACCGGGACTACCTGAGAAAGTTTCGCGAACTGCTGCCGGACCTGCCCCTGGCTGTGGAGTTTCGCAACCAGCGCTGGGTAAGCCAGGACACTTTCGAGCTTTTAAAGGAAGAAAAAATAGCTTATGTCTGTGTGGACGAGCCCAACCTGAAAGGATTGCTGAAGCCGCTGGCGGTGGTGACCGCGCCGCCGGCCTACCTGCGCTTTCACGGCAGGAATGCCGCCAGGTGGTATGATCACCGTGCGTCTTACGAGCGTTACGACTACCTTTATACCGAAGCTGAACTGAAAGAATGGCTGCCCAGGATCGCAGTACTGCGGGAGAGGGCGGACGATGTTTATGTCAGCTTCAATAATCACTACCGGGGGCAGGCGGTTGTCAACGCCAGGACGATCAGAGATATGCTCAGGTCAGCCGGAATTTAGCGTGATTTATTTCATGGTAAATTTTACTAGATTAAATATTAAGTTAATTAAATTATTGATTGACCACCGGCAGAGTTGGCATTATTATGGAATATGGGGCCGGCGGGATATTTTCCGGCCTTTTATATATAATGTTTAAATGTGCTGGGGAGGATGCTATGCAAAAGAGATTTATTGTTGCTTTATTGGCCGTTTCTCTGTCTTGCAGCCTGCTTTTGTCAGGCTGCGGCAAGAATACCGCGACTCAGGGTACGGGCGGTAGAAACATGGCGGTGCCGGTAGCCGTTCAGCCGGCAAGCAGAGCGGATGTGGCCAAGGAATTGGTGGCCAGCGGTCAGCTTCTTGGTGAACAGTCGGTTGTGGTTTCCCCCAAAATTTCCGGGAAGGTCGCGTCAGTTAATGTTGAGCTGGGGTCCGTTGTATCAGCAGGCAGTGTCCTTTTTAGACTGGACGACAGCGACATCCAGGCCCAGGTCCAGCAGGCCGAGGCTAATGTGGCGGTGATGGAGGCAAGGAAAATTGTAGCCGAACAAAACCTGGAGAACGCCGCCAAGCAGTTTGCAAGGTATAAGCAGCTCTATGAGCAGGGCGTAATTTCAGCCGATACCTTTGATACATACAGTTTGAAACTGGACCAGGCTTCATCAGGCGAGTCCGCGGCCAACCTGGCCCAGGCGCAGGCCAGCCTGTCCTACCAGCAGAACCAGCTGGCCAACACGGTCATCACCGCGCCGTTCAGCGGTGAAGTAGCCTCTAAAAACGTGGACATTGGCGGCATGGTTAACTCTTCCACCCAGGCTGTCACCCTGGTCAACCTGGACCGGGTAAAAGTTCAGGTGACCGTTGGTGAACAGCACATCGGCAAACTGAAACAGGGACAGGAAGTGAAGGTACTGGTCCCGTCAGTCGGGCAGGACCCTTTTACCGGTGTAATTACCAACTTAAGCCCGGCCGTGGACGCCAAGACCAAGAGCTTTTTGATTGAAGTTAAAATGGACAACCCCAACCATGTTTTAAAACAGGGTATGTTTGCCGAAGTGCATATTATCACCGACCGCAGTGAGAAGGCTTTGACCGTGCCGGTTGACGCCATCGTGCAGAAATCGGGCGAAAACTATGTATATACGGTGGTTGAGGGAACAGCCAAAGAAAACAAAGTCAGTGTAGGCATCTCTGACGGTAAAGTCACAGAAATTACCGCGGGCCTGACCGAGGGTGACCAGGTTATTGTGCTCGGCCAGCAGGGCCTGGTTAACGGGGCCAAGGTTATAGTGCAGGGCGGCCAGCCGAAAGGGGAGAAATAGGATTGAAGCTAGTCGATTTTTCGGTTGACCGCCCTGTAACGATTATCATGGTTATCCTGGGCATCCTGGTGCTTGGCCTTTTTTCCCTGCATTTTCTTTCGGTGGACCTCCTGCCGGAAATCACCAATCCCACCATTTCCATTTCAGCCAGCTATTCAGGCGCCGGCCCGATGGAAGTTGAGAATGATGTGACCAAGGTAATTGAATCAGGTGTCGGCACCATCAGCAACGTTGAGAAGATCACTTCCACCAGCCGCACCGGCATCTCAAGCGTGCAGATGCAGTTTGCCTGGGGCACCAATATGGACACGGCTATGGCCGATGTGCGGGCCCGATTGGAAATGGTCAAGCGGCGCCTGCCTGATTCGGTTGATAATGTCAGTGTGCAAAAGTTTGACACCAACATGATGCCGATTATGAATGCGGCGGTTGCCAGCGACCTGGACCAGGCGACGTTGAGAAAAATGGTGGACGACACTATTGGGCCCGCCCTGGAGCGGGTTGAGGGTGTGGCCGCGGTCAGCGTCATGGGCGGCCTGAACCGTGAAGTGCAGGTGCAGGTGAACCCCTGGAAGCTGCAGCAGTACGGCATCGGCATCAACCAGGTTTCACAGGCCCTGTCGGGTGAAAACGTGGACGTCGCAGGCGGTAGTATCCCTAAAGGACAGAAAAATTATAACGTGCGCGGCCTGGGCAAGTATGAAAGGGTTGAGCAGATCGGGGATATACCCGTTCAGCTGTCGCAGGGGGGCTTTATCCACATCCGCGACCTGGCGGAAATTAAGGACACTTTTGCCACGCAAAACTCATACACTCTTTTAAACGGCCGGCCCGCGGTCAGTATTTCGGTTCAGAAGCAAAGCGGCGCCAATACCACCGCCGTCGCGGACAAGGTTAAAAAAGAAATGGCCAGGCTGCAGCAGGAGCTACCCGGCAATATTCAGTTCGCCCTGGCTTTTGACCAGTCTGACACAATTAAAAAGTCAATCAACGATGTCGGCCGCACCATTATGCTGGGCGGCGGCCTGGCCGTGATTATCCTGCTGGTTTTCCTGCGCAACCTCAGGACCACCCTGGTAATCGCCCTGGCCATCCCTTTTGCCATTATTGCCACCTTTACTCTGATGTACTTTAATAAAATGTCCCTGAACATGATGTCCATGGGGGGGCTCTCACTCGGCGTGGGGCACATGGTGGACTACTCGATTGTGGTGCTGGAAAGTATTTACCGGCACCGCAAGAGCGGCGAGGCGCCAAGGGAGGCGGCCAAAAACGGCGCCAATGAAGTGGCCACGGCGGTTATTGCCTCAGCCCTTACCGTTGCGGTTGTTTTCCTGCCGATGATCTTTGTCTCCGGCATGGCCGGACAGCTTTTCAAGCAATTTTCCCTGACCATAGCCTTTTCCCAGCTGGCGGCCCTGTTTGTATCGCTGACACTGATCCCGCTGATCTGTTCCAGAATCTTCGGGCGGCTGACAGATGCCGGCCAGGGAGACAAGTGGTACCAGCGGCTTTTTAGAAAAAGCGAAATCTGGTACAACAGCCTGGACGAGAAATACAGGGGCCTACTGGAGTGGTCGCTGAAAAAAAGGTTCAAGGTGATCATAGGCGCTGGGGCCATAACCCTGGTAGCCGTATTTTTGGCCCCTTTAGTCGGCACTGAACTTATGCCTTCCCAGGACACGGGGCAGTTCAGCATAGACGTGCAGATGCCGAACGGCACCGTGCTTGCCGATACCGGCGCGGTTATGAACAAAATCGGCAATATCCTGGCCGCTGTGCCGGAAATGGACACGATCCTGACCAACGTGGGGAGAGGCCAAACAGAAATAGGGCAGATCAGCGCCAGGCTTATACCCAAGAAGGAGCGGAAACGATCCACCGACCAGATCGTTGAGGAACTGCGCGGCAAGATCAGCGGTATCCCCGGAGCTACGGTCAGGATATCCGCTTCTTCCGGAATGTCCATAACCCGCAGCTTCAGCGGCAGGCCCATAGAAGTAACCATCAAGGGTGACAACTTAGATGAACTGCAGCGGCTGGCCAAGCAATCTGTGGATGCGATCAGCAGCGTTGAAGGGACCAGGTCGGTGCGCAGCAATATGGAGGCCGGCCGGCCTGAACTGCGCATCGAGTTCGACCGGGAAAGAATAGCGCAGAACGGCTTGACTGTGAGCGCGGTTTCCCAGGTCCTCAAAATTGCCGGAGATGGTTCAGTAGTCACCAATATCAATGAAGGAGGAACCGCTGTAGACGTCCGCCTGATGCTGAGCCCCGCGGTGCGGGAGAGCACCGCCGGGCTGGAGAGTCTTTTTGTCAGCCAGGGAGGAGTACAGCTGCCCCTGACCCAACTGGCCAACTTTGTCAGCGGTGAAGGCCCGAACGTAATCAACCGCGCCTCAATGTCGCGGGTTGTCTACATCTATGGTGATTACGCCGAGCGCGACCTGGGCAGCATCCAGAAAGACATCCAGGCCAAAATGTCGCAGATTCCCCTGCCCTCCGGCTATGTTATCGAATATGGCGGTTCGCAGAAGGACATGGCCGAGACATTCTCAAACCTGGGCATGGCCCTTATGCTGGCCCTGCTCCTGGTGTACATGGTGATGGCCGGCCAGTTCGAGTCCCTGTTGTACCCGTTCTGCATCATGTTTTCCATCCCGGTTTCAGCCATTGGCGTGGTCCTGGGCCTGCTGCTCACCGGCCGTCACTTCAGCATGCCGGCCTATATCGGCATCATCATGATGTGCGGGATTGTGGTCAACAACGCCATCGTGCTGGTCGATTACATCAACACTCTGAAAAAACGGGGTCTGGAGCGCAACGAGGCCATTATTAAGGCCGGACCTGTCCGCCTGCGCCCGATCCTGATGACCGCGCTGGCTACCCTCTGCGGCCTGATACCGCTGGCTATCGGCATCGGGGAAGGTTCCGAGTCACAGGCGCCCATGGCTACCGTGGTTGTCGGCGGCCTGCTGGTCTCCACGTTCCTGACCCTGATCATTGTGCCGGTTATTTACACCCTCTTTGACGACCTCGGCGTGAAAATAATAAATAAGTGGAGAAAACGTTCCGCAGACGCTCCACCTGTATAGAAATGAGATTTGAGAAGTGGGCCGTGAGATGTGGGAATATCCTGTATTCTTATCAGGTCAGATTCCTGCATTTCTTTGGGGTCTTTGACCCTTGATATTATCTTTCAATCCCACGTCTAACGTCCCATATCCCACGTCCCAATTGTCCCACTTCACACGACCCAAAAAGCTCTGGTTCTATAAAAGAACCCGGGCTTTTTTTTGCCCTGCCGGGAATAATAGGGACAGGTGTTTTAGAATCGTTGAGGGGGATAATTCATAAAATGCAGAAAACAGATGAACGCAAGATAGCTATAGTGGGTGTGGGGTTGGTGGGGGCTACGACTGCTTTTACCCTGGCGGTAAGCGGCCTGGCCAGCGAACTGGTGCTGGTCGATGTCAACAGCGCCAAAGCCGAAGGGGAAGCTATGGACCTGGCCCACGCCGCTGCTTTTATCAAGCCCATAAATATATACGCCGGGACTTACGAGGACTGCAAAGACGCCGCCATCATCATCTACACCGCCGGCGCCGGCCAGAAACCCGGCGAGACAAGGATAGACCTGCTACAGAAAAATTACGGCATATTGAAAGAAAGCCTGCCCAAGCTTCTTGGGGCGGAAGGCAGCATACTCCTGATTGTAAGCAACCCTGTGGATATCCTTACTTATGCCGCTTTGAAAATATCAGGGCTTGCCCCGGAGAGAGTTTTCGGCTCAGGGACAGTGCTGGACAGTTCCCGCTTCCGGCACAGCTTGAGCCGCCACTGCCGCATCGCGCCCAGGAATATTCACGCTTACGTGGTTGGCGAGCACGGGGACAGTGAGGTGCTGCTCTGGAGCCTGGCCTACACAGCCGGCACAGATATTGACCAGTACTGCAAACTAGCGGGCATCCCCGCGGTAAACCACCAGGAAGTGGACAAACAGGTGAGAAACGCAGGCTACGAGATTATCTCCAGAAAAGGAGCGACTTACTACGCCATCAGCCTGGCTGTGAAGCGGATCTGCGAAAGCATTATCCGTGATGAAAACACCATCCTCAGCGTGAGCGGGCTGATTGACGGCATCTATGGGATCAGGGACTGCTGCCTCAGCCTGCCTTCAGTGATCAGCTCGCAGGGCCGCGGTCGCCCGCTGGAACTGCCCCTGGCCCCCGGTGAAGAGGAAGCGCTGGTAAAATCATCGCAAGTTTTAAAGTCGGCCATGCGGGAGATTGGACTTTAATCGGAGGCTTTTGACCTTTTTAAACCACTCTTGCAATAAAGTTTAATTCGGATATAATCCTGACTTTGACAGTTATGAGGGCGAAAAGAGGCCGCAATCCTTGCAAATAAAGGGGTTGCGGCCTTCACTTATTGTCATAAATATGTAGGGTAACGGCTCATTTTTTGCTCTCTGCCA
>NZ_QFFZ01000140.1 GCF_004369225.1 Pelotomaculum propionicicum
TCCGGGTAGAAGGGCCACCATTTGGTGGCCCAACCCCCACGGAACCCGGCGTGCGGATTTCCCGCACCGGGCTCTTCAGAAATTGGCTCACAGCATTGCGTATGCTTTTAATTCCGTATATGGTATTGAAAGCTTCGGTCGCAATAGTGGAAACATACTTTTAATCGCGTTAAATTTCTCCCATGTGACATATCCTTTGCTACATCGAGAACTAAGCATTCTTCTCCAGTACTGTTCTGTCCTATGATAAATCCTGAAGAGGCTTTTCATATTGCCTGCCATTCCATAGTAATTGTAATGGCCCCTTAAGACTGAGTTTATCACCGTTACCTGCTCCTTAATTGGAGCGTGCCGAATTTCGCGTAAGGTTGCCTGTAACCTGATAATGCTTCGTCTAAGTCGCATTTTCTCGGTCTTTCTTCCTACCATAAAATTCCCTTTCCTGTTGCGAGTGCAATAATGGGTAAACCCAAGGAAATAGACTGTTTCTAACTTTTTGCCTTTTTCGCGGGCATGTTTGGTAGCAAAGCGGCCAAACTCAATTAGGCGGGTTTTGTTTGACTCCAATGTTAATGCAAATTTACCCAACCTTTTCTTAAGGACTTCATGAAAACGGGTAGCATCTGAATGATATTGAAAACATACTATGAAGTCATCAATGTATCTAATCAGGTATGCTTCTCCTTTTAGCCTTGCTTTTACAACCTTCTCAAACCATAGGTCCAGTACATAGTGCAAATAAATATTGCTCAACAGAACGCTGATTGAGCCACCTTGAGGGGTGCCAACATCGCTTACCTGAATTATTCCGTCTTCCAAAACTCCGGCTTTCAGCCATCGTTTTATCATGGTAATAACCCTGGGGTCTCCCACTCGATGCTCTACAAATTTTAGCATCCATGCATGGTCGAGACTCCCGAAGAAATTCTTCAGGTCTGCTTCTAACACCCAACTGACTTTCTCTCCGGCAATAATCTCAT
>NZ_QFFZ01000141.1 GCF_004369225.1 Pelotomaculum propionicicum
TCAACTGGTAATAACTGGGCAACCAAGAAGGCGGTCACTTATAGGAGGCGATCAACCACCCCTCTTTCTAGGAATATATAGCTGGTTCGTGCGCAGCAAAGCATAAACCAGCCGGACCAGTTTTCTGGCGGTTAAGACGAGTGCTCTTTTATGTTTATGAGTATGGGCTTCATCATACTTGACGCGGTAGAACTCAGCGTATTCCCGATCATGCACCCTAATCAGGTTGGCTGCCTCTACCAGGTAGTAGCGCAAGTACTTGTTGCCGGAGCGGACACGTTTAATATCTTCGGCCTTCCAGTCGCCGGACTGTTGTTCGTTCCACACCAGGCCGGAGAACTTGGCCAGTGCCTTGTGGTTTTTAAACCGCTTGACATCGCCGACTTCCGCCAGAATGCCGGCGGAATAGACCGGACCGATACCCTTGAGTGAAGTAAGGGTTTGGGGTATCGCCTTCATGTGTTCTTCAATGAGCTTGTCCAGCTTTTTAACTTCAGACTGCAAGAACTTGATCACGCTGATGCTGGAAGCCAGACAGGCGTTTACCGGGTCGGCCAGTGACTTATTCAAGCGGTAGGAAGAGCGGGCCGCCTTTTGCAGGGCTTTGGCTATCCCCTCAGTGTCTACCAGGCGGTTTTTGCTCTTTTGCTCCAAGAAAGAAACCAGATCTTCCAGCGGCATGGCGGCAATTTCATCGGGGGACAGGAATTCCTCCACCACCGCCATGGCAGTGGCCCCGAAATTATTGGAGAAAATCTTTTCCTGACGCAAAGAGCTGAACTTCAGGAAGAGACTGTTTAAAAAATAGGTTTTCTCTCGCTTTATCATGTTCACCAGGTGAAACCTGTTTCGGGTCAGCCTTTGCAGCGCAAGGAAACGCTCATCCATAAAAACCTCCTGGGGAAGGCGACCAAAGCGTAACTTGTCTGCAATAACCCAGGCGTCTATATCATCATTTTTT
>NZ_QFFZ01000142.1 GCF_004369225.1 Pelotomaculum propionicicum
TGTATCCGAGCATATGATAACGTTCGACATATTCATTCCACAGACGAATCTCTTTTTGAACCCGTACCGGCTCTAGTTGGATGGGAGCATACGCCGACACACTCCCTCTTAGTTCCTCTTCTGGTTCAGTAGCAGTTCCGATGATGACTGTTTCTTTCCCTGAAGAAGTCGCCTTTCTTTTTTCCGGAAGGCGAATCCATTCCTTTGCCTCCAGCTTTCGCAGTAACTCGCGGCAAGATTCCAGCTTTGGTTTCCCGTTTGGTCCATACCACGACAGGGTTTCACATAGCGTATGCGCCAATTCCTTTTGACTCAACCGGGGAAACAACCGGATCACTTCCTTAATGTGTTCCAGTTCTTCCCTTGTAAAAATGCGTCCGTTCAAGAGAACTTCCTCAGGCCAATCTTCATGTATCGTCATAGTGTGGCTCCTTTTTAAAATTTCCCACACTATTGTCTCATATTTATTTTGTGGTGTCCAGTGCTATTTTGCGAAAAACTTTTTCTCCCCAACTCTTATAAACCTTGTCAGTTATAAATCTTTAGATTCATGCGTCAGCTCTGACTATTACCAGGAAAACTTGCCCCAGGCAGTGTAAAAGCGTATACGTTATAATTCAGGGGCTCTGCCCCCGAACCCCCGGAGTTTATCGCTTGGTTCTCCCAAGGATAGAAAAGAAGATACCAGGGTAATCAAACGATTCCCTGGCTATCCCCAGCAGAACTCTACTGGCCGCTCGGGTTGCTCTCCAGCATTGCCCTAAAATCCCGATATCGTAATATTAGGGCATATTCCGTTTTTTGATGTATTCCGATGATTTTTCAAACCTTACTGAGTATTTTGTAGATGCAACACCGTCACTATCCTTTCGCTTAAAAGAATCGGAATATTGTATTCTACTATTTTTT
>NZ_QFFZ01000143.1 GCF_004369225.1 Pelotomaculum propionicicum
AATACCATATACGGAATTAAAAGCATACGCAATGCTGTGAGCCAATTTCTGAAGAGCCCGGTGCGGGAAATCCGCACGCCGGGTTCCGTGGGGGTTGGGCCACCAAATGGTGGCCCTTCTACCCGGACCTCGGGGTGAAATTCCCCGGGGCTACTCACCGAGTGGTCCACTGCCGCAATTTAAAAGCGGCCGAAGAACTTCACGAAAGCCTAAAGGAGCGCTTTGCGGAATGCGGACTGGAAATTCATCCAGATAAGACCCGCATTATTTACTGCAAGGATGACGACCGGCGGGGCAATTACCTGGAAACCAAATTTGACTTTCTGGGCTACACCTTCCGACCTCGGAGATCCAAGAGCAAATACGGGAAGTACTTCATCAACTTCACTCCGGCAGTTAGCAATAAGGCGAAAAAGGCCATGCGGCAGACTATTCGGGGGTGGCGTATGCACCTTAAGCCAGACAAGACCCTGGAAGACCTATCACGGATGTTCAATCCGGTAATCAGGGGATGGGTTAACTATTACGGACGCTTTTACAAAACGGAACTCTACAAAGTACTCAGGCATATGGACCGAGCCTTGGTAATATGGGCGAGGAAAAAGTACAAGAAGCTTGCCGGACATCAGCGGCGAGCGACNNATTGGCTCGGNAAGATNGCCAGACGNGAACCGAANNTGTTNNTNCACTGGCAAATGGGGATNTNTCCTNCGGNTGGATNATGGGAGCCGGATGAGCTGAGAGGTTCAAGTCCGGTTCTGAGAGGGTTGCGCCTTGCAAGTTCAAGGAGCACATGCGACCTGAAATGGTCGCCTTGATAAAGCCTAACCAGCAGTTAAGTACCGAGTCTTGCGTGGTGTGTGGTAACATGCATCGCGAAGCGTAGACAGGAA
>NZ_QFFZ01000144.1 GCF_004369225.1 Pelotomaculum propionicicum
GCCCGATTTATTATTTTATCAGCTGATATCTCTTGATATCTGTAGTATACTTCGATATTCGCCATTATTTATCCTGCTATCTCAGACCAATTTTTGCTATTCTATGGGGTTTTCGCAGTGGGATCATTAATAGGTTCGATTCCATCCTTTTTATCTTATCTGTGCCAGGCAGCCCTAACTCATCAGGCTGAAGGACCTTATGAGGAACGGTTGCTCGGCACAGAATATTTAATTATGATTTATACCGGCATGCGCATACCTGAAATTCTTCGGAGACTAACGGCTCCGTTAATACCAAAGCCACCTGGCCTAATCATATATGTTCATGTATAATTAGATAATAAGATGTCAGGGAAGAGGGATTACATGTTTACGTTTTCGGAAACTAACGATAGGCTTGAAAAGTACTTCAGTTTAATGAAAATTGATGACCCCGCCAGAAGAATGGAGATTGAGAAAGCAGATATTATATTATTACCAGATTATGAATACTATGATTACTGGCCGATATCAGAGGTATTTTATAATTACTGTATTTCAAACCACCCCGAGCATAGTATCGAATACTGCTACCCAACAAAATGGATCAAAACGTTTTGCTCATATTCGGCAAATGTTTTACTTCCAACTATAGTTACCTCTAATATTTTTCTCCCGACATTATTAAACATAATATCCGGCTTTTTATACGATTGTCTCGAACAGCGTGCCAGGGAAAGGGAAATACATAGTAAAGATGGTGTGTATTTACCAGATGAAATATATATGATTCCACTGCAAAAACCCCGTAGAATACCCAAAATTAGTTCCTGGTGCAGCAGGAGAAACAAGGCTGAATATCGAAGTATACTGTAGAAATCAAGAGATATCTACTGATAAACCAACAA
>NZ_QFFZ01000145.1 GCF_004369225.1 Pelotomaculum propionicicum
TAATGGTCATTTATTACCGGCCCGGGGTGCAGGTCGATTTTTAGCAGCCGCCCCGCCGGGGCCGGTTTTCTATTGCCTTTTTTAGTTGAGTTTTTACCGGGCAGAGTCTGGACATGGGCGTCACTTTNCGGGACAATGGGCATAACAAGCCNTGGTATAGGGATATTTCTTAGTCCCCTCNTCGGNGCCTTTTTNGGCTACTACTNCGTNAAGCCTGTTACCCTTGGCCCGCCGTGTTTTTTCTAACCGCTGGTTGTGCCCCCGGCTTTATGGTGATGGGATTTTTTGCAGCTNCCCATTCATGCGCCCGCCTGGCCGGGTGAGCACTCATTACGAGGCTGTGTAAGGCGGTTCCCCAAGGGCGCCCAGGTCCTGTACCCTGCTTGATTCTTTTGGAACAGGGAGGTGATCTTTTGAGCAAACTATATGTCGGTATTGACGTGAGCCTACGTAAGAACAATGTTCACTGTATGGCCGCCGGCGGCGACACTTTGAAAAAGTTCAAAGTGCCCAATACTTTTGATGGAGCGCTGGCCCTGGTTGATAATATTGTAGAGCTCTCCGCCCGGCACTCCCTGCAGGAGATTATCCTGGGAATGGAGGCTACTTCTAATTACAGCTACCACCTGGCTGAGCTTTTTAGAAGTTCAGAAAAACTGGCCCCACTTTCGCCGAAAATTCACATCCTGAACGCTAAGACTGTGCATAATTTCAAGAAGTCTTACAGCGATTTACCAAAAAATGATGATATAGACGCCTGGGTTATTGCAGACAAGTTACGCTTTGGTCGCCTTCCCCAGGAGGTTTTTATGGATGAGCGTTTCCTTGCGCTGCAAAGGCTGACCCGAAACAGGTTTCACCTG
>NZ_QFFZ01000146.1 GCF_004369225.1 Pelotomaculum propionicicum
TGAAGCGCTCGATGACATTAACCGTGTCGCCGTCTGCATCCGTGATCTGATACGTGTAAGTAAAGGGGGCGTTTTTATCCCCAATGCTGCCATCTGTGCCGGTGATGCCCGGGGCCGCGTTCACCCGCCGGAAGGTATATGTCCTGGTGGTTATTCCGCCCCTGCCGTCATCAGCCGTAATTGTAATGCTATGCTGGGTATTGATGGCCAGGGCCGTCCACTGGGCTGAAGTGATTGTGAGAGTTATATCCGTATTCTTCGGGGCATTGTTTAGTGTCCTGAGCACGGTGGTATTGAGCTTTTCTGTGATATTTACCGCGTCATTATCCGCATCACTGACTTGATAGGTAATGCTCGGGGGTGCGCTCAAATCGCCCAGGTTTGTATCCGTGCCAGAAATCAGAGGCGCAGAATCCAGATTTACAAAGCAGGCGCGAAAGCCGATGATGCTGTAAGCATTGCCGTTCGTGTAGTAGAAATAGGCCAGGCCGGAGTAGGAAAAGCCATAGTAGCCACCACGGATAAACACCGGATTGGAGGAGTACGGGAAGTTGGAGCTCGTAGCCGTCCCGGCCCAGTTCAGCCAGCCGGTGGTGCCGGTTCCGGCAGTGGATGTTTCATTGAGCATCATACCGCCGCTGGTTGCAGCCGCTGCAGCATAGTTTTCAGCTTGCCCGTCAGATGTACCAATCGGGAAAACGTCTTTATACTTGGCGTCGGCATTTACCAGCGCGGCGCAATATGTGGTCAGGTTAGCATTGCCGTTATTTACATAAGATGCCACATACACATAACCGCAGCCAACCATATCGAAAACGCCGGTGACGTTCCCGCTGGTGGATGTTTCAC
>NZ_QFFZ01000147.1 GCF_004369225.1 Pelotomaculum propionicicum
TGAAGCGCTCGATGACATTAACCGTGTCGCCGTCTGCATCCGTGATCTGATACGTGTAAGTAAAGGGGGCGTTTTTATCCCCAATGCTGCCATCTGTGCCGGTGATGCCCGGGGCCGCGTTCACCCGGCGGAAGGTATACGTCCTGGTGGTTATTCCGCCCCTGCCGTCATCGGCCGTAATTGTAATGCTATGCTGGGTATTGATGGCCAGGGCCGTCCACTGTGTCTGCGTGATGGTTAAGGTAATATCCGTATTCTTCGGAGCGTTGTTAATCGTTCTCAGTACGGCAGTATTGAGTTTTTCTGTGATGTTTACCGCGTCATTATCAGCATCGCTGACTTGATAGGTAATGCTCGGGGGTGCGCTCAAATCGCCCAGGTTTGTATCCGTGCTAGAAATCAGAGGAGCAGAATCCAGATTTACAAAGCAGGCGCGAAAGCCGACGCCGCCGTCAGCATTGCCGCCCGTGCTGTTGAAAAAGGCCAGGCCGGAGCTAGAACCACCATAGCTGCCACCACGGATAAACACCGGATTGGAGGAGTACGGGAAGTTGGAGTACGTGGCACTCCCGGCCCAGTTCAGCCAGCCTGTGGCGCCGGTACCGGCAGTGGATGTTTCATTTAGCATCATGCCGCCGCTGGTTGCAGCCGCTGCAGCATAGTTTTCAGCTTGCCCGTCGGATGTACCAATCGGGAAAACATCCTTATACTTGGCGTCGGCGTTTACCAGCGCGGCGCAATATGTGGTCAGGTTAGCATTGCCGTTATTTACATAAGATGCCACATACACATAACCGCAGCCAACCATATCGAAAACGCCGGTGACGTTCCCGCTGGTGGATGTTTCAC
>NZ_QFFZ01000148.1 GCF_004369225.1 Pelotomaculum propionicicum
TTGGACTAAACCGCTGACGGCTAGTTTCTATGGGGAAATTAAAAAATTCATCTTACAATTGAATGACAAATATTGACATGGCAAGGTCGTTAATGCGCAAAGGTGGTTTCAAAGGAATAACAATTACATACAAATGCACAGAGATCCCCCCTCCCCCAATAAAGAGGCATTTGATAAGTCCTATGTGGTTTCCACCTTTAGGGGGAAGCCCTGACGAGATGTCCAACCCCGCAGCAAGGACATAATGTAACATCCCTGCCAGTCAACAGATTTAAAAGTTCAATCGTAGACAGCCTGTCTTTTGGAAATTCATTCGCGAGCGTATTTGTAAGCTTTTTGCACAGTCGTAGTTTTGTTGATTTATTAACCGAACTCAACAGACCATAATGCCGGATTTTGGTAAAACCGTCAGGCAGCACGTGGATAAGAAAGCGTCGGATAAATTCATCGACAGACAGGCTCATATGTTTTTGTTTATTGCCATCCCTGTAGTCACGCCACTTGAATGTGACAGTTCCGTTTTCCAGCTTCAAAATGCGGTTGTTGGAAATGGCAACACGATGGGTATACCTTCCGAGATATTCAACCACACGGCCCGCGTTTTTGAATGGCGGCTTGCAGTAGACAATCCATTCTTTCTGGTATAGCGATGATACCAAGCTATCAAACAGGGATCTGTCACGCAGATACGAGATTGAACCATAATACTCCAGCTTCGCTCGTTTTAAGTAGTACAAGAATTTGCCTCTGAATTTCCGGGATAGAACCTTGACGGGGATAAAGAACTTTTTCTTTGAGTTCACCCACTTGCCATATGAATCAAGTCCACCGCCCGGTACAATGCAG
>NZ_QFFZ01000149.1 GCF_004369225.1 Pelotomaculum propionicicum
GGCCGGGATTTTTTTGACGGACGCTGCAACATTGGCTTCTGGCACTGGGAACTCCCGGAATTCCCCGAAGAGTGGGCCGGCAGCTTTAAGCTTGTCGATGAAGTATGGGTTCCATCCAGGTTCGTCCAGGATAGTATTGCAAGAAAATCTACCGTACCGGTTGTCCGGATTCCCCACGCCATAGAAATCAACTGCCCTCCGAATATTGACCGCAGGTACTTTACCCTGCCGGACTCGTTTTTGTTTTTAGCCATGTACGACGTGCACAGCCAACAAGAAAGAAAAAACCCCAAGGCAGTCATAAAGGCGTTTAAAAAAACCTTTGCCGGCGAAGATCTTTCAGTGGGATTAGTTTTAAAGATAAATAACACGAAGACAAATCCCGAAGAGATTCGCCAGCTAAAAGAACTTATTGCAGATTGCAAAAATGTTTATATTATCGATAACGTTTTGAGCCGGGATGAAATAAACGCCCTGATGAACGTTACCAACTGTTTTGTGTCCTTACACCGTTCGGAAGGGTTCGGTTTGGGGCTGGCGGAGGCGATGTGCCTTGGCAAGCCGGTTATCGGCACGAACTGGTCCAGTAATACTGATTTTATGAACAATCAGAACTCGTGTCCGGTAAATTACCAAATCGTTAGGGTGGGCCAGGACTGCGGCCCCTATAAAGCACACCAGTTTTGGGCGGAGCCTGATGTTGAACATGCCTCTTATTTTATGAAAAAACTTGTCACCGACAGTCATTTCTATCAAATAATCGGTTTGAGCGGGCAGAAAACCATCCATACAGAATATTCTCCAAAAGTAGTGGGC
>NZ_QFFZ01000015.1 GCF_004369225.1 Pelotomaculum propionicicum
GAATAGCCAACCCTGCTGATTACCTCTGCCCCGCAGTTGGGACAAAACGTGTCGCTGGCACCCGGCAGCTGGGCGTTGCCGATATAAACGTAGGAGAGTTTCTTTCGGGCTATTTCCCTGGCCTGGGTGGGTTTTCCCATAATTTGGGGACATACCTCGTCCCCAGAGATAGGCTACTAATAGAGATGTGTCCCCATTCCTCGACATTATTTGTCGACATTCCAAGGACGCCTGTTTACCGGGCGTCTTTTATTTTTTTAGCAGTATTTTTTGTTTTTTGGGCAAAAGTAATTAAAAGAATATAAAAAGCGGGGGGCTTTCGGGGTGGCTGAACAGGAACCTTCTATCGGCAAAATTGAAAAGGAAATTGACTGGTCAAGTTCAATCGGGGTGCCTATGCCAGTTTCTGAAGTTGAGGTTTACCAGCGGGTGGAGAAGATCGAGCCGTCTCTTTTAGAAAACGGTGTCCTGAGAATACAAGCGTTAATAAAACTCTTTGCCCTGACTGCAAGCAGTGTTGATGAAAAACATGTGTTTAACCCGGCCAAAGTTTTTACCAATGAAGTCGAGATTAACTCTTTTATCAACCTTAACGCGAAGATTAGCCGGGAAGACATATTGTCCATCGACCACCAGGCCGCCGTGAAAAATTATGCCATCAGGCCCGGTCACATCATTATCAGCGGGACAATGAAGTTAAACATAAATTATATCCTTCACCTGGTCCTGGACGGCACGGTAACAGACTTTGTCAACAACTCCCCGATCAACGGCGCCACTATTAATGTGAGAGCTATTGAAAGCGGTGAGATAAAAGCTACTACCAACACCGGGAGCAACGGCAGGTATTTTTTCAACAAGCTGCCGCCGGGCATCTACCAGATCGAGGCTAACACCGATACCCATATGCCCGATCAAAAAATCAGCGTGATTAAAACAAAGGACACAGTAAATTTTGTGCTGCACCAGTAGGGAAATAAGAGATAATTGGATGATTCTAGAAAAGGGCCATCAGAAATTTGCGCGTAAAAAACTCCATTATCATATATTAATTGATTGGTGAGCCTTAACAATTGCGAAGTAATTTCGTTTTGTCTTGCTTCCTAAAGCCATCCCCCTATCAGCACCCCATACTATCAACCCCATTAAATTAAATATTTGGAGAGTTTGGTAGGAATATCTATATTTTTGCAGAAATTCTTTAGTAAAGCCTAAGCATAGTACTTGTTAATGCAGCCGGGCCTGCCGGAAAAGAAGACATAATTTTATTTAGCCGAATATGAGCTCCTCCCGGTGCCGGGACGGGCTTTGTTTTTTTGTTTTTTTGATCCTTCCGTGATTAAAGATGCAAATGACCCTTTCATACACCAAAAGGACCCTTTCACGCAGACATGGCAGGAAGGGAAGTCCGTAAAAACTATCAACTTTTCGAAGCGGCAGCCAAAAGAAGTGTAATAGGGCTACAGATCATACTCCAGTATAGAATAGCTACTTTGCTTTTGGTTTTATCTTCACTGGTACTACCCCAATTAATACAAAAACTTCAGCATCACGGATTAAGATTAGCAAAAACAATACCAATAATTAGTTATTAAGTGAAAAATACAGAGTTATGCAAAACAAGGAGGAATGGTGTTTATGTCAAAAAAAATCAGTAATCACTTACAGGTGATGCTAGTAATTGTATTATCTATAGCATTACTAGCAACGCCAGCTATGGCAGGTTACGCTTCAGCAAAGGTTTTGTCGGAAAAATTTGAGGATATTGGCTCAGGTTGTGCTCCTTGTACTGAAGTAGCTAATATGATACAAGTTGACCCCAATTTGAAGTTCATATTTAATGGAAAAGATTTAAAAGACTCAAAACTTAGTGATGGTAAAATTGTTACTGAAAAGGAATTTACCGGAAGAGAGCTTGCTTACATTACAGAAACTGCCTTAGCTGATAAGCAAGTTAATGCCCTGTATCAGAATTTGGTTGAGCGTGGTTTTGTATTAGCAAAAGAAAATGTAATAGCTACAAAAATTACAGCTGAGTTCAATAATAGTGAGCTTGGTGAACTCGAGAAGATTGATAATACAATAGTGAATCTACATCTAGTTAAGAACGACACGAATGAGACAGCAATTATTAGCTTTGTATCAAATAAATTTGGCACAGGAGCGGCAGCTCTTGCAAAAAATAATGATAATTCCAAGAATCTTTTGTTCTATGATAGTAAGGCGGATAAAATAGTAGCATCCTCAAGTTTAAACTGTTGGGTTTGCCAACAAATAGTTACTTTAGTTAAGAACTGGCCTCAAGGTGTTAGCTGTTTGATAATGTGTGGTAGTCTTTGCTTGGTATTTGTTGAGTATCCACCTGCGATGGCTGCGTGTAATATCATATGCAACCCCGTATGCCGTTACGTTACCAAAAACCCAAACACTAATGCATATGAAGCCTGCCTAAATTTAGGTTATTGCCCGTAAGTATTTATAATAATGAATCTTTTTAAAAACATATTATGGATGAACAACAGTTTATATGATGGGGAGGCATTTTCACAAAGCGAGTATATAATATATAATAATATTAAAGGCGCGGATAAAAACGTCCGCGCTATCCTCTGTATAAACTAGAACTGTTGATTCTTAAATAATTGCTTTTGGGGAGGAATAAAGTTTGGTTCATAGTTTTAAAATAGCTCCTCTAGACAGGACTGGAAAATTTATGTCCAACCCTTTAATACTTGTGTTGACAATATGTAGCATAGGGTTTATCTTGTTAATTCCTTTTTTATTTTCGCCGCGTGGTTACATGATATCGACAGAAGGAATTGTTATTCTCTTAAGAACATACAAAAAATCTATTCCTAAGACCCAAATCAGATCTATTGAAATAGTTGAATACACACAGCCCGGAGTTGGGTTGACGTGGGTTACAGGTTTGTTCGGTTATGCCGGTCTTTTTGCTTTGAAAGATGGCAGTACAGCACAAGTTTACGCCACGCGTTGGGACCGTATGGTACGTGTCAACATCATAAGTGGAGACCCCTATCTTCTTTCACCGGCAGAACCAGAGACCTTTTTAGAAACTGCAAAAAAAATAATTTTAGAGAGGTAGATTTAAAAATGGTAATAAAAGAATTCTTAAGGGAAATTATTACAAAAGGGTATTTTAATAAAACAGTTCTCCTTTTTTCACTACTCAATGCTTTACTACTTTGCTATCTGGGATGGGAGAAAAACACAGGGTGTTCTCTATGTCATCGAGTACCCTTTCTGCCTGTAACAGACGTTACTTTAGCAGTAACAGGGGTAATTGCATCTTTAGCTTTAGCTATCATGATAGTATTTGCCAATCGAGTAAAACTATTGAACTGCGCGGCTTTTCTTTTAGCTTTTATTACTGCCAGTTTTAGCTTTTTTCTATTAACGAGTCAGGTGCTTATAAACAAGGCGCTTTGCTACCCTTGTCTGTTATCATCGATAATTTTTTATATTATCTTTTTTGTATTGTTTTACGATCTTGTTATTAAATCGGTATGGAGTAAACACTTATCCCGCTGAAAACGTGTAATTATGAGCTTAAGCGAACTTACCATCCTATGGCGTAATGTGCTCTACTTCCTTGAAAGCATGGGTCGAGTAGAAGAGAGCCTCACGGCTCGGCGTCCTCACGCCCTACTGAGGCATCCGGCTCCTCACAACACCCATTCACAGAGGTGGTGTCAAGGGGACGGGGTTATTGACAACATTCTGATTCCAGGTAAACTTGAATTGGAGGATATGGGGAAGCAAGGGGACGTTCTTTTTGCTTCCCTTTTTGCTTCCCAGTTTTCACCACTTTCCCTTATCCAACCATATAGATGCTTTACAGGCTGCTCTTGCCCTTGAAGCCGCAGGCAGGCAAAATAGATATTGGGATATGTATAACCTCCTAAACCCCCATGCCCATGAGGGCACAATCTATAATGAAAATGGGGTTATATCATAAGGATTTTCACAGCCGCATTCATTTCGGCGGGTTATATCCTGACCGCACCTTCTGAGGCAATGGAAATTGTTGACAATTTTTTTATGGTCTGTGCCGTAGTAAGACATCGGGTGCCCTCCAGGACAAAAGGGTGTGCCCTCATCGGTGTAATCCGAAGAAGTGTTCTTATGGCCACGGTGGTTAAGCTTGATGATTGCCTGACCGCCCTGGTCAAGTGCCTGGTTGTAGATGGGGGCAAGTAGGGACGGTTCTTGCCTTGGCAGGTAAAATATGTAAATAGTACCGTGTGCTTAGTGAATAAAAGCATTGACGCATGTAGATACTATGTATATACTTATATTAGAGGTGACGCACATGTATACTACCATTCAAAAATGGGGAAACAGTCAGGCGGTACGTTTGCCAAAAGGATTATTAGAGGATGCCGCCATGCGTGAGAACGACAGGGTGGAAATAAAAGTAGAAAACGGGTGCATCATTATTAGTCGTATAAATAAAAAACACAAAACGATAGAAGAACGCTTGGCTGATTATAATGGTGATTATAGAAGCACAGAGTGGGATACAGGTAACCCGCGGGGAAAAGAGGTGTGGTAATGGCCTCCTATACACCCGCACAGGGAGATATCATAACTCTTGAATTCGACCCACAGGCAGGACATGAACAAAAAGGCAGGCGTCCGGCGTTGGTGGTCAGTAATAACACTTTTAACAGCTTTACAAAAATTGCGGTTGTGTGTCCGATAACAAACACCAACCGCGGGTTTCCATTGCATGTACCTCTTGATGAAAGAACTGCCACCACAGGCGTGATAATGTGCGAGCAGGTAAAGGCATTGGATGTACTCGCCAGGAATGCAAGGTATAAGGAAAAAGCTCCGGCAGACATTCTTGAAGAGGCGGTTGATATATTGTTTGGGTTTTTTGAAAATGACAACAAGGACAGGAATTATCGAAATACTTGACGGGAGGAAGCCTCCATTGTTCTTTCTCCCGAAAGAGGCTGTCGCCTATATAATTCGGACAAAGCTAAAGACATGGCTGGCAACCGCGTAAGCGGCTTGGCCTTGACCGCCGTGGTAAAATTCCCAGGCGGGGACGGGCGAGATAACAATGATACCGTCTGCCATCACCCTCGCCCGTCCCCCATACATCTTAATCCATGGCGAGTCAAGACTTGCTGGCCAGGTCGCGGTAATAAAGCAACCAGTGATGGAATTAGAGTTGTTTTGTCCCAGATGGATATTTTTAAATTCTATGTAAACAAGAGAATAAGGGAGTAAACTCTAAAATTAGGGGTTTGAACGGCTTTACTTTTAATATGGGTGATACTACCACATATAACGGGTTTTTTAACTAGAAATAGGATTTACCGCGAGACCGACGTTATAGCGGTTGATTTTCATTTCCTGCGTCGTCACCTGCCCGGTGATCTCAGCGGTAAAAATATTATTACAAGCTCAAAACATACCCATCTAAAAGGCGGGATCAAAAAATCTCTGGCCTAAACATAGTGTCTGTCAATGCAGCCGGGCTTGCCGGAAAATAAAAGATATAATTTACGTTAAAAGGGTCTAACGACACAACTAAAACGTCCCCATGTGTCTACAAAACGTCCCCATGTGTCTATCCATTACCGGCTTAATTTATAGACCAGATATTGGTTAAGCGATATCCCTTCCTTTTGGGCCTCGATTGCTAGGCGTCTATGGAGGGATTTTGGAACCCTTACTATGAATTTTCCGCTGTAATTATCGTCATTTACCGGTTCCGGAATGTGGTCTCCGTGCTCAAGTTTGACGGACAGCCATCCTTTCATGGCTTCGCGAAGGTTCCTGCTGGCCTCTTCAAAGCTGTCTCCATGGCTCTGGCAGCCGTCCAGTTCCAGCACTTGGCCGTAATAATAATTGCCGCTTTCGTCGGAGAGCGAACGTATTAAAAAATTGTATGGTAAATTCATGTAGTAATCGACGCTCTTTTTTTCCATCGTTCCACAGGGGTTTTCGGCGATAAGATTATTTTCCGATCCTTCTGAGCACATCCCTGACATATGCAACTTTCACTGGCTGGCTCTTTTTAATCGTAACAACATCGCCGTTTTTATTGCGGAAATGGTGATGAGAACCGTCCGACCTCACTTCAATGTATCCGAAATAATTTAAAACCTTTGATATTTCTTCAAACCGTATGCCATGAGGTTGACGATTCATTTTTTCAACAATTTTTTCTACCCCTGCCATGTCACCCCCTCCCTTATATATAAGATACCAAATATAGTATCATTGTCAAGGGGGCTTTGTAGATTCATCCCCTTCTCTTTGCCGGCTTATCCCGGCGCTTTCGAACCGTCCCCTTCTTCCTTGTTGTAGACCTTTTACTTTCGGGCAGCCTTGCTCTTTCACGTTCCAATGCGGACCTTTCCAGTTTGGCCAGCCCTGCGTTCCCTTCCCGTTCGGAGGTTCCCAGTGCGGCGCCTTGGGAGGCTTTACCTGCGCCGGCCAGCAGTTTTTCGTGCGGGACGAGGGGACAGGTTCCTTGTCCCTAGAAAGTTGCAGAGGTATCAGGTAAGGGTTACCCTTGAGAATTCTTATTTCAGATTTTACTCAAAAATCTTCCCGACAAACTTGATCTCTGTGCCGCATTCGCTGCAGTTCCTGCCGGCCAGACCTACCCCGCGGGCTGAATAGCCAACCCTGCTGATTACCTCAGCCCCGCAGTTGGGACAAAACGTGTCACTGGCCCCCGGCAGCTGGGCGTTGCCGATATAAACGTAAGAAAGCTTTTTCTGAGCTATTTCCCTGGCCTGGGTGAGTTTTTCCAGAGGCGTGGCCGGCAGGGTAAGCTTGTACATGGGGAAGTAGCGTGAAAAATGCAGCGGGATATCCCGGTCCAAGGCAGCAACCCAGTCGGTAAGCCTCTCGATTTCGTCCGGCGAGTCGTTCAAACCGGGTACCAGGAGAGTGGTCAGTTCAACATGACATTCCCGGCAGGCTGTTTCAACCGTGCGCAGCACCGGCGCGAGACTGCCCTTGCAGTACTTTTTATAATAGTCTTCCGTGAAACCCTTTAGGTCTATATTCATGGCGTCAATAAAGGGGAGGATTTCGCGCAGGGGCGCCTCATTGACAGAGCCGTTGGTAACCAGGACATTTTTCAGGCCAGCTTCTTTAACCAGGCGGGCGGTGTCCAATACAAACTCGTACCACATAAAGGGTTCATTATAAGTGTAGGCAATACCTATATTGGGATAGCCCATGTCGATATAATCGCGCGCGTTCTCAACCAGCTGTTTGGGAGTAATATCAGTCATAGAAGGATCACCATGAGCAATCTGCCAGTTTTGGCAAAACTCGCAGCCAAAATTACAGCCTACAGTGCCGACGGAAAAGATATAAAAACCCGGGTAAAAATGATACAAAGGTTTTTTCTCAATCGGATCGAGGCCGAAGGACGACGCCCGGCCATAGTTTGCCGCCACAAGAGTGCCCCGCCGGTTTTGCCTGAAACGGCAGATCCCGGCTTTCCCTTCCCTGATCACGCACAGATGCGGGCACAGAGCACAGGCGACAGTATCTTTCTCCTTCTTTTCATAATACAAGGCTTCGCGCATTATTATCACCTCATACTTTAAGAATAGAGGAGTCAGTAGTCAGAATTCAGAATCCCGTCAACTTTTTTATTCTGTCTCCTGAATTCTGAATTCTGAATTCTGTCTTCTGTTTTACTATTTGTATCTTGTCACTTCAAACCGCTCCATCCTTACCGGTTCGTCTGGTCCGATGCCGGCTTTCTGGCGGGCAATCTCAACCTGCTCCACTGCCGAATTGATTCCTTCCAAATTAGGCAATAGCAGCCCGCTTTTCCTGCCGGAGCGGACGATGACCCCGTATTTTTTAGGATCAAGCTCATCTATATCATCTATTGGCTCGGGTGGCTGAAGCACATCCACGGAGTATTCCAGATCGCTCAATTCTTCCCGGCGCACCGGCTGGAACCGCGGGTCATGGATGCCGGCGTTGATGGCGTTGGCTGTTACTTCATCAACTATACTCGCTTTGGTTGGCTCAATGGTCCCTATGCAGCCGCGCAGGCTGCCGTTTTTCTTGATTGATACGAATACACCAGCCCTGCCCCTGAATTCTTCAGGCACCTCAGCTGTATCCGGAGGCGGCGACCCGCTGACGTGGCTTTCCAGAGTGGCGCGGGCAAGCTTGACCAGGTAGCTTTCCCTGGCCTGCCGCTGTGCCGCCTTTTCTTTCTTTTCAGCTTGTATTTTCTTAAACAAAGAGCGTTCCGGGTTTGCTCCAAGCGGCTGAAAAGAGGCTGTCAGGTAGCCCACACCGAAAGGGCCCTCGTAGGAAAGGACCTCTACCTTGACATCAAGCCCGTCCATAGCTCCCAGCATCATGATAATAGACCTGTAGCCGCACTCACCGGCCTGCTCGACCAGGTCCCGGTCCAACGTAACCACCCCATCAACATCAAAATCCGCTAACAGGCTTGCTAACTTCCTGTCAAACTCCTGGCCTCTCGGCAGGTAGCCGCCGGGCGCGTCATGGGTCAGCCCATGCGAGAGATCGCCGCTGGCAATTAGGGCTACCTTGCGGCCAAGTCTTTGCGCCGCCTGGCGCACAGCGAGGCCAAACAGGTAAAGTTTTTCAGGCGGCGCCACCGCCATAGAAACATGCACCAGAGGCAGTTTCACCCCGGCCTTGTGCAGGAAGTACCAAGGAACAACCACCCCGTGATCAAGACGAAGGCTGATACCGTAAAGGTCCTCCTCTTTAGCAGTCAGAGCCACGGCCATAATTCCCAAACCATTGGCCTGCGCACGGATATCCCGCGCCAGCTCAAGGTCGTTATCCAGCATGAACCTGACATGCCCGGCTCTGAAATTTCCAAGGTCGCCCATTAGCTCCGGTGCGAAATTGATGCCTACCATATCCCGGAAAACTGAAGCATGAGGTGAAATAATGACGATTGTCTCGGCACCGCTCTTTTTGATCAGCCTGCCTATCTCCAGCATAGCGTCCTGAGTGGCCGAGACCTTAGCTGCCTCATCGCCGCCCACTTCCGGCACAGCTATCGGAGGATGAGGGCAAATTCCACAAAATACTACAGTCATATTGTCTCACACTCCTAAAAACATTATTTGTTAGTTCAAGTATACCCTGGTTTTTTAGGTTAGCCGTTAATTCAGCCAGACATGCAAAAAATACTCGTTTTCAAGTAAAAATCCCGTAATAAATGAAGCCGCCGCCGAGTACTAAAAGAAAAATACCGCATGCTGCCAGAATGCCCCGGTAAATCTTGTCGCTTAAGAACTTAATACCGCCTGCCACTGCCGCCGAGACCAGGCTGTACCAGACCAGGTCCGCCAGAATGTGGCCGCTGAAAAACAGGGAAAGGCCCAAAACCCCTTTTTGCATAGACAAGGTAATATATCCCAGGCCGATTGTAGCCCACCACAATAACCAGTAAGGGTTGGAAACGCTAAACAAGATGCCTGCCAGAACCGGGTACAAGCTGTTAAGGCCGCTTGCCTGGCTAACATGTTTTACAGCAGCGTTATCTTGTGAGACAGGAGAACCGTCCCCTTGTCTCACCTGGCTGACTGCTTTTAGTGAAACCTTCCCGGTATAAGCATCCCTGGCTATACCCCAGCCCATATAAATTAAAAAAGCGCCGCCCAGCACAGCTATGGTATGGGACACAGAGGTTTTTGTCAAAAAGGCCGAAAGGCCGGCGGCCAGGGCCAGGATCAGGGCAAACTCAAGAGTCGCGTGTCCGAGTATAAGCAGCGGGCCGGCAAGAAAGCCCCGGCGGGCGCTTTCATTTATGGTTACAGTAAGCAGCGGGCCGGGCATCATCGCCCCTGAAAAGGCGACCACAAACGCAGATGTGAATATTGCAATAACTTCCAATTTATTACCACCTCCAGTATTCTCCAAGTTTCTTTCTTTTCATTAAAAATCCTGCTTTGAGAAAAAATCCTTTTAACACTCTTTACAAAAGGCAGATTAAGTACGATATTTTATTATATGAACATCTATGGAATAACAGCCATCCTGCAGGAATTGGCTTACCAGAGCAACAGCTTAACATCTCCCGCCGCCAGGACAGAAGCCACTGCGCCTGTGCATGACGTGACTATGGCGGCTCAAAAGGTGGTTGAGGCCGAAGGTTTAAACCTGGCGGCCGGACAGCCTGTGCAGGTAGAAGCGCAGCAAACTTCACCGCAGCCTCTTCCTGTTCCTGTCTTTCTTCCCCTTCCTCTGCGTTCGGATATTTTCCCGGAGGCCCGCTTTTTTGTGCGTCCGGAGGATGAAAAACCAGAGGCGAAAGCCGCGGAACATGATCAAATCATGGATATTTTTATCTGCCTGATCACGGAGACAATGGGACGCGTATGGGTGGGCCTTTTCTGCAGGAAGGAATACCTGTCGGTCAAGTGCTTTACTGATCAGGAAAGTACCAATAAATTATTGAGACAGAATTTCACCCCTTTAAGAGAAAGTTTAAAAGAGATTGGGTTTAAAGAGGTATCCTTAACCAGTCAGGCCAGGTTGGAACTCGGCGCCGTAGTGGAAGGATTGCTTCCTAAATTTGAGAGCCACCTTCTCGACCATAAGGTATGAGGTGAGGTCATGAAAGAAGACCTGAGAAAAGAATTTGCCACCGCACTGCGCTATGAGCCAGGCAAGGACAAGGCCCCTGTTGTAGTTGCGGCCGGACGGGGACTTCAGGCAAAACAGATTAAGGAAATAGCCGAAAAGGCGGGAGTTCCAATATATCAGGATCAAGCTCTGGCCAAAACCTTGTATGACCTGGGTATCGGCGTGGAAATACCACCCCACTTGTACGAAGCTATTGCCAAGATCATTGTTCACGTGGCGAGACTGGATAAGAAAGCTTAATTACAGAATACAGGAGTCAGGAGTCATAATGAAAAAACCAGCCAAGAACCTTCAGGATTTAATTGTCTGGCAAAAAGCTATCTATCCCCGCTAACATTGCTGAAGGCTTCAAAAAGAAAGGAAAAGCGGACAAAGCCCGCTTTTTTAACATAGCCCAGGGTTCCCTAGAAGAATGCCGGTATTATCTGATTTTATCAAGTGACCTAAACTACTGTAATTCCTCTCAATTAATACAACAGCTCGAAGAAATCAGCAAACTACTAGAATCTTATGCAAATTCCATCCTAAATCCAAACTCCTGAATTCTTTTAAATTCTTGTCTTTTATCCTTTCTCCTGAATTCTGAATTCTGAATTCTGTCTCCTATTAAATTTCAGTGCCGAAACGGCTTCCTGCATCTCGCTGACCACTTCGTCCAGGGTCTCCGCGGCAGCGGTGAACCTGTCAACCAGCGCTGTCTGATCAACAGTTGCTTTATTAACGCTGTTAATACCGTCAGTAACCTGCTGCGAGTATGCTATTATTTCCCTGACCAGGACGATCAGGTCTTTTAAGTCCGCGACCAGTGATTTGACAAACTGGGAAGCCTCGCTGGCGGCGCTGTATCCTTCCGAAACCACCTGCTGGTCCTTCTCCAGGCTGAGCGAAGCCTGACGGGCGTGCTGCAGCGCTTTTTCGAACAGGCTGTATATCCCTTTGGTAGCATTGGCGGCATCCTGAGAGCGTTTTTGGATTTCCGCGGCCAGTGCCGAAAAATTGCTTTCTTCTTTCGCGTCAGGCCCGGGCTCCTTAATAGTGGCTTGGGGCGCCGGTACTTTGCCCTCCTTGGATGTCGACATTTCCGTAACAGCTTTCTGGGCCAAAAGGTTGGCCTGGTCCGCTATCAGCGCTATAAACTGGATGATGTCACCGATCTTTTCCAGGTGAGATTCCAGTTCCTTGACCGACTCGCTGGTGCGCAGCATAGCGACACTGCTCGATTTCATCTGCTTCAGGAATTTTTCTGATGTTTCTTCAGCCCTGGTAAGGCTTGCCACTGTCTTTTCAGATACTTCGATTACAGCCTCGGAGCCCTTTTCCATCTTTTTCACTGTTTCCGAAAGCTGGTTCATTTTTGCCGCTGTGGTGTTTGAAGTTTCCGCTGCCTTGCGGATGCTTTCCTGCAGTTCACTGGTGTAATCGGCGACAGTATCGGCGGAGCGGTTGGTCCTTTCAACCAGACTTCTGAGTTTGTCCACCATGTTGCCGAAAGAGCGAATCAGGTTGCCAAGCTCGTCTTTTGAGGTGGTTTCCAGATTAATACCTGTAAAATCACCTTCGGCGATACGGTCGGCTTCAATCTCCAGTCTTTTTACAGTGCCGGTAATCCGGTTGGAAATGTAGATAATGACAAATAGCAGGGCGATGGTCAGAGCGGCTACTCCTCCAATAATCTGATTCCTGGCCACGGCTATTTGCCTGTTAGTTTCATCAATGGAAAAGCCGACTCTGAAAGCCCCCCAGTGGCGCCCGTTAACATATATGGGCGACGATATGTCCCACATGATCTCCCCGGTGTCGCCCCTCTGGTAAACCTGCAGCAGGTAGGGCTCTACGTTGAGTGACGCAGCCAGGCCAACGGTGTCGTTGAAAATCCGCTTGGAGCGCGCGGGGTTGTCCCCTATGCCGCCGGGCAGAAAAACCCCGCTCTTGGGATATACGTTATTGTGAGTAGGTACATAGCCGTTTATATCCTGAGTTACCGCGTAGATAACCACCTTGTCATTGAGAAAGGTATCCTGCACACTGCTCAGATTGGTGTCTGTAAAAGAATCAAACGCAGTGTGGTATTTGGGAGGTTCGACATTGGGGATACGCTGGTAGTTCGTGTCAAATACCTGTTCATCCGTCAGGGTACCGTTTTTGATGGAGTCGGTCAGTATTTTCCCGGAGGCGGCGGCGCCCGTCTGAGCGAGAATAATACCCCTGCCCAGCAATGCGTTGCGCAATGTCTCGGACTGCCGGTACAAGTCATACGCTAAAAAGCCGATAAGTAAAGGCAGCATTACACTGATAATGATAATGCCATTCTTAAGTTTCAAAGATCTCGGCTTAAAAAGTTCCATCACAGTCCCCCCTCTGGTATGGTCTTGCTGGAACGCCTGAATTATCCGGTCTTTGCAGCTGACTTTATCTCCAAAACCATGGATTTCTTGCGCTAATAATATAATAGCAGAAAAAAGAGCTTTTTATATAAATAGTAGTATTTTCAAAAAAATATTGTGCGAAATGAATTCGCACTTACGAATTGAGAAGTGAGACATGAGAAGTAAGAAGTGAGGGATAGACTCAAGGGTTAAAAAAGACCTGAGAGAAATACCCGGATACTCACGACTCACGACCCACGACTAAAATGTCCCACGTCTCATTTCCCACAACCCATTTATATACCAAGGTACGCTTCTTTGATGTGCTCGTTATTCAGGAGTTCCTGGCCGGTGCCTTGAATAAATACTTTACCGTTCTCCAAAACATAGGCCCGGTGGCACATGTTCAGGGTCTGCACCACATTCTGCTCAACCTGCAGCACAGTGACACCCTCGTTGTTGATATCCCTTATATTTTCAAAGATCTGTTTGACCAGAACCGGCGCCAGGCCCAGGGACGGCTCGTCCAGAATAAGCAGCTTGGGCAGCGCCATCAGTCCCCTGCCCAGAGCCAACATCTGCTGCTGGCCGCCGCTCAGGGTGCCTGCTTCTTTATGCTGCTTTTCCTCCAGGATGGGAAAGTGCTCAAACACTTTTTTCATGGTTTCCTTACGTTTTGACTTTGCTTCGGGAAACAGCGAACCCATTTCCAGATTCTCCCGGACGGTCATTTCCGGGAAAAGCCGCCTGCCTTCAGGCACGTGAATAATTCCCAATTCCGCTACTTTATAGCCGGGTATTTGGGTTATATCTTTACCCATAAACTCGATGCTGCCCTTGCCAACCTTGAGCAGGCCGGAAATGGCGTTAAGCGTGGTTGTTTTGCCGGCCCCGTTGGCGCCGAGGATGGCGACAAACTCCCCTTCTTTCACCTCAAAAGAAACATCCCACAGCACCTGAACGTCTTTATAGGATACATTAATATCTTTTACCTTAAGCATAAGCATCTCCTAAATATGCTTTAATTACCTCAGGAGTATTGGCAACTTCCTGCGGTTTTCCCATGGCAATTTCTTTGCCGAAGTTGATCGCCAGGATCCGGTCGGAAATACCCATCATTACTTTCATGATGTGTTCAATAATGATGATGGTCACACCGGTGTCACGGATACGCCTGATCAGCGCTATGGCTGCTTCAGACTCTTTGGGGTTAAGCCCGGCGCAGGTTTCATCCAGCAGCAGCAATTCCGGTTCCGTGGCCAGCGCCCTGGCAATTTCCAGCCTTTTGCGCAGCGGAATGGGCAGTCCTTTGGCCTCCCGGTCGGTATACTTGCCAAGGTTGCAGAACTCGATTATCTCTTCCGCCTTGTGCCTGGCCTTGCTGATGCTGCCTGTGCGCAAGAAGGCGCCGGCCATAACATTTTCAATGACGGTCATGCGTCTTAGAGGCTTGACCACCTGAAAAGTCCGGCCGATCCCTATTTTACAAATGTCATGCGCGGGCAGCGTATCGATCCTTTTACCTTTAAAATATATCTCGCCCGAAGTAAGCGGGAAAAAGCGGCTGATCATGTTGAAAACAGTGGTCTTCCCGGACCCGTTGGGTCCGATGACACCAAATATTTCCCCCTGCTCAACGGTAAAACTTAAATTTGAGACCGCGGTCAGGCCGCCAAACTTTTTAGTGATTGCCTTTGCTTCAAAAAAACTCATCTACACACCCCCGGACAAGCTTGCTTTTTTGCGCTGAGTTAAACGTTTCAGTAAATCCAGCTCACCTGCGATACCATTGGGCAGGAACATGATAATAAGACATACCAGGATACCAAAGATAAGCACGTTGGCCGAACCGAGCGTGGTGCGGAAATACTCACCCAGGAAAATGTAGATGGCCGCGCCGATAGTCGGGCCCCAGGTAGTGGCGACACCACCGAGCATGACCACCAGGATTACCATAACAGAAACGTTAGTCAGGTTGAACACAATGTTCGGATCGATAAAAGCCACGTAATTCATATAAAAGGCTCCTGCCAGGCCGGTAAAGAAGGCGCTCGGCAGCAGCGCCAGGTTCTTGTATAAAGTTGTGGGTATGCCCAGGGAAGTGGCAGCGTCCTGGTCTTCCCTGATGGAAACCAGGTAGTAGCCGATCTTTGAGTTCACGATCAGGTAGGTTGCCAGCAGGGTCAGGGCGAGCATGCCCAACCCGGTGTAATAGTAAAACATTTTATTAGTAATGGCCGGCATAATCAGAATACCCTTGGCGCCATTGGTAAAGTCCGTGAGATTCAAAAAAACCAGCCTGAAGATTTCACCCAGAGCCAGCATGGCCAGGGCAAAATAAGGGCCCCTCAAACGGAAACAAATCATCCCGATGGGCAGGGCGGCCAGCGCGGCTACCAGCGGGCCCAGGAGTATGCCCCACCAGGGGGAAAGGGCGCAGTGCAAAGTTAAAAGACCCGCCGAGTAAGCGCCCAGTCCAAAGAAAGCGGCGTGACCGAATGAGACTTGACCCGCGTATCCGCCTAAAAGGTTCCACGATGTGCCGATGATGGCCCAGATGATAATCAAAATTAATATGTGCAGTTGATATGGGGCCTTAATAACCACTGGAATTAATACAGCTAATATTATAAAAGCAATTGTCAATAAAAACTTTTTATTTAACATGTTCATTCTCACCTCTTAACTAAACTCCTGAAACCACCGGGCAGGAACAAGAGCACAAGTATAAATATAACTAGGCCCACTACATCTTTATAACCCATGTTTATATAAGTGGCGCCCAATGATTCCGAGAGCCCCAGGATCAGCCCGCCAACCGCGGCGCCCATGGTGCTGCCCATGCCGCCCAAAATTGTAATGATAAAGGATTTGGCGGTAAACAGGTGGCCAACATCGGGAAAAAGGTAAAACAGCGGCAGCAGCAGCGACCCGCCGGCAGCGGCCAGGGCGGCGCCTATGCCAAATGTGATCATGGTGATTTTTGAGGAGTTTATGCCCATATACACTGCGGCGTCCCGGTCCTGGGAAGTGGCCCTGATCGACTTGCCGATATCTGTTTTGGTTAGGAACAGGTGGAGCAGCAAAGTAAAGACCATGGCAATAAAGAAACCGATTAACAAAGGCACGCTGATCGACATGGCTCCCAGGAAGACCGTATCGGAGGAATAGCTGGTGGTAACTGAGCGGTAATCAGACTTGAACATCAGCCTGGCCGCCTCGGTTAATACCAGCATGATGCCGACCGTGAGCAGCACCTGGTTTTCCGGCAGGATGGAATCTACTTCAACCAGCCGGTTAATCATGTATTTTTGAATAAGGCAGCCCAGTAAAAACAGAACCGGCATCGCTATGAACATGCCGATATAGGGATCTATGCCATAATTTTTGGAACAAACGTAGGTTACATACATTCCTACCATCACCAGAGCGCCGTGCGCCAGGTTGATGATTTTCATGACACCCATGATCAAGGTCATACCTATAGCAATTAAAGCATACATCCCCCCCAGCAGCAGGCCGCAAATAATTGTCTGTCCTAACAACATCTCAAATGTACCCCCTAAGTTCTAGCAAAAAGTTCTTTCTTTTATCCGGTGCAAACGGAAGGAGCCTGCGCTCCTCCCGTTCTGCACACTATATTCTTGTCAGCGGGACTTACCTCTCACTCCACTTGGGGGCGGGGTAAACATAACTGGCGGATTTTACGTCTTCAGGCCAGATAACTTCCAATTTCCCTTTTTGCCATTGTACTACGTAGGTGTTGGGCCTGTCCTGGTTGGTGTAGCCATCCCAGTCCTCAAACTTGATCGGCCCCATGATAGTCATCATATCGGTTTGCTTCAGCGCCTGCTGGATCCCGGTGTTGGTCATGTCTTTGGCCCTGCCGAGTGCATCGGCAATGATGTACATGGTAGCGTAGGCCTGCGCTCCGTGGTAATCCGGCTCTTTCCCGTATTTTTGCTTGTACTTGTTGAAGTAGTCAGCCGCGCCAGGCCATGTCACGTTGGGAACCCACAAAGCTGTGGAAGCGACATAATCCGTAGCCGCACCGGCATTTTCATAGAACTCGGGCATGGTGTAGCCGGCGCCGTTGCCGACAAATAGCTTGGTGTTGAAATCAAGCTCTTTCATCTGCTTGACAATCATGGAAGCGTCCATGACGTAGGAAGTCGCGAAAATCATATCAGGGTTGGTGCTTCTCATATTGGCCAGCATCGGTTTGAAGTCGATGGCGCCGTGCTCGTAGGCCTGGTCAAAAGCTATTTTTATGCCTCTCTTATTGCATTCTTCCCTGAAGCCTTTAGCCCCCGAAGTGCCAAAGTCAGTATTTTCATAAATGATAGCGACGCTTTGCGGCTTCACAACCTTCTCGAGCATATCCCAGAAGGATATGGTATACTTGCTGGCGGGAGCGGCAGAGCCTCTAAATACATACTGCCAGCCTTTTTTGGTGATGTCATCGGAAGAGCCCGTTACCACCAGGAACGGTGTGTTCAGCGTCTGGGCTGAACCGGCGATAACGTTGGTGCAGGCGCTGCTGTAGCCGCCGCTGAGCATGTTAACCTTGTCCTGGTTTACCAGCTTTTCAGTAGCGGATTTCGCCACATCCTGCTTGCCCTGGTCGTCTTCATACATGAGCTTGATCTCTTTGCCGCCCACAGTCGTTTTGCCGGCAGCTTTCAATTCCTCATAGGCCAGTTCAAAAGAGTTCTTTTCCATTTCCCCGAACATGGCTTCACTGCCTGTTAAGGGTAGTATTATACCTACTTTAACCGTGTCTTTTCCACCACTGCTGCTGCCGCCGCCGCAGCCGCCGGCAAGCAATCCTACTAAAGCGACAACCAATAATACAGCTATGATTTGCCACCTGAATTTTTTCACTTAAATCCCCCTTACACTAAGTAGTTGACCGAATAACCCATTCGTGCTATGTAACCCTCTAAATGTCTTTCCGCCCAAACTTTTAACCCCTAAGAACAGTTACACTAGTCCAGTTAAAGAGAGATCATTAGCCATAAGTTTTACGTAATTTAACGCTGCTCCAACCACCTCCCTGGCCAGTTTTTACAATTGGTGTGGTAGACACACATTATTAATTAACCTTTTTGATAACCTATCGATTAATTCTGTTCTTCTCAGGCATTGTTAGGCAGTATTATTATAACACAATAAGTATCAGGTCCAGCTATAAATTTTCACAATTTTCTATGTATTTTGAATACATGAATACACGGATACAAGCATACAGGAATACCGGGATACATGAATACATGAATACATGAATACATGAATACATGAATACGTGAATACCTGAATACAATAATACATGAATACAGTATAACAATTGATTCGTTTTAGTGGGTTGCCGGTTAAACAGCTGGAATCAAAAAGCCGGGGCACATATTGCTCCAGCTTTCCGATAGAACTTTATATTATAAAACCGTATTGGGTGTGGTTTTTCTAAGCTTGGCTTTGAAAATCTTCGCCTAACCAACCAAAATTTTTTCTTCCGGATAGCGAAGGTGTGATTTTAATTTTGACCTGGATAAAGCGAAGGCTAAAGTTAAGGGGCCTACCCTGCCCAGGAACATGGTGATTATTATTAAAATCCTGCCCATGGAAGTAAGTTTTGGCGTAACTCCCATGGAAAGGCCCACCGTGCCGAAGGCGGAGGTTGTTTCAAACAGCAGTGTCAGGAAATCGGCTTTTTCAGTAATAGAAAGCAGCAGGGTTACAACTACAACTAATAAAGAGGCTATGAACATAATCGCCAGTGATTTGAACACTAAATCCTGCCCAACCCGGCGCTCGAACACTTCAGCCTCCGCTTTGCCTTTGATCATGGACCAGACGGAAATAACCAGGGCGCCGAAAGTGGTGGTCTTGATGCCGCCGCCCGTGGAACCTGGCGAGGCGCCAATAAACATTAAAATAACTATAAAGAACTGGGTGGCTGAATGAAGCGCCCCTATGTCAAGGGTATTGTAACCCGCCGTCCTGGGTGTAACAGCCTGGAAGTAAGAAGCCAGCACCTTGCCCAGAGGGTTAAGATTTTGTAATGTGTTGTCATATTCAAGTAGAAAGATAATTACCGTGCCGCAAAAAATCAGCAGTCCCGTAACAGTAAGAACCATTTTGGTGTGCAGTGAAAGATGTCCCCGTTCTTTTAACCGCCTGACCAAATCCATTATTACACTGAACCCTATACCGCCGATGATGATCAGCGTCGTTATGCATAGTGTTACTATGGCGTCCCCGTTGTAATCGGTCAGACTCTTGAAGTTGCCAAACAAATCAAAGCCGGCGTTATTGAATGAGGACACTGAATGAAATAGGCCAAACCACATTCCCTTGCGCCAGCCCAGTTCAACCGACCAGCGGAGCGCCAGGATCACTGCAAAACTTATTTCAACGGCAAAAGTAAATAGCAAAACATACCTTGCCAGCCGCACGATACCGGCCAGGTTGGTCTGGTTCAATGATTCCTGGATCATGAGGCGCTGTTTTAATCCAATACGGCGCCCCAGCACTAAATATAGAAATGTGGCCATGGTCATAAAACCCAGGCCGCCTACCTGGATTAAGGCCAAGATTACGATATGCCCGAAAGTAGTCCAGTGAGTCCCTGTGTCAACCACTACCAGGCCGGTTACACAAACAGCGGAAGTGGCTGTAAAAAGAGATGTCAGGAAACTGACCTCTCTGTCAGGCTGGACTGAAACCGGCAGTGTCAGTAAAACAGCCCCGAACAATATGATAGCGGCGAACCCGATCACCAGGGTTTGGGCGGGGGTGGTCCGTACCGTAAACCTTTTTTGATCGCCGTTGCCGGTTAGTTTTCGCTCACTCAAGTTAAATAACCCCAAGTTTGTTGTCCTCTTTTCATTACGACTTATGTTATGATAACCCAAAAAACATAAACCCAGGCATGCAAAATAAAGCACCCGGGTTTTTGGCAGATCAAATAAGCATTAATCAAATCATCCTTCTTTCAACGCTTACGAGGTTAGCTGACGGATTCGGGCCGAAAGAATTAACCCTACAAATCGGTAGTAGGTTGTGGGTTGTCGGTTGTCAGATTCTTTTGGAAATCGTCTTAGACGATTTCCTTCTTAAGTTCTGACTACTGACTACTGACTACTGACTACTGAAATGATTCACCCCGGTAATTGGGTCCCCCGCTTCTTCTGGTGAAGAATTAAGCGATTTTTTCAATGAATATATTATAAATCCGCTGTCAAAAAAAGCAAGTGTTTTTTGATTTGCTATTATGGTATTTATGTATAGTTCGGCAGGATTTTGCCGCATTAAAGCGAATAAAGCCTTAAACCAGCCTGCTTCACCCCGTATTCTAAGCCGGGGTTTTTGATTTATTTCGTACATGGGATGGTTCTGGAACTGGTGGAGCAAATTTTCCTATAACGGGCTGGTCTTAATGGAAGATGCATGTGCTGATCAATTCGTTAGAGGAATGATGGTACACAGTCTAAGGAACGGGGACACACCTCTAAGGAACGGGGACACACCTCTATTATAGGCATTCCTTTTAGGATGAGGAATGTCCCCGAGGGAAGGGGTAAGGGATTTTTAGTATGAGAAAATTTTATGCTGCTGCGCTGTTAACAGTTACTTTTGTTATGTTTCTTACTTTCCTGCTGCAGGGATGCGCCAAAACGACAAAGGTTGCGAGCGGGCCTGGTTTTCCCATGCAGATTACAGATGACCTGGGCAGGCAGGTAACCATAAAAGAGGCGCCGCAACGGATTGTTTCCCTGGCGCCGGCAATAACAGAGACCCTCTTTGCCCTGGGCCTGGGTGATAAGGTTGTGGGAGTAACCAATTACTGCGACTACCCGGCCGAGGCTAAAACAAAAGCAAAAGTCGGCGGTTTTTCCACCCCGAGCGCGGAATTGGTGGTAGCGGCCAAGCCGGACCTGGTACTGGCTCCAAAAATCAATGAAAACTACGTGCCCCAGTTGGAGCAAGCCGGGCTGACCGTGGTCACCATTGAATCTCTCAACCTGCCGCAGGTGCTGGAGAATATACGGCTGATCGGGCAAGTTACCGGGGCGTCTGAAGCGGCAAACAGTTTAACAGCCGATATGCAACAACGTATTGAAGAAATTACCACCAAGGTCGGCGGCCTTACCGACGAACAAAAACCTGCCGTTTATTTTGAAATATGGCCGGACCCCCTTACCACAGGCGGCTCAAAAAGTTTTGTCAACAGCCTTATTACTATGGCTGGGGGTAAAAACATCGCGGGCGACGTGGAACAGGACTGGGTGAACCTGAGCCCGGAAATGGTACTGGCACGGGACCCCAAGGTGGCTATTTTATGCCATCATGGTTCATCCCAGCAAACAGTGGAGGAGTTTAAATCCCGCAAAGGTTGGGAGCAGGTTTCCGCCATTAAGAACAACCGCGTCGGACTGGTCAGTGACGAGAACACGGTGGTCCGCACCGGCCCGCGTGTGGTAGAGGGTTTTGAGTATATGGCCAGATTGATTCACCCGGAACTTATAAAATAATCTACAAAAAGGGATAACACTAAGTCCATGGTGTTGAAACAAGCTGCTCCATTGCGTAGCGTCGTAAGTGAACTCAGCGAAGCTGAGGTTGCGAAATTGGATGAGCGAACAAGGATGTTCGCGAAAGCCTGAACTGAGCCAGGACGGCGAATTGAAGGCGGTCCAATTTCGCCCGAAGCAAGCTGTTAGTTCACTCGACGCGGAGCAGAGGAGCCAAGCGGGTTTCAACACCATGGACGACTCTGTCAACAACCTGTGTGCGAATGAATTCGCACCTACAAAAATCAGTTATGGACATGTTTACTGGAGGTTTTTGGTGAATAGCTATGATGAACGGGTTTGGCGGTGGAGGGCGTTAATCTTCATACTGCTGGCTGTGCTGGGACTGACCGTGCTTTTATGCGCCACTATCGGCCCGGCGCGCATTGGCTTTGGCGAAGTCTTAACCATGCTGTTGCGCCGCCTGCCATGGGCCGGGAGTTTGATCCCGCGCGGTGACTGGCCTGACAACTATGAAACAATCGTCCTGCAGATGAGGCTGTCGCGGGTAATTCTGGCGGCGCTGGTCGGCGCCGGCTTAGCCGCCTCCGGCGTGGTGCTGCAGGGTCTCCTCCTGAACCCGATGGCCGACCCGTATATACTGGGTATTTCCCAGGGCGCCGCCCTTGGCGCCACGGCAGCCATGCTTTCCGGCATAAGTATGCAGGTACTGGGAATTTACGCGGTACCCCTGGTTGCCTTTGCAGCCGGACTGGGCACTTCGATTATGGTATACAATCTGGCCAGAGTGGGCCATAAGGTGCAAATGTCGACATTGCTTTTGGCCGGGATAGCTGTTGGGCTGTTTCTTTCCGCCATAACCTCATACGCCATGATTACCAGCGGCCAAAACGTTCACCAGATCCTGTTCTGGATGATTGGCGGGTTCGCGGGGCGCGGCTGGGACCACGTAAAAGTTTTATTGCCGTATATTTTCATCGGTTATACCCTGATGCACCTCTCAGCCCGCAAACTGAACGTAATCCTGCTGGGAGAAGAACCGGCGCAACACCTGGGCATTGATGTGGAAAAAATGAAGAAAGTTTTGCTGGTTGCCGCCACCTTGACTACCGCATCAGCTGTTGCTGTCAGCGGTGTTATTGCTTTTGTCGGCCTGATCGTACCCCATGCCGTGCGCCTGATGGTCGGACCCGACCACCGTGTCCTTCTGCCCACGGCAGCTCTTACCGGCGCTATTTTTCTGATTATGGCCGATGCCCTGGCCCGTGTCGCCGCGGCCCCTGAAGAAATACCAGTGGGTATCATTACAGCCTTATGCGGCGGCCCCTTTTTTATCTACCTGTTGAGAAAAAAGAACGACCCGGGCTTTTAAGCAGCAATTGTGTTCAGGTCAATTCCTGGAGGTTTGAATAATGTCTGTGATTTTAAGAATAGAAGACATCGAATGTTCCTACGGGGCGGTTAAAGTGCTGAGAGGGTTGACCTTTTCCATAGAAAGCGGCAGTTTCACCGGTATCATCGGTCCCAACGGCTCAGGCAAGTCAACCCTTTTAAAATCATTAAGCCGTGTGCTGAAGCCAGCCAAAGGGGCAGTGCTTCTTAATGAAGAAAACCTGTACAACCTGGACACGCGGGAAGTTGCTAAAAAAATGGCGGTGGTCCCTCAGGAGACTGCTGTGAACTTTTCATTTACGGTTAAAGATGTGGTGATCATGGGCCGCTCCCCTCACCTGGGCCGTTTTCAAAGCGAGGGAAAAAAAGATTTTGAAGCAGCCCGGCTGGCCATGGAACTGACAGGCACCGGCCACCTGGCTGACCGGCTGATCACGGCAGTCAGCGGCGGAGAAAGGCAAAGGGTGATTATTGCCAAAGCCCTGGCCCAGGAGCCAAAAATTATTTTACTTGACGAGCCGACTTCACACCTGGACATCAACCACCAGATTGAAATTCTAAGTTTGTTAAAGAGCCTGAACAGGGAAAACAACCTTACTATTATTGCGGTCTTCCATGATCTGAACCTGGCCGCGCAGTACTGTGACAGGCTTATTCTAATGAAAAGCGGCCTTGTTTTCACCATGGGCGATCCGGCGGAAGTCCTCACGGCCGATAATATTAAGCAGGTATACGGCGCCAGTGTTCTGATCAGAAAACATCCTGTAACCGGCCAGCCTTCCATAATACTCCTGGCCCAGGATGCTCAAGCCGCTGTAAAAAAAAGCAGGGTCCATGTAATCTGTGGGGGCGGAGCTGGCGCTGCTGTGCTTGGTTTATTGGCGGGCCACGGGTATGAGGTCAGCGCCGGTGTTCTCAACTCAGGTGATATTGACTGGGAAACGGCTAATTTTCTGGGGATACAGCTGGCTGAAGAAATACCTTTTTTGCCAATTTCAGAACGAAGCCACAATGAAAACATAAAACTTATTAATGAAGCCGCGGCCTGTATCCTGGCCAATATCCCCTTTGGCCGGGGCAATTTAAAAAACCTTGAGGCTGTATCTCTTGCCCTTGAACAGTCAAAGCCTGTTTTAATTATAGAAGAAACGGACATTGAGGAACGCGATTTCACCGGCGGCAAAGCTGCGTCGCTGTACAACGGGCTGAAGGAAAAGGGCGCGGTTGTACTGCGTGAAAAAATCCTGGTCCTGGATTGGCTGCAGGACTCATTGTCCAATACCCGTTAGTTCGTTAAAACCGGCAAGAGTACTGGCATATCTCATCTCTTCCAGCAGTTGAGGCTCTGACATGGATAACATTTCCAGCTGACTGCGCATTTTAGTCACATCGTCATATAAAATATCCCTTTCTTTCTTGAGTTGAATTAACTGGTTGGCTAACTCTTTCGTTTGACGCATAGCCTCAGTTTTTTCGATATCCTCAGATATTCTATACTGTAGAGATAACAGTACTCCGGTTATCCCTATTAAGAGCAGACTCCAGTAAACTTCCTTCAGCTTCACCGTACCCCTCCACTTGAATACTGTGCTAAATATTCTTTAAAGCCGGAAGCCAATTTCGACTGCACAAATTGTTCCATGACTTTTGCCCATACCCGTTGTGTTTCTAAAAACGCGCGGAAATGTATTCTGACGTTCTTGTGGTACTTATCCAGTTCGTCCAGGATGTTTATAAAGTCCGGCCGCCCAAAATACACGCAGATTTTTGGCAGTGTCTCCCTCAGTTGATTTCTCATCTCTTCAATCTTTTCCTCATAACTATCAGGTGTTGTAATATAGAGCAGTAATGGCTTATAGCGAATCCAACCTATACAAGCCCTGTAAAAGCGAGTAATAATTTGATCATTATCAGCCCTGATAAATTTCAGCCGTGTTGGGAGAACACCTTCTAAAAGGTGGTTATAAGTGGAAAAACCGTCATGGAAGGTGTAGCAAGGCACACGTAGAACTTTTCTATCGCTCAGGCAGGTACTCAGAAAAGTATCCTCGCCCCTGGCTCCCGGCGGGTTGTAAAACGGAAAAACCCTGCGGGGATCGGTAAGGTTGATACACAGGTTGGCGCCTGAGATGAATTTGGCACGGTTAATTTCCCGCACCTCTGAAGCAGCACCGCTTGTCAGCACCCCGGTATCCGCGTAAGTTACTCCACCGTTGCTCATTACCGCCTTAATATTGTCCCAGTTCAAAATATCATTACTGATGGCTTCAATAAAAGCACGAAAATTCTCCTCAGTCATTATCTCGCCGTATTCCACATATGGGATGGGGGATACATAGCCGCAGTGATTTCCATGGGTTATATCCGCTTGAGCAATATGTTTCAGGTGGGTTGCCAGGACATGCTGCCCTCCCCAAATTGCTGTTTCATGTGTGTTTGTAACGGCTACCGGGTATTCGTCGTCATCCAGAAAAATCAGGCAATCCATATTATCCTTTATGGCGTTATAGAGCAACGCGTTTCGTTTCGCTGCGTATCCCTTACCGAATATCAAGCGCGCTTCCCGGATACTGACAACATTATTTTGAGCCAGCCAGTCGATTTCTTCTTCTATGGAAGAGCTTCCAATAAACCGGCTGCTATTGATCTGCTCCATTAGTTCAGGTTTTATGTTGGTGTAATCAGTTACTTTGGTTTTGTGATAGTCAAGATCGTATGCGATATAGAGATTTAAGCTAATTTTCTCGTTTCCTACCAGGCCGGATTCATTCCAGTTATGAATATAAGTCCTCAGGACCTTTTGGAAACTCTTCCTTCCTGTTGCAAAGCCGATTCCGACCTTGATTTCCCGCTGCCTCATAAAAATCATACCTCCTTTTTTAGTTCCGGACACGGTCCGGTAAATCGAATCAATCAAACAACTTTATATATTGCGTGAAGTTGTCTGTTTGGTTAAAAATTAAGGGTGGCCAGCCAGCAACCTGACTTCCCACCCCAGAAGCCTTTACCTTGAAAACGAACCGACTTGGTACGTCCAACTCGTAAAATGCACCTTATTTTTTTCCATATTTTATCACATTTAATTATTATTTTCAACAGAACTATCTTTTATAGAGAAGCGATTTTCGGAATGACATCTCAGATCTCCTGGCTATTATAAAAAATATTTGTATATTCATTTAATATTGTAATTTTGTATATTTAGTATTGCAACTGACAACTTTTTTTGATATAATAAGTTGTAGCAAATATTTAACAATTAAATAGCGGCTGCCTTATTAAACCGCTCAATTCTTTAAGTAGAAGCGGGGGAACCATTTTTCACCGGGGTGAATCAATTTGGTCGTGAGTCGTTGGACTTTGGTAGTTGGGCTGCTTGTTGGAATTCGGTTTACCGAATTCCTTCTAAAGACTAACCCCCAACCACCCACCACTCACCACCCAAATTGTAGGGCTATTCTTTCGGCCCGAATCCGTCAGCTAACCTCGTCAGCGTTGAAAGGGAAGCAGTTAACAATTCAAGCTGTTGAGTTTTTGCCTTGCTCATTGCTTATCCCTTTTTGACCCCGGTGTTTTAAACCGCGGGGTTTTTTTATCCAAAATTTAAAAATGGGAGGGGATCAAATGTCCACAACAGTAAGAGTAGCTCTTTTTGGTTTCGGACGTATGGGCCAGGCTGTAGCCAGGAATCTGTTAAAAGACCCTTCTGTAAAGCTTGTGCTGGTGGCAAGCCGCAGCGGCGGTGAAAAAGTGGGCAGAGACATAGGAGATATTTTAGAAATTCCTGATACAGGGCTAATTGTAAAGGGAAGTGATCAGCTTGTTCAGTCTTTGACAGCGACACGCCCGGATATTGTAGTCGATTTCACCAACCCTGAGGCGGGCCTTATCAATCTAAAGACCGCGGCCAAATACGGCGCTCATCTAATTGTAGGAACCACGGGGTATACAAAGTTCCAGGCCGAGGCGCTACGTTCTATCGCCAATATGTATGAAGTAAGCCTGGTTATGGCTCCAAACCTCTCTATCGGCATAAATATGCTGATAGATTCTGCTAAAAAGATGGCTAAAGTCCTGTCTGGTTTTGATATCGAGGTAATAGAGGAACACCACCGCTATAAGAAGGACGCGCCCTCCGGAACCGCAATACGTTTGGCCAAAATAATTGCGGAAGGAGTGGGCATAAATCCCGAGAAAGAGTTGATCTTTGGCAGGCAAGGAAATAAAAGCAGTAAAGGAAGAGAAATCGCCATACACGCTATACGCGGCGGGGGAACTATAGGAGTCCATAAAATAGTTTTTGTCAGCGACAACGAACGCCTGGAAATTAAGCATGAATCGATAAACCGTAATGCTTTTACCGACTGCTTAAAAAAAGTAATAAAATACATCCACTCTCATCCGGCTGGTATATATTCAGTAGAAGAAATTTTAGGGTTGGAAACGCCCGTACCCGAAAAACAGATGGTAAAAGTGGATGTTTCATGACGGAGTGTAAAATGTGTGGACGGTACGGTTTTATCTTCAGCTTGATATTCATGTGTTTTAGACAATATTTTTTAGTGGACAAATAGTTTAGTTGATGTTAGGATCTTTTTAGCTAAAAAAGAACTGACCAGGTACCCCTTTAACGGGGTGAAAAGGGAACCGGGTGAAAATCCCGGACGGTCAGGCCACTGTATGTGGGGAGCGGCTCCCTTGAGTGCCACTGGGTTGACGATAAGCCCGGGAAGGCGGGAGATTAGCTGAGATCCACAAGTCAGGAGACCTGCCTGGTCAGATGGTTACCGCCTTCCGTGGAAAGGCCGGGGCTGTTTTTATTTTTCACAAGGTTTATACCTTTGGAAAACCCGGGTTCATAGCGGAGGAAACCGGGTTTTCCATTTATCTCCTTCTTCCAAACATGTTTTATGCCTGATCCGTTCACATTGAACGGGTTTTTTTTCACCTGAAAAGGAATTTGACAATTTATAAAATAAATATATGCTAGAACCATAAGAGCTTAAAACAAACTGATAGGATTAACAAGATTTGAATTGATTAACAGGATTTTAAATACATCCAATTTAAATATTAACTCTATAGACAAGGATATATTGTTTTAAACTTAAGTAATTATTTATATCCTGTAAATCCTGTCAATTTGTTTACTTGGCAGTAAAAACGTCCAATAAGTACAGGGAGTGATGTTTGTGAGCAGGCGAAGAAGCGCCAACCGGAAGTTTAAGGGAAAACATCAACCGGAGAAACAGCAAAGTATGACGTCGAAGCAGCCGGGAATGGAATTAGAAAGCAAAGATCTTTATCAGGAAAACCCGGTCAGGGAAAAGCAGGCAGAGAAAGAAGGCTGCCTCCCGCTTGCGGTAATCCTGGAGATACTTGCCGCGGAGTATGAGGAAGGAAGGCAGGGGGACGCGCTGTGCAGGGCCGCAGTGCGCCTGGCTGAAGAGAGCGGGGAAATCGCCAGTTACCGGGCCAGGTGGGACGCGGCTCAAGAAGAATCGTCCGGCAGCCAGTCGATATACCTGTTCGACCGCCGCCAGGCCATGGAACTGATCCGGTATCATCAGAACAAGGGGAACGGGGAGGCTCTGAAAAAGGAAAAAGAAAAGCTTATAATAGCGGAGGGCCGCCTGCTTCTCGGCCAGTCTCCGCCGCTGAAAATTACCGGCGACGACCTGAAGAAACTGGAGGAGTTTATCAGGGAAAGCGGGTTTTAAGCAATATTGATTGACTCTCCGCTGTATAAGCCAGTTATGTCGCACTAATGGAGATAACGGAGCAGCAAGTAAACCATGGAGATAGCCACCGACATCAGCATCATCGGAAAGGCTACTTTTATAAAGTTCACAAAGGTAATAAGCACTCCTCTTTTCTCGGCCATACCTGCCACAACCACATTGGCTGAAGCGCCAATAAGGGTCCCGTTACCGCCAAGGCAAGCCCCCAGGGAGAGCGACCACCATAGTGGGTTCAGGTCGGTTATGCCTCCTATCCGGCCCATATCCTGGATCAGAGGGATCATTGTCGCCACAAACGGGATATTATTATGGCCAGATACTCGAAGACTCCGGTGTGGCGGGTTATTCCCACGATGACCATCATACCGATGAGGAGGCCGATGGTGTTGAAGTCGATAGCGCTGACGGCCCTCTCCTGGGTGATGATTCCCGCCAGCAGGATTAACATCGCGCCGCACAGCGCCACTACAGTGCGGTGAATCTTATCCGCGATCAACAACAAGTAGGTTCCCAGAAAAACCGCGGAGGCAAATACAACTTGATATGTCACTGGCACTTTCTCCTTTTAATATCTTACATACCTAACTGATTTTTTATAATTTCCTTATCCATAACACAATCCAATCGCTTGACGATCTTACCTTGATCTAATACAACGACTGCCGGTACCTTCTCTATGTTGTATTCTGCCGCCAGGGTCTTCTTTGTCGCCATATCAACCTTGACAATTTTATATTCATTGCCATTCCCGGAATTAATATTCTCAATGAGTGAAACAAATGTCAAGCTTTCTGTTACCTGTGCGTTAAAGAATAACAACAATACCTTTTTGTCACTTTATCTTCGAGTACCGGGACTACATCTTTGCACACATGACAAGTTTTCCTTGAAAAAATCACCAAGCAGGGTTCTCCGTTGTCATATATAATTTCTTCAAATGTTTTCGAATCCAGGTGTTGCATCTTTTATTCCACTCCTTTTTTGTTCTCAAAAGAATTTTATTGTACTTGATCAGTCGTTAAACTCTTGCTGATCTATTAATTGCTCTAACGCTTTTAAATCTTTAACAATAATTAGGCCTTTTCGCTTCTCCACAATACCAATTTTCTCAAGTTCGGTAATATATCTTGTAACATTACTTCTATGTGTTCCAACAATTGAAGCAATATCTTTACGACTTGGTAAGTTTTTAATAACAATCTGCCCATTTTCAATTTTCTTACCTAAAACATTAGCAAGTTGGTAAATAAAACTATAAATTTTAGTATTACAAGAGTAGATATTTTCATTTAATACTTGTTGCATACAAAAAAAATAACGTTTATTAACTCGTTCAATGTAAGTTTCCAAATTACCTCGACTGCTTATAATATGATCTAAGTAGTCTTCTCTCTTAATGTATAGAATTTCCGAATCGATTTCTGCAACAACTCGTTTACCGAATGAACAATTATAAGGTATTGGATTTATTTCTTGTATATACCACATTAGTCTTTCGTTACCTGCGGCATTGGACATGTAAATTTTAAGTAATCCTTTATTTAAAAAAGCATGCCTCTGTGGATATAACCTTACATTATCGCCCTTCTTTATAATTGTTTTATACTGACAACGGCGAATAAATAAATCCCGCAAATCTGCTCCTTCACCATCCATAAATGGGAAAAACTCATACATGCTCATTGACAGTATACCTCCACATGTTAATTTAAATAAATTATAACATGAAGGGATAGCTGATACCCAAACCATTGAATCAACGATTTGGGTACAAAAAAGTAATATAAATTTTTTTCTAAATTTTAATCCCCAATAATTTGATATATAGGCGCACAGCTAAATTCATTATAGCAATAGCAAAACCTTATTGATTTGTTGACCAACAACTTTGGGTTCTTAAAATTAAACTTTTTCCGAAGATATTTTACTCGAAGTATTCCTCAAGAAGGATGCGATCATCGCCAATACCGTTAATACAATTAAAAAGGAAAACAGAATTTTATACCCGCGAGTAATCAGATAGAGTTCATTTAGTTCCAGATTTGCATTCGCTCCGGCATAAATTGCATTCTTTAAATAACCCGGCAAGCTGCTCGTAATAACCATTAAAGAAAATGCGGTACTAATTACACTCCCCATATTTTGCAGCATTGAACGCAAACCGTTGGCGATACCCCACCTGTTGGGCGGCACCGACATCATAATGGAATGGGTGTTGGGAGTTTGAAAAATACCGGTTCCCACACCGACAAGCAATAGCCCCATAGTGATCCATACGGGCGAATTATATACATTTAGATTCACCATGAGTAAAACCATTCCAATACAAGAAATAAACAGTCCGGAAGTAGAAAGCTTATAGGTACTGTATTTACGGCACAGTGTTCCTGCTAAAGGCGATGCCAGAATCATGCCTATAGTTAATGGCAGTCCTTTGATTCCTGCCTCAAAGGGATTCTGCTGACAAACAACCTGAAAGTATAAAACAACAACCAGGAGAATGGACGCACGGGCCAGCGAGTTTAAGAATGTCGCCAAGTTGGCCATAACATACGCGCGATTGTTGAATAGGGAAAAATCAATCATAGGAAACGGAATCCTTCGTTCGATCCATAAAAAACAAACCATAAAAATAATAAAAAGGGCAAAACCAATTATCACCGGATAGGTATGCCAGCCAATGACACCTCCCTCTGAAAGCGCAAGGATAACCCCCACCAGCGACAAAAAAATAAACAGATTTCCCCAAATATCCACTTTCTCTTCTTTTGCCCGTCCCGGTACCGGACGAAGAATAATTATAGACCAGACTAAGCCAATCAGACCCATTGGCACATTAAACCAAAACACCCAGCGCCACCCCAGGGTATGAACCAAAAGCCCCCCGACAACCGGGCCCATAAGCTGTCCCGCAGAAGCAACAACAATGTTGATTCCTAATGCTGTGCCCAAAAATCTCCCTGGAAAAGCATCCGTAATCATAGGTATCGTATTGGTGATGATCAGTGCGCCGGTAATCGCTTGTAAAGCTCTAAGAATAATCAATACCCAGACATTCGGCGCCAGTCCGCACAAAAAACTCATGATCGAAAATCCGCTTAAACCTATTAAGTACAATCTGCGCCTGCCAAAAATATCCGCTAATTTGCCGAAGATTAAAATAAAAATCGTATTAAAGAGCATATAAGATATCAATACCCAACTGGTTTCCACCGGACCCGCTTGAAAATAAGCGGAAATCGCGGGTAATGCAACATTCAGGGAACTTATATTTAGCATCACCAGCAATACTCCGAAACCGGTGGATGAAAGTAAAAACCAAGGGTATAACGGTTTATTAATTCTAATCGCCTTCAATCCTTCATCATTCTGTCATGGATTACATCCATACGGGTTAATCTTTTTTACAGCAACTGCTTGATGCACCTTATCGGGTTAGGCGCCCATGCATGGCATTACAATCGATCCCCGGTACGAGACGTACCGGGGATCGATTTTTCAATACTTCCTTTCTTTAAGCGCTAACTGTGCAAAAAACCTTTAACAATCCCACATCCTACGTCATTTTCACTTATTCGCCAGCACAATAAGCTTATTTAATTGTAGCATTAACTTCAAATAATAAGTTGTCAACCAACAACTTTTAACTTAGATCCGGTAAGTAAAATTTGAAAACCTGCTGCAACATAAACTCAAAAAAGTCAAATCACACTTGTTTAGCAAGTATGCCTTAATAGTGCACGTACGGTTTGATAGGGGAGCCACGTGAGTAGTTTCCCTAATCTATTACCTAGTGGAGATAGCGAAGCAGCAAGTAAACCATGCAAATGGCAACCGACATCAACATCATCGGGAAAGCCACTTTGGTGAAGCTCATAAAGGTAATTAACACTCCTCTTTTCTCCGCCAGACCGGCCACAACCACGTTGGCTGAAGCGCCAATAAGGGTCCCGTTGCCGCCCAGGCAAGCCCCTAGTGAGAGCGACCACCACAAGGGGTTCAGGTCGGTTATACCTCCGATCCGGCCCATATCCTGAATCAGAGGAATCATCGTCGCTACAAACGGGATATTATCCACAAAGGCCGAAGCTATGGCTGATAGCCATAGAATAAGTATTCCTGTAGGAACCATTGCCCCACCGGTCAATTCCAGGGACTTTCTGGCTATGTATTCTATTACTCCCACTTCATCCAGCGCACCGACCACCACAAACAGGCCGGCGAAAAAGAAGATTACCGGCCATTCCACCGCGCCGAGAGCGTGTTCAGGGTTATCACGGGTCAACAGCAGCAGCAGCGCCGCGCCGGAAAGGGCAATAGTGGCGGATTCCAGGTGCAGGAACTGGTGCAGTACAAAGCCCAGGACAGTAAGGCCGATAACCCAAAGACATTTTTTGAGATTAACCGGGTCTTTGATTTCCTTTTTCTCATCCATTTCCATAATACTTTTTTGTAAATCCGGAGTGGTTACCAACTGCTTTTTATAGAGAATCTTAAGCCAGATCATGTTGGCGATATGCACTACAATGACCACCGGGGTCAGCGCAATCACAAAATCCATAAAACCCAGGCCTGTGGCGCTGCCGATCATAATGTTCGGCGGGTCGCCGATCAGGGTGGCGGTCCCGCCTATGTTTGAAGCAATTATTTCAGCAAAAAGATAAGGAACCGGGCTGATTTTCAGCTGCCGGGTAATGGCAAAGGTTACGGGGACTATCAGCAGTACAGTGGTCACGTTGTCGAGTAAGGCAGAAACCACGGCGGTAACAGTAGCCAGGGCTATCATGATCCGGACCGGATCGCCCTTTACCAATTTGGCTGCCCATATGGCCAGATACTCAAAGACGCCGGTGTGACGGGTTATTCCCACGATTACCATCATGCCTATGAGGAGGCCGATGGTGTTGAAGTCGATAGCACTGACAGCCCTTTCCTGGGTGATAATCCCGGCCAGCAGGATTAACATCGCGCCGCACAGCGCCACTATGGTGCGGTGAATTTTATCCGCAATCAACAACAAGTAAGTTCCAAGGAAAATTACGCAGGCAAAGGCAATTTGATATGTCGCCGGCACTTTTACTTTCCCCTTTTTAAATTATTAGCTTAAAATACTTTATACAATGTTAAACCCGTAGTAAAGTATATTTTCCTTATAAGCTATTTTTTATATTATCAGATACCTGCTAAGGACTGATTGGTGTTTATATAAGTGGTGACAAATCCCGCCTGCAGCTTATCTTATCGGAGATAAGCATGCCTGGAAGGCTCTTTTGGGGTATAATTATAAAAACCCGCTGGGATACTTTTGGTGAGTTTGTCTAAAAAACAAGGGGCGTTCGTGGATAAATGATTATCCATAACATACAGCTAATCTTCATTCTTTTGGCACTGTCGGTTGGTGTGACGGCACTGGCTAAAAGGCTTAACAAACCATACCCTATCGCTCTGGTGATTATCGGGGCGGTCGTCGGGCTCTTGCCGCTGGGAGGGGTTCTTGAAGAAATAAGGAATTTCTTTGCTTCTGATGAAGTCTTTCGCACAGCTGTTATTTCTATTTTTCTTCCGGCTCTATTAGGAGAGGCTTCTTTAAAACTCTCCCACACGGAAATCAGCCAGAACCGCCGGCCCATTGTTTTGCTTGCTTTCCTGGGCACTGTAATTGCGTATGTTATAACAGGCGGCCTGTCCCATTTGGCTCTTGGGCTGCCCGTTCAGACGGCGCTGGTTTTTGGCGCGTTGATGGCAGCGACCGATCCGGTAAGCGTCATCTCGGTATTCAAAAATCTTGGGGTCAACCGCCGCCTGGCAGTTATCATGGAAGGAGAGAGCCTGGTCAATGACGGCGTTTCGGTAGTGCTTTTCAAGCTGTCCGTTTACTCCCTGACTTTTATCTTCTCTTTAGGTATATGGGGAGCGGCTGTCGGGGCGGCTATGTTCCTTAAAGTGGTGGTTGGAGGCACACTGGTAGGTCTGTCACTTGGCTTTTTAATATCACAGGTAGTTCGCTATTTTGACGACTACCCGCTGGAAAACGCACTTTCCGTTGTGCTCTTTTTCGGCACATATATTATCGCGGAAAAAATAGAAGTCTCCGGTGTTATTGCCGTGGTGGCGGCAGGATTGGTATTAGGGAATTACGGCAAGGTAATCGGCATGTCTCCCACCACAAGATTCAGTATCTCAGTGTTCTGGGACACCATTGTACTGGCCGCGAATTCCCTGGTTTTCATTCTGGTTGGCCTGGAAATATCCCACATCAACATTATTGAGCATGGGTTGCAAATTTTAATAGCCACAGTATTGGTAGTAATCGGGCGGAGTGTGGCCGTTTACGTTGCAACCCTCGGCGATAAAATGCCAATATCATATAAGCATATTATAAACTGGGGCGGACTGAAGGGATCACTGTCTCTTGCCCTGGCCTTAAGCTTGCCTTTGGATTTTACCGGCAGGGAAACAATAATCGCCCTTACTTTCAGTGTTGTGTTCTTCTCCCTGGTTGTACAGGGGTTGACCATTTCCCCGCTGATTCGCGTCCTGGGGCTTCAAAAAACTGTAAGCGGCTTAAAAGAGTATGAACAATTATTGTTTGAATTTCAACAGGCCGCTGCCGCGGTTGCTGAACTCAACCGCTTATTTAAAGAGGGGCAGGTTTCTCCACAGATCTTTAACAAAATTGAAAAGGAAACTGCTGAAAGAATTCTGAAAGTTAATCAAAACTTAAGCGCCCTTTACGACAAATATCCGGAGCTTCTTCAAGAACAGGAATTCAACGCGCGCAAGAAGCTCCTCTATGCCGAACACTTATCCATCGAAAAGCTTTTGTCGGAAGGTGTTTTAAGCGAGGAGACGGGAAACGAGAGAAAATATCTTGTCCTGGAACAAATTGAAGCCTATGATAGAAATGAGATACACAATACTAAAGCGGATACCGAAGACAATTCAAAAGACTGAACATTACATTCGTAATTAAAATTCTCACCTCTTAATCCTTGGTTATCAGAACCGGACACCTGGCATTCTGGATTACATAGTTGGAGACGCTCCCCAGTCCTAATATGAGTCCTTCAATAAGACCCCGGTTGCGTGAACCCATCGCAATCAGGTCTATTTTCTCTTTTTCGGCGAACCGGACGATTGCCGCACCGGGACTGTCCTGCACAATTACATGCTGCACCTGAACGCCCTCTTTTCTGATCTTTTCTTCGGCCTCTTCCAGCTCACTTTTAAAATAATCGAAACTTTTTTCCTCCAAATCCCTGAGCATATCATGGCCTGCTACCGATGAAACTATTTCAGGCATTTTGACGGAGGTAAAGATGTAGATTTCCGCATTGCAGTTTTTTGCTATTTCTGTCGCAATCTCAAGGGCTTTAAGGGATTTTTTCCCACTGTCATACGCCACAAGAATTTTCTTAATCATCCTTTAGAACCTCCTTCAATAAATAATCTTCTAACAACGGCGATCAATTCCTGCTTTAAAAAATAAAGGATTTTTATTATAAAAGAACTTGTTCTGTAAAAAGTGATATGTTAAAGTAATGGAGTACATTTTTATAATAGTCTTTCCGGGTTGGGCGAATTTTTTTATTCGTTTTCAAGGTTTAGTCTTCTGGGGTGGGAAGTCATTTTATATGACATCCCACCTTTTTTAATTAAAAAAACATTTTGGCAAATGATATAAAAACGTTGTAAGAGGTGAAGGTTTTGATAGAACAGTACCAGGTGATCATAGCAACATCGGTTTTCTTAATTACTTATATCGTGATAGTATCCGAAAAGGTTCACAGGACAGTTGCCGCCCTGGTCGGGGCCGCCCTGGTGGTATTAACCGGCATCATTGATCCGGAGAAAGCTGTAGATGCCATTGATTTCAATACCATCGGCCTGCTGGTCGGAATGATGATCATTGTAGGCATCACCAGGCACACCGGTATATTTGAATTTCTGGCAATTAAGGCCGCTAAAAGTTCGCAAGGTGAGCCGCTGAAAATTATAGCCGCCTTGTCCCTGGTCACAGCCATACTATCCGCATTTTTGGATAATGTTACCACTGTACTTTTAATTGTGCCGGTAACTTTCGCCATCGCCAGACAACTCAAAATTACACCACTGCCGTTCCTGATTGCCGAGATCATGGCATCCAACATTGGCGGAACAGCCACATTAATAGGTGACCCGCCGAACATTATGATCGGCAGCGCTACCGACCTCGGCTTCATGGACTTTGTTTTCAACCTGACCCCTATTGTGCTGATTATTTACGTTATGACCATACCGCTGCTCCAGTTCATCTTCCGGAAACAGCTTTTTGCGAAAGAGGAACTGAAAGAAAACATAATGCGGCTGAATGAACGGGAAGAGTTAAAGGACCCCGTCCTGCTGCGAAAAAGTCTTCTGGTGCTCTCCCTGACCATTTTAGGGTTCGTCCTGCACCAGTATGTCCATCTGGAATCGTCGGTGATAGCCCTGTCGGGGGCCACGCTCTTGCTTCTGGTCACAAAAGAGGACCCCGAACACGCCCTGCAGATCGTGGAATGGCCCGTAATCTTCTTCTTTATCGGGCTTTTTGTGGTAGTTGGAGCTTTGGAAGAGGTGGGGGTTATAGAAGCGGTCGCCAGGTGGTCTTTGGAAATGACCGGCGGGAACGTGCTCCCGACAGGGATTCTGATCCTCTGGCTGTCCGCTGTTGCCTCAGCATTTGTTGACAACATCCCCTTCGTGGCGACGATGATCCCGCTGATTCAAGATATGGGCCGCATCGGCGGCATCGCCGACCTTAACTTTCTCTGGTGGTCATTATCTCTGGGAGCCTGCCTGGGGGGCAACGGGACTGTCATAGGCGCCTCTGCCAATGTTGTAGTAATTGGTATGGCTGAAAAAAGAGGCCAGTATATAGGTTTTATCGACTTCTTCAAAATAGCGTTTCCACTGATGCTGATGTCAATAGTAATATCAACCGTTTATCTTCTTTTCTGGTATGTTTTCCACACTCAGACCGCAATGCTTGTTACATTCGGTACCGGGATAGTGATGGCACTGTTCTTGAGGCCGGTAACCGTTATGCTTCTAAAAAAGAGAGTGCGGGATAATTGTTAAAGAAGTCCTGGAAGCACATTCCTACTTTTCTTCCAGGTCTCTTAACTTGTCATTGCGGCCAACTACCACCAGAACGTCCCCGTCATTAACCACATGCTTCGCGCCGGGGGAAATGATCACGTCGTTGCCCCGCCTGATGGCGAGCACTGTTGCGCCGTGCTTCATCCTCACATTTCCTTCAGCCAGGGTTTTGCCGACAAACTCAACCGGGGCCATCAGCTCTATAATACTGTAGTCCGGTGAAAGGTTGATCTGGTCCATGATATTTTTCGAGACAAGCGCCTGGGCGACCCGGACTCCCATATCACGCTCCGGGAAAACCACTTTGTCGGCGCCGATCCTCTCCAGGACCTTCCCGTGCAGTTCGGTCACAGCTTTGGAAACCACTGTCTTAACACCTAAATCTTTCAGCATTACTGTGACCAGGATGTTCGTCTGGATGTCCTGCCCAATGGCCACTATCACCACGTCAAAGTTTCGAATGCCGAGCGCCTTGAGAGCCTGTTCGTCCATGGCGTCCACCTGGACCGCGTGGGTGACTTTCTCCATGATGTTGTTTACTTTTTCCTCGTTGGTATCAACCGCAAGAACGTCGTAGCCCATTCTGGTAAGGGTCAGGGCCAGGCTTGTACCAAAGCGCCCCAGACCGATGACGGCAAACTGTTTCATTTTTTAGTCTCACCTTATTCCCAGATTTTATAGGCAGATCCTTTTTGCAGAACCTGCCTTCAGCCAATCAAAATATAAAGAAATTATATATAAAACTCTGTGAAAAGAAAAGAATAAGTATTACTTTTCCCTAACGTTATTCTTAAGCGATGGGAAGGCGGACGGTGAATGTGCTGCCTTCTCCCACTTTGCTCGCCACACTGATGGCGCCTCCGTGTTCCGTGGCGATCCACCCGGCAATAGCCAGCCCCAGTCCGGTGCCTTCACCTGAGCGGGCCTGGTCGGCCCTGTAAAATCTCTCAAAAATATAGGGCAGGTCGGATTCCGCGATACCAATACCGCTGTCAGTCACGTTAATTTCAAGGAAAGAACCGTCTGTCCCGGCTTCCAGGCGCACCTGCCCGCCGGCGGGTGTGTATTTGAAAGCGTTTTCTATTAATATGAGAAAAATCTGCTTCAAATAATCCGCGTCACCGACCAGTTTGTATCCTTCCAATGCGGAAAAATCGCCTGCCTGGAAATCTACTTCCCCGGAGAGGGCCGAACCTGTACGTGCGGCGTCTGTGAGCAGGGTTACCGGATTGATTTCTTCTTTCTTCAACTCAAGTTTCGAGTCTGCTCTGGCTAAAACCAGCAGGTCCGACACTAGCCTGGACATTCTTTCAGCCTCTCCGGCTATGTCTGCCAATGCCTCCGCTCTGGTCGCGGGGTCGGCGTCTCCCATCTTCCTCAGCAGTTCCACGTTGCCGCGTATGGTTGTAAGAGGCGTGCGCAGTTCATGAGAAGCGTCAGAAACAAAGCGACGCTGCGCCGCTTCAGCCTTTTCGAGGCCGTGGTAAGCATCCTGGAGCCGGTCCAACATGTTGTCAAGTGTCCCCGCCAGCCTGCCTACTTCATCACCAGGACCGCTATAATTAATCCGCCTGCTCAAATCCCTGGCCTGGATGGCTGAAGCAGTCTCAGTAATCCGGTTAATAGGCTTCAGGGCGGCGCCCGCCAGAAGCCAACCCGCGGTTCCGGCCAGAACAAGGATAACCCCCCCGCCAAATAACAAAAGCAGCCTGAGCCTTTTCAGGGCTGCTTCGGTCGGCCCAAGGATCCGGCCGACCTGCAGCACGCCGATTACCTGCCCCTCCAGGACAAGAGGACGGTTATATATCCGCAAACCCTGGCTGCCGGACATAACCGTCTCAAAAAAATCGCTGCCGCCGGCCGCCCGCCGCAGAGTCTCCTCGCTAAGAGGCATGATCTGCCCGCCCAGGTTGTTTGACTGGGCGGCGACAGTCCCGCTTCTGTCCACAACCTGGATATAGGTGTTGGGAGTGGCAAACACGTCCACATCGGGCAGTACTACCTGCCGCAGGCTGCCCACAATTTTAGTTGAGCGGATAACTTCCCCGGCGATCCCGGCCACAGCGCTGTCAGCCTCGTAATTGAGGTTGCGCTCCATAAAATAATAAACCAGCGCTCCAAAAATCAGCATAGTCAAAGCCAGGACCGTACTGTACAAAAAGGTAAGCTTGAGACGAAGGGACATTTCTTACATCCTTCCTGGCCTTTTTTTATGTCAGAATACAGAATTCAGGACAGAAGTCAGAATACAGAATAATTATTAAAACAATATTAATAATTTCTCTTGCCTTTTTATTCTGTCTTCTGGATTCTGAATTCTGTCTCCTTTTTAAGCACATACCCGACCCCGCGCACTGTTTTAATCAGCCTTTCCCCGCCGGACTCTTCCAGCTTCTGCCTTAACATGCCTATATAAACTTCAAGAACGTTGGACTCACCCAAAAAGTCGGCGCCCCAAACCCGGTCCATTATCAGATCCCTGGTCAGGACCTGGCGCGGGTGTTCCATAAACAGGGCCAGGAGCTCAAATTCCTTGGCCGTAAGATATAACGGCCTGTCGCCGCGCCTGACCTCCCTTGTCATATAGTCGAGTACAAGGTCGTCGTACGACAGCGGCAGCATTTCTTCCTTACCGGGCTTTTTTCTGCGCAGCAGCGCCCTGACCCTGGCCAGCAATTCTTCTAACGCAAATGGTTTTACCAGGTAGTCATCAGAGCCCAGATCCAGTCCCTTAACCCGGTCGGCTACTTCATCCCTGGCAGTGAGCATCAGTACCGGCAGGTCGCTGACAGCCCGCAGCCTGCGGCATACCTCCCAGCCGTCAAGCCCCGGCATCAGCACGTCCAGAATAACCAGGTCGGGCTGCCAGGACGCCGCCAACCTAAGCCCCTCTTCACCGCCTCCCGCCGCCTGCACGTCATATCCTTCAAAAACCAGCGAGCGGCGCAGCAAGGCGGTAATTCTTTTATCGTCATCAATAACCAGGATTTTTGACATTATCCTAAACCTCCGGCGGATTCTACATTTTATAAATTCGTTTTAAATTCGTGGTTTTTAATGAAAAACCCTTCAGCATGTACAGGGGTTTTATTAAAAACACTATGGTGTTTTTTACCTTCTACATTAAAAGGTTTCTAGGCAAATTCGTCGAACTATGTTGGAATATTGTAGAAAATAATGGTCGGGTTTTAACAGGAAATTTGTACAATTAGTTAGAATATTTAAAAAGGATGGCGATATTAAAATGGAAAAATTACTGTTATTTCTTATGCAAGGCATACCAGAATCGGCGGGATACTTCTCTTTAAGCCTGGCTCTGCTGGGCGTCCCCCTGCGCTGGAAGCGCATTGTGGCGGCGGGGACGGTGCTGGCCCTTGTTTTTTATGCGGTAAGATCCTTTCAATTGACTTTCGGTTTTCACATGGCAGTAGGAATATTTTTAATTGTTGTGGCTATTAACAAATCTACTCATATTCCGTTAACGAGAACTTTCGTAGCAGTACTTACTAGTTTTGTAACCCTAATCTTACTTGAACTAATAGGGATGAAAGTATTCTTTACTGCGACGCATCTCGACCCGAACACAACCATAGTGGAAAATAACAACGTCTTATGGGTGTTGTCGGGCCTGCCGCAAGCTTTTCTGCTAAATATATTTGCTTTATTAGTCGCCAAGTTCAATAAACCACGAGAGGATACCTGGAAGATATGAGTTACCTTGCTTTCAGCAAAAGCGCGGCTAGGTTTTTAACCGAAAAGACGGGCCTTTCCCCGGAAAAGGAAGTCGTCCTGGCCTATTCTATAGAATTGCTGGCGCTCAACCTGGGCAACATCCTGTTCACCCTCCTGCTGGCCGCGCTGCTCGGCGTGCTGCCCGGCGTCCTGTCCTGCCTGGCGGCGGCTTTCCTGTTCAGGCACACGGCCGGCGGCGCCCACTCCAACTCTCCCTGGCGCTGCGCCGCGGTCACCATCGCCGTATATCCGGCGATGGCCCTGCTGGCGGTGTTTCTTTCACAGTACGGCCAAACGCTTACCGGCGTCCTGGCGGCCGCCGCCCTTTTAACCGGGCTGGTCACGCTCGCTGTTTTAGCGCCGGTCGACTCACCGGCCGCCCCCATCATTTCCCCGCACCGGAGAAAGAAACTGAAAGTGCTTTCGTTCGCGGTGCTGGCGTCGGTCGCGGCAGCCATATTTTTCTTCCGCCGGAGCGACTGGCTTTACGCTCCACAAATCCAGGTGTGTCTGGCGTTAAGCGTCCTGTGGGTCAGTTTCATGCTCGGCAAACCAGGGCACCGTTTAATGTGCCTTGTGGACAGAATAAAGATAAGGGAGGTGCGTAATTTATGAGTAAAATCGCGGTAAGACTAATTGTTTTCGCAACAACCACACTACTTTTTCTAGCAAACGTTTTTGCGGCGTCCGCATGTGGCTCTTATCATTATCAGCCGGAAGTGCCCGAATCGCTGAGGAGGTAAAAAAGAGGTGGTCCTTCCACCTCTTTTTCAACGGATAAGTTCGTTGGTGGTGAACACTTTTGAAAATGGAAAACGATATCATGAACAGGCAAGGTTATTTTTACGAGCACCTGTCCACCATGCAAACGTTATGTATATTTATATTGCTGCTGGGCTTTATCAAGTATAAACATACCTTCATCTTTTACCCGCCAAATGGCATGCATATTTTTTTTGGTTTATTGTTCTTAATCGGGCTGGGAACAGTTTTATTATATAATTCTTTTTCTTTTCGTGATATTAAGATCAGAGGGAGTCAGCCTCAAGATAATTCCAATCACAGTTCATTAATCAAATATGTATATACAATCATCCCGTTTCTAATTGCTTTAATATTGCTTTTCATCAGGGGAAATGGTCTTTTGGTGGAGTCCATCTTCATCCTGCCCGTTTTGTTCGCCGCGACGGTGCTGGGCAAGAAGGCCAGTTATGCCATGGCCGCGACCTGTACTCTTGTCTTAATCTTAAACCAGTCAGAAGTTAAGGTAGTCTCATTGATGCAGTCGCTGGAATCAAACATATTTCTGATCTGCGCCATGTTCACGGTGGGCTGGTTTGTAGGCGGTTTGATGGACATTGAAGCCCAAGACCGGAATCAGGTGAAACAAAGTGTGTTGTCCCTTAAAGAAGAAATTGACCGGCGGGAACAGATGGAGAAGGAAATGGCGCGTCTTGACAGGCTGAATCTCATAGGAGAAATGGCGGCAGGCATCGGTCATGAGATCAGGAATCCGATGACAACCGTGCGGGGGTTTTTACAATTAATGCAGGAAAAAGAAAGGTATGCGCAAGACAGAGAATTCCTCACACTAATGATATCTGAGCTGGACAGGGCTAATTCAATTATTTCCGAGTTTCTTTCGCTGGCAAAAAACAAAGCGGTGGATTTGAAAGAGCAAAGCCTCAATTCAATAATCGAGACCCTTTTCCCTTTAATCCAGGCGGACGCTATGGTTTCAGACAAAAATATTACAATAGATTTGGAAGAGATCCCTGACTTATTCTTAGACGAAAAAGAGATTCGCCAGCTGATTCTAAACCTGGCTCGCAACGGGTTTGAAGCTATGCCTGCCGGCGGCGAGTTAAAAATTAGAACTTTTACTGTGAGTGAAGAGACGATCCTGGCGGTCCAGGATCAAGGAAAAGGCATCGACCGGGATATACTGGATAAAATTGGAACACCATTCTTCACCACCAAAGACACCGGGACAGGTCTGGGTTTAGCGGTGTGTTACAGTATCGCCGCCAGGCATAACGCCGAAATTAATGTGGAAACGGCGACGACGGGCACTACCTTTTACGTTAGATTTAAAATATTAGAACCAAAAACTGATTCAAAAACAATTGTTCAGGTTTCTTAACTGGTTTCCTCATATCTACCTGTCCCCCTTGAAATACTGCAAAGCCTTCCCCCCCCCCCCGCAGTACGCTTCCGAATCTTTCTTTCCTAATATACAATTTAGATAAATCAAATAATAATTTCCGTTTAACAGGAAAATAGAAAATTTTATCGAAATTTAGCAGAAAATCAAAGGTTGGCGCCATGAAATGGAAAACCGCAAGAAGCCGCCTGGAAAATATAAACTAAAAAGATTAAACCTAAAAAAAGGATTCTCTAAAAAAACATCTACAAGAGGTGGTCCGCCACCTCTTTTTTACAGGTACTTTCTTGAAGGGTGCATGTTATCGATATGAGAAAGGACACCGGAAAAAGACAGTATTCGTTTTATGAGCATCTGTCCACCATGCACATGTTTTGCATGTTTATATTAATGCTGGGGTTTATAGAATACAAACACAGTCCCTTCATTTACCCTGCATTCAATTTAATAGTGTTTACATTCCTGAGTCTGGCCGGCTTAGGAATAGTATTATTCCTCAATCCCTCTTCTTATCACAATACTAAAGAAGGGCAGTTCCTGGATAGTTCCGCACCTGATCTAAAAGTAAAACTATTTTATATGGTTTTCCCGTTTCTTGTAGTACTAACATTATATTGCCTTAAAGACAATGGAGTTTTATTAGAAACACTTTTTGTGCTTCCCGTTTTATTTACCTCGACAGTGATTGGTAAAAAAGCAAGTTATGCAATGTCCACAGTTTGCACTCTTATTTTAGTTTACACTCCTGAGCTTACACTGAACTCTCTGGTAACAGCGCTGGAATCGAACATATTCATTATCGGCGCCATGTACGCGGTAGGCTGGTTTGTCGGCGGGATGATGGATATCGAGGCGCAACACCGGAAACAGCTAAGACAAAGTGTACTTGACCTCAAAGCAGAAATTAACCGGCGGGAACAGATGGAGAAGGAAATAGCCCGCCTGGACAGGCTGAATATGATTGGGGAGATGGCGGCCGGCATCGGGCATGAGATCAGGAACCCGATGACAACCGTGCGAGGTTTTTTACAATTATTGCAGGGAAGAGACAAGTATGCCGGTGACAGGGAATTTTTTGACCTGATGATAGAGGAGTTGGACAGGGCAAATTCAATCATTGCCGAGTTTCTTTCTTTGGCCAAAAACAAAGCGGTAGTTTTAACGGAACATGACCTCAACTCAATAATAAATAATATTTACCCCTTGATCGTGGCGGACGCTATGATTTCAGACAAGAATACCATTAAAGAGCTTGGAGAGATCCCTTTATTATATTTAGATGAGAAGGAAATTCGCCAGTTGATTTTAAACCTGGTGAGAAATGGGCTTGAAGCAATGTCCCCCAATGGAGTATTAACTTTAAGGACCTTTATTGACGGGGAAGAGGCGGTCCTCGCGGTCAAAGACGAAGGCAGTGGTATTGCGTTGGATATACTCGAAAAGATAGGCACTCCCTTCTTTACCACTAAAGAAAACGGGACAGGATTGGGTCTCGCTGTCTGTTACAGTATCGCAGCCAGGCATAATGCCGTGATAAAAGTGGAAACTGCTGCCACAGGGACCACATTTTATGTGAGGTTTAAGCTGCCCGGCATAAATCAATGACTATTATTCCTCATCACGTATATGCTTCAAAGCGCTGTCCATAAGCGCCCCCAGGTTTTTGTCACTCAGTGAATAATAAACAAATTTGCCTTCCCTGCGCTGCCTGGCCAGCCCCATATTACGCAGGAGCCTTAAATGATGGGAGGCCGTAGCCACATTAGTGCCAAGGATACTGGCGACGTCACATACACATAGTTCTGAGTCCCTCTAACCTGAATACCAGCAACGATTCCGCTCCTAAACCAGACATTATTTAAGTCTCCTGTAATTTTTTTAAGACAATAACACTATAACGTTCATATGATTATTTGAATATCATCATATACCAATTTTAGTTTTTGTCAATATCTCTGCGTAAACAAGGAAATTCGGAGTATTTTCCAAGACTGAAATCCAGCTGTGTATAATCCATCAAATCCGTACAAAACCATCAAAGAACTGGCCAGAGAATGTGAGACCGTAGTTAAAATGACGAATACCACGGGTAAGGAGCGTGAAAGACTCATTTAGACTCAACGAAGCCCTTGGAATACCAAGGGCTTCGTTAGTCTCTTTAATATCCAGCTTTCTTTCCGGTCATTTCTTTTATTTCTATTTTTAGCACTTGCACCTTTGACAGTGATTCTTCCCGGTATTCAAACGCTGTGGCCCCTGCATATTTCTCCGTCAGTATATTCAATGCCGCCAGCTTTTCTTGCTTTTCATTTATGAATACTACTTTGCCTAACCCTATTACAATTTTCTCCTCTTTCATTGTCGCTGCGGGTTAAACGCCAAAATTCTATTCTCTTCCATCTGTATTTTCCCATAGGCACTTTCAACATGGGCGATTGCCTCTTTTAGCCATAGTTTTTCAGCTTCTAAACAATCATTTGCTTCACCTATCATTTTCTCAACCGAATCTTTACCGGGACCTCCGATACTCTTTTTAGATTGTACATTTTTGTGAGGTTCCAACACGTCGTTAATCTCATCCTGGCTTAAATCCAGTCCCTTCCCCAAAATCTCTTTAGAAACTTTTTTAATAAGAGAACTATTCATTGCTTCGATAGTCAAACCTTCATCCAGTACTTCCGCTACCATGCCTCCGACAATATCATGCGCTTCGGAGAAAGATATGTTAAATTTAAAAACCAGATAGTCGGCAAGTGCGGTCACTGTTGAAAAGTTGTTTTTCGCCTTTTCAAAAGCTATGCTTTTCTTCAAATTTGAGTGCTTGATGGTTTCTGTTAGGAGGCCCAGACTATGTAAAACTTCTTCATGAGCATCCCAATACTGGCTATGTGATTCAAACAAATCCATACACAGCGAAAATGGGGTATTCTTCAGGGAGGATAAACTAGATACCAGCGCTCCCATAATATGCGCTGCTTTTGCCCTCGCAAGTTCCAGCGAAACGGGATTCTTTTTCTGCGGCATTATGCTGCTGCAAACAGCTATCTCTCCGCCAATATCTAATAATCCGAATTCATCTGTGCACCATAAATAATGGTCCTGGGCCATTCTGCTGATATTAACCATCATGATCGCCAGTGCCGATTCCACTTCCAACAGGTAATCTTTGGAACCGACACAATCAAGAGCGTTGGATAAAATGCCGTCAAAGCCCAACAAATCACTTAAGGTCCGGCGATTAACAGGGAATCCCGTACCGGCAAGCGCCGCGGCTCCGTAAGGCGATAAATTTGTTCTGGCATAAGCATTTTTTACTCTTTCAAAATCGCGTTGCAGGACATTAAACGCGGCAATATAATAGAACCCCAGGGTAACCGGTTGTGCCGGCTGCATATGTGTATATCCGGTTAAAACAGTTTCTATGTTTTCAGCCGATTTTTTCAGGAGTGCCTCTTGAAGCGCAATAATCCTTTGTGAAATAACCCATACCGATTTTCTTACCTCCATACGCCAAAGTGTCGCATAGATATCATTTCTGCTTCTTCCCGCATGCAGTTTTCCGCCGGCTTTAACTCCAACTTCTTTAATTAAAGCCTGTTCCACATTGAAATAAAGCTCTTCATATCTGCCGTCAAGATCTTTTAATGTTAAACCGTTTTGTACTTTTTTCAAACCCTGGAGAATTAATTTGCCATTAACTTCATCTATTAGCTTTTCCTTTACCAGCATTATAGCGTAAGCCTTGTTTAATAAGATCATTTCGTTAAAACCAATCTTATACTCCTTAACAATGCCAGGAAATAAAATTTCGTTTTTAAAGTAATCTGACAACTCCGTTTTAATTCTACTTCTCATTTCTATATCTCCTCGTATAATGGATTTAGAACCACCGGACAACCATAATTCCAATTAAGGAAAGTCCTACCGTTTGTCATTGCGAGCGTTAAGCGAAGCAATCTCCGGCTCTTACCCCCGCTTTATACTGTGAGATCGCCACGTCGCTTTCGCTCCTCGCGATGACAGAACGGTCTTTGCAAACCGACTTTCCGAAATTACTCTTTATAGATAGTAATTGAGACAATTATACATTAAAAAATAAATCTTCATCAAAAAACAAACAAGTTGTTACCACGACCTCTAATCAGAAAGTGAAGCCGCGGGAAAAATATTTTTATGGGAAAAGCGCCTGAGGCTCCATAATTTAGAGGGATTCAGGCGCCTTTCTATCAGGGTTGTCTCATTTCTGCCAACAGTTACGGGCTTTCCATTTTTTTGATTTATTGGTCTTATTTAAAAGAGCTTGGCCAATCCATATCCTACGGCTAGTGAAACAACTGTTGTTATCAGCCCCGGCATCATATAACTGTGATTTAAGACATACTTTCCTATCTTCTTCCGGATCTTGATCAAGGTCTTTGCCCATTCTGCTCGCATAAATCGCGCCGGCAATTACTCCTATTAAGGTAGCCGGCACACAAACTAGAATAATACTCATCAGGTTAATCTGCCGAACAGATCTTGGGATTAGATAAAAATCTTATAATAGGTCAATCAATAAATGGTATATTCCCTTATACATACATCTTAAATGAAATCATTTCCGGGAAGAATTTTACATCAAAAGAAATCACTTGCCAGATAGGCAAAAAGAAGCACCGCATAATTTGCACCGCAAAACCGATACTAACTGATCATTTATTAACAGGTATTGTATTATCCTTTATTAGGTTATCCGACGCCAAAACTATGAATAAAGACTTTTCCGAAAGTCAACAAGAGTACGCAATTAATATGGAAGATGATAATTACATTAAAATAGATAATCTCCCAGAATATTTGCGGATAAAATACTCAGATAAAAAAATCATTTCAACACCTCTGGAAGAATATGAAAAAGAACTTATTGCCACAACCCTGGAGAGGTATGGCAATACCTTAAGAGGCAAGGAAATGACGGCAGTCTTTTTAGGTTGGAGTATGGCTACTTTATATAGGAAAATAAAGAAATATGGTCTATAAAATACATGTATTTTCTTAAACCAAATCTTTTTATTTCTCAATTTTGCGAATAAGATTTTTAAACTTATCGCTTTTGAGAAATTTAGATATGCCCACGAGCCACATAAAAAGCAGGATCATTAAAGATCCTGTTTTTTTATTTTAAAACTGTATCGATTCTGACATGTCGGCAAACACCATGTTGTCACAAGAGTTTCTCAATCAACAACCACAGAATTTTACAGTGTGATTACCTGGTCCACCCCAACACCGCCCAGCGCGGCGTAGAGCTGCGGGAAGCAGCCGATCTGCGCGCCTGGGATCAGTTTTTCCTCGATACCGCGCTCGATGGCGCACTGGTCGCAGGCCATGAGCAGCATCCCGTTCATTTCCTGGATCTGGCGCAGCCTGTCCCCCATTTCGGTGCCGTCCAGCAGGAAAAAGGTGTTGTCCATAAAGAAGAACATCCCCGCCACATCTACACCGTGTGTGCCTTTTTCCAACTGGGGAATGATCATGGTGTTCAGGATTTTTTGTGAAGTGGTCGAACTGAAAACATAGGCTATTTTCATTATTAAAGTCCTCCTTCAATTATTTTAAGTTAATTTAAAAAGCATCCTGGCTACTATGAGCGCTTCTTGTCCATCTTTCTGACTATGGATCTGTATCCAGACGCCGCAGCGCGGCTGCCTGTTTTAAGCTGCTGATGCTGACCGGCCCGCCTTTTGTTATAATCTGGTCCAGCAAATGAAGCCTTAACAGCCGTTCTTCCCCGGTTAACCTGGAGGAGATGCTGTCAATGACTAGCCTTTCAGCTGGATAGTTTTTGAATTCAACTTTTTCTAATACTCCTGCTAATATCGCCACGTTATTATCTCTCCCTTCTCTCAGGCCAGGCACAGCTTTCTCTCCGTCTCCGCCGTCTCGGCCCGCCTGCCCATGGCGGTCCTGAGGGCTTCGACCAGGTGCTCCTTGTGTTTATGATACTCCGTACCCTGGCGGTCACGGGGCCGGGGCAGCCTGACAGGCATGTCTTCCACTATTTTTCCTTCATGAGCTGACATGACTATCACCCTGTCGCTGAGGAAAATAGCTTCATCGACATCATGGGTCACCATCACCACAGTGGTCTTGTCTTTCAGCCAGAGCGACTCCAGATCTTCCTGCAAAGACTGCCTCATCTGCATATCCACCGCTCCCAGAGGTTCGTCCATCAGCAGCACTTCCGGCCTGCCGGCCAGAGCACGGATAAAGGCGACCCTCTGCTTCATGCCCCCGGACAGCTGGTGCGGAAAGAGCTTTTCCTTGCCCTCCAGCTGGGCCATGGCCAGCAGTTCCGCCAGGTGTTTTTCCCGTTCTTTGCCAGGCACCTTGCGCTGTTTCATCGGGTAGAGGATGTTGTCCCTGACCGTCATCCAGGGAAAGAGCGCGTAGTTCTGAAAAACAAAACCCCTGTCCGGCCCCGGCCTGGCTACCTGCCGCCCGTTGATCAGGACTGTTCCGCCGGAGGCGGCCTGAAACCCGGCGATGATCGTCAGCAGGGTGGTCTTGCCGCAGCCGGACGGACCCAGCAGGGTCACAAACTGGCCTTCACGCACGGTAAAGTTCAAGTCTTTAAGGACTGTCTGGACATTGTTTTCATTATTAAAACTCTTAGAGATATTTTCCACTCTCAGTTCCATTACTGGATATACCTCCATTTGGTCAGAGACCTGTTAAAAAACTGCAAAATACGGTCTATGCCATACCCGATCAGGGCGGCTATAATCATCAGGGCAACCAGCTTGCCTGTCTGCATCCTTGTTTGAGCTTCCACCATAGAGTAGCCGAAGCCGGCACTCGTCGCGATAAATTCCGCTCAGATAACCGACATCCAACCCAGCCCGACGGCAACCCTGCCGCCAATCAGGATGTCCGGCAGCGAAGCGGGCACAATGATGTGGGCGAAAATGCTCCAAGGCCCGGCCCCCATGCTGCGGGCCGCATTGTAATAATCTCTGGAGATATTCTGTACTCCGGCCACGGTATTGAGCACAATGGGGAAAACCCCTGCAAAAGCGATTAGAAATATTGTCGGACCATCGCCTAGGCCGAACCAGACTATGGTCAGCGGCACCCAGGCCATGATCGGGATCTGCCTGAGTGAATCGATTAAGGGGTCAAACAACTGCAGGGCCGTCTTTGAGTAGCCCATCAGAAACCCCAAAGGCACGCCTATCATCAAAGCGTAGAGAAAACCCGTCAGAACCCTTTTTAAAGTTATCATCAGGTTCTTAACAACCTCCGGATCCTGTACGACAGAGGTGAAGGTAACCATCGTTTTCCAGGGAGACGGCATCATAAATTCACTGTGGTAATGGTTGGCGGCTAATTGCCAGACACCAAAAACAAACGCGATGGTAATCAAACGATACAACAACTGTTTTTGACCAAAGGCTCCCATGACTTTTTCACGCATTAACCGCGTATTCCTGGAGTTGTAAAAACGTGCCTTATCCCCAACCGGTTCCATTGTTCCACCTCCTCACGTGTAAATTCGATATTTTTATATTTCATGATTTCTTCTAACAGCGCATCAGGTTTGTTTAACTCTTCAACCGACACCCGAAACAAGCTTATGAATTCATGGTAACGGGAATCTTTCTTAAAACTTTTATTCACAACCAGCACGTAGGTGATATGTCCGTCAGGCACAGCCGGCGCGGGTATTTTCTCGCCGGCCATGGTAAACCCCCTCAGGGCGTCCACGACCACTCCGTCAACCGCGTTTTTCTCATAAGCGTAGGGGATGGCCGCCGGCAGCATGGGAGCCGTTGCGACATCCGGGCCAAATACACCGGCGGCGATTTGCTCCTGGTGAGAGCGGTTCTGGGCCACCCCGATTTTTTGAGGTACAACTCCCGGCCGGACTACCACAATGTCCGAATTGACCAGGCACGGGCTGACGATTTCAAACCGCCCGTCCTTTTCCAGCAGGCTTGCGGCCGCATCGGGACACATAACCGCAAGGTCGAGCAAATCGCTGCTTAAAGCCCACTGGGAAGTGCTGGCGCAGCAGTCCTTAACCGGATAAATTTCAAAGTCTCCCTGCGTCTCTGCGTCACCGTACCCCTTTTCGTTAATCAGGTAGTGTATAATCATGCCGCCTGTGTCGTCAGGAGCGCCGATTTTTACCTTCCCGTTGTTTTCTTCCCGCTGCGGGAAGGCTGAGAATGCAACCAGAAACAACAAGACTGAAGCCACTAGGACGGCAAATACCTTTTTCATAAGTACTTTTAAGCCTTTTTCCCTTCCAGTTCGTAAGCTTTTTTCTTCCACTCCTCATAAGGCATGCCTACCGGGAAGACCGGGTCCACCTTTTCTTTAATGAAGGTGTCAAAATTATCCGCCCCGCATCCTTCAAGCAGCTTGGTGTCAATAAATTGATCCAGCGTCGGGGCTGTTTCCAGAGTTTTTAAACCCAGTATATAATCAACTTCATCCTGAAAATTTTTAGGGTTGACTTTCCAGGTCAGGGTCCTTCCTTCATCAACCGTCTTCTTATAAATAGTCATCAGCGCCACTTCCTGGGGTACATAATAGTTCGCCGCGAATATTTCAGACGACCGGACAGGGTGGGTGTAGACGTATTCGATAGCCTTCGTGTGAGCCAACAGCATCTTTGCAGCTATCTCGGGGTGGTCTTTGGCAAAGTTGCGATTCATGGAATAGACACAGCAAGAGCCCCAATCACCTGTGGGCAGTTTCCCTACTGCCTTAACAATGTGTCCGGACTTGTCGTATTCAGCCATTGACCCCCATGGGTCGCAGCAGAGGTAGCCGTCGAGTTGACCTGCCTTCACGGCAAAAAATTCGTCTTTGTCAGCCATATCAAAGTTTTGATAACTTTTCTCATCAAACGGTATGCCGATATCATTGGCCATACGGACCCAGTAAGAGTCGGTCACATCACCAATAGCCACTTTCTTGCCGACCAACCCTTTGGCGTCCTTGATCTCATTTGAAGCCACCAGGTAGAAGGAACCTCCCAGGTGGTTGTTGGCGGCCACAAAAATCGGCGAGCCTTTTTGGAAAGCCCGGATTAACCCTTCTGTACCTATGTAGCCCACATCCATCTTGCCGGCGGCCATGGCCTCGGGGACCTTGCCGTTGCCGGTCACGTTCACTTTAAGGCCCAGTTGGTCGAATATTCCCGCGTCCTTGGCTATGCAGGCGGCGGTCATGTGGTCACAGTTGTAATAGCCCAGGTTGACGATGTAGTCCTTGTCTTTTTCCGGAATGCCCGCCGTTGTGTTTTGAGCCGTCTGCTTTTTACCTCCGCCGCAGCCTGCCAGCATGATCAGCGAAATAATTAATAATACAGAAAGCGGCAGAGCACGTTTAATTTTTGTCATGGTTTATTCCATCCTCTCTAAACCGGTATCTTTTGTAAAATAAAGCCTGGTGAGGAGAAGTCGGATTCGAACACGACTCCCGCCTGCCTGACAGGCGGACAAACGGGTTTGAAGCCCGCGGGGGACCATCCCCATTTCTCCTCGAATTTAATAAAACCTAGCAGCAGTCTTTCATCCCTTCCCCAAATAAATCTTCCAAGCTGGTTCCTTCCACACGGTAGATTGCGTAACCGACGTTGGCTCCTTTCATGCCCTGGACGATAAACTCCAGGGGTGGCTTATTGTCAATATCTTTAAAAGTAATCATCTGGTTGGACACCGGTGCCGGCACTTCATTTGTGCACTGGCATTCACCGGTGCCGCCCAGCACCACCAGCATGCTGTTTTTCTCTTCGCTCTCCCTATAAATCACCACCAAATCTTCAATATTGTCGCCGTTAAGGTCGGCGCTAGCGCATTTTATCACCTCTTTGCCCTCATGGGTCAAAGCAAAAAAACTGAGACAAGGGGACGGTTCTCCTGTCGCACTTACTCTGCTTGTATCACTTTGCTCTCCTTTGTTAACTGACATTTTGCCGCAGCCGGCCGCCGCTGCCCCGGCAAGCAGACACATCAGCAAAACGCAGATCAGCCAGCGGCGGGACATCAGGCGGCCCTGACCCTGGCCAGCGCCTTTTTAAATCCCGGCCACAGGGCGTACAGACCAAGCAGCAGGACAACCGCTGTACATAAATAGCGCAGGGGCTCCGGCGCAGCAAAGATAATATTATTAGCAAGGCCGACTGTCTGGCGGGTTTTGCTCAGGTCAAAAAATGGTGTGAAACCAGGCAGCAGCATTATATTGGTGATATATCCCACTAAAAAAGAGGTGCTGATTAATACAGAAGTGTAAATCAGAACTGTCCTCCGGCCAATTAATTTGTACATGCTGATCAGCTCAGGCAGGTTGGTGGCCGCGCCGGTCATCAGAAAGGTTATGGCCAGACCCGGCGCCGCCCCGCTGGCTATTAGAGCAGCGATAAACGGGATATGTCCCACCGCGCAAACGTACATGATCGCGCCCAGGATAGCGATGCCGGCGACAGAAATCATGCCCGGGTTGCCCAGGTACTGCTGGATAAAGGCCGGGGGCGCCAGAACAATAATCAGCCCTGCCAGCAGCATACCCACGCAAACGTATTTGCTCACGGAAACCCCCATATCGAGGAAGCCCCACTGCAGACCCGCCTGCAGCTTTTGGGACAGGCCGGCCTGCTCCCCGGATTCCATTTCGGCCAGAACCACGGGCACCTCAGAACCGGGAGCGTGGATCTCAGGCCCGGCAAGCTTGTTGGCAATGACACCGATCAGCATCGGAACAACAAACCCGGTCAACAGGTAGATAGTGGCGATCTGCGGCCCCAGGAACCCGTAAGCTAGCAGGACGGCCGCCGGGTTGATGATTGGGGTGGCCGTCATAAAGGCCAGGGTCGGCCCCAGGAAGGCGCCGGAATAGTACAGGCCAAGGCCGAGCGGAATCACCCCGCAGCTGCAGATAGGAAGAAGCATCCCGGAAACCGTGGCTTTGGCCAGCGCCGGGATACTCCGGTTGCCCAGCATGCGCTGCAGCCTGTCCGGGCTGATCAAATTGTGCATCAGCCCCGCCAGAACAAAGCTTATGATCAGCCACACCGAAGCGCCGTTGAGGATGTCCAGGGCGGTCAGGATGACTTTCTGCAACAACTCCAGGATCAAAATACCATCATCCCCTCAGCGCTTCTTCCATAGCTTTTTCAATTATTGTCTTTGACAGGTTGTCAATTTTCTTCCTGCCGTCTATGATCATGGTCCCTTTTGTCACCATGCCGTACTTCTTCAGGTAGTCGAAATCCTTGCCAGCGTAGTAAATCTTCACTTCCACGTCGTTACCGTATTTGGCGGCCGCGTTTTTTATGGTATGCACATGTTCATCACAGCAGGGGCAGGTGTTGATAAACTCCACTTTAACCTTTGGCACTGTAATCCCCCCTTCCTCAAGCTTTTTCAATCTGGCACAAAAGGGCCTTGAACACGGGAAATCCTGAAACAGGGTCCCTGTTGCTGAAGTCCGCTAAATCATTCACGTTGGCCAGGCGCCAGGCCTCGACCTGGGTCGGGTTCCCGCCGCCCATGTTAACCTCTGTCTGGCCCGGTAAAACTTTTTCAGTCACATCAGCGTAAAAGAAAACCCGTCCTCTCCTGGTGCTTACCGCAACCCTGTCCCCGCTGCTGATGCCCCGCTCCGCCGCGTCAACCGGGTTGATCAAAGCCTGCGGCTTTTCCTGCAGCTTGACCAGTCCGGGCACGTTCAGGTGCTGGGAGCGGAAGGTTGACTGAATCCGGGCGCCCGTGTTCATTACCAGAGGAAACTCCCTGCAGAGTTCAGGGTTTTGCAGGGGGCCTTCCGCCGGCTCGGTGTAGACAGGCAGCGCGTCATAGCCATGTTTGGCCATCAGGCTGGAAGTAATCTCCATTTTGCCTGAAGGGGTCGGGAAGCCGGGTTCACGGTCTTTCCTCAAAAGGCCCAATTCATATTTTTTATAACGCCGCTCCGGATATGGGAGCTTAACCCCGTCAGGGCTGTTTTTTAAAGCTTCAAGCAGCCCGGGGTTCCCGGCAAAAGCCTTTTCAATAACCTCTTCCTCACTTTGCGGGTAGAGGTGGCCGTAACCCAGCCTGTTGGCCAGTTCAGCCATAATTAAAAAACAATTCTTCGACTGGCCCACAGGTTTTATTACTTGTCTCCTGAGTCGTACGTAACCAGGGTAGCGCTGGTAGGAATTGATCTCATAATAAGTGGCCGACGGCAGCACCACATCGGCAAACAGCGCGTCCCGGGTCATCACAAGGTCAATTACCATCATAAAATCCAGGCTGCGGTAGGCCTCTTCAAAGATTGCAGGCTGCGGGTAAGATGTCAGAGTGGAGGACCCGTTGATCAGCAAACCCTTTACCGGGTAAGGTTTTCCTTCCAGGACCGCCCTGGGGAATTCCATGTAGTGGGCGCTCCTGGTCAGTTCATAAAACAGCGGGTATTTATCAGCGCCGATGGGCAGCACCCCCGCCGGCGCCTCTATTTTCTCGCGTTGCGCAGGACTGGCAGGCGGGGCGGACAAGCATAAACCGCCCGGCACGTCCAGGTTGCCAGTCAGCGCCCACAGGATATAGAGCGCCCTGATGTTCTGCACGCCGCTGTTGGTGTATTCAAGGCCGGTGTAAGTGCGCAGGCTGACTCCCTCTGTGTTGGCTATTTCCCTGGCCAGCGCCGTCACGGTCGCTGCCGGCACCCGGGTGATGCTCTCAACCTTTGCCGGGGTGAAATTCCTCACATAATCGCTGAGCTCCGCAAAGCCCAGCGTCCAGTTTTCCACAAAATCACGGTTGTACAGCTGCTCATTGATTACCACATTGAGCAGGCCCAAAATCAGAGCGCCGTCCGTACCCGAGCGCACGCCCACCCACTGGTCGGCTCGCCCGGCTATATCGGAGCGCATCTGGTCCACAGCTATGACTCTGGTTTTTTTGCGCTGCGCCCTGGCTATCCTTTTAAAGAAAATTGGCGGGGAATCGGTGACCGGGTTAGTACCCCATACAACGATCAGGTTGCTGTTTTCCAGGTCCGGGGTCAGCCAGGCTCCGGGCAGGCCGAAGTTGGCCATGGGCGCCAGGATGCCGTATGAAACAAAGCACAAAGAACCGGTGCTGGCAATATTCGGTGAGCCGAACGGCAGCAGCAGGTTGTTGGCCACTGAATCGCGTGAGTTGCAGAATTCCACCAGCGACTGTTCGAAGGCGCCCCGCCCGGAGTGGCTGAGTAAGGCCTGCGGGCCGTATTTCGCCTTGATCTCGTTCATTTTTTGCGCCGTCAGGTCCAGCGCTTCATCCCAGGACGCAATACGGAACTTCCCCTCGCCGCGCTCTCCTGTGCGGATCAGCGGCGTTTGCAGGCGGTGCGGCGAGTACACTATCTCAGGCGCGTACCTACCCCTGACACACAAATTCGCGTAAGGCGCCCCTTGCAGCGGCTCAGCTTTCACCAGCCTGCCGTCTTCGAGCGTAACTTCCACCGCGCAGCCGCCGGGGCATATGCCACAAATTGCAGGCTTTTTTTCAACAACCAATCCAACTTCCCCCAAAACTTAACATTACTGTTAATTAATCCACTATTATCACAGGATAATTGAGTGTTTTCTCCCTTTATCTAAACGTTTCCTTTATATCTATCATTTGATTATTTTATTGACATAAGATAGGTCATAAAAACAATGAATTGTTAAAATAAAGGACTATTTATCTCAAACATAAAAGTCTTATATAACAACAGAAAAGTTCCAGTATGATAGTTCGTTATATGAGCCGATTTAAAATTACGTACAGAGGGAGTGTTGATATGGCTAAAGATTACCGTCAGATGTGGGAATCCATCGGTGTAGACCTGGAGGCGCACGATAAGCTTTTGAATGTTTTGCCGCCCACTTACGGGCAGGTTTACATGAGCCAGGAAAACCGGCCGGAGGGTATGGAGTATTTCGACTTTGTAATCAGTGAAGTGCACGGCCTGCGCATACAGGAACTGCAGGAACACAAGGCGGCCGGCGGCAAGGTGATCGGCGCTTTTTGCGTCTTCGTGCCCGAGGAGATTGTCCGCGCGGCAGGCGGGATCTGTGTCGGGTTGTGCTCGGGAGTTGAAATCGGCGCGGCCAAGGCGGAAAAAGTGCTGCCCAGAAACATCTGCCCGCTGATCAAGTCTTTCATGGGGTTCAAGCTTGGCAAGGTCTGCCCCTATTTCGAGTCCTGCGACATGGTCGTGGGCGAAACAACCTGCGACGGCAAAAAGAAAGCTTTTGAGATTTTAAACGACTATGTGCCCGTACACATGATGGAAACACCCCAAATGAAACGTGAAAAAGACAAGCAGTTATGGCGGAGCGAGGTGCAGGATTTCTTAGTTAAAGTGGAGGAATTCACAGGCAGCAAGGTCACGGACACATCGCTGCGGCAATCAATTAAGGATATCAACGGCAAGCGCAGGGCGCTGCTGCGCCTTTCCGAACTGCGCAAGAACATCCCTACGCCAATCAGCGGCAAGGACTGCCTCTTGATCGAACAAATCGCTATGTATGATGATGTGCCCAGGTTTACCGCGCAGCTGAACGCGCTTTGCGACGAGCTTGAAGTCAGGGTGAAGGAAGGAAAGGGGTTTGCTGAACCCGCCGCGCCAAGGATTATCGTTACCGGCACGCCGATGGCCCTACCGAACTGGAAGATACCTCACATTATCGAAACCAGCGGCGCCGTGATCGTGGCCGAGGAACTGTGCACCGGCCTTCGCTATTTTGAAAACCTGGTGCCGGAGGAAGCTGAAAACACCGGACAAATGGTTGAAGATATCGCCAGCCGCTATCTAAATATCAACTGCGCCTGCTTCACACCCAACGAAGGCCGGATGGAAAAACTGGTGAACCTGGCCAAAGAATACAAAGCAGACGGGATTATTCACTGCTCCCTGGCTTTCTGCGACCCCTATCTGGTGGAAGCCAACCGGGTTGAGAACATACTGAAAGAAAACGACATACCTATGTTAAAGATTGAAACCGATTACGGGCAGGAGGATTCCGGTCAGATCAAAACACGGGTCGAAGCCTTCCTGGAAATGATCGATAAGAAATAGGACGGAACCGAACTTAATAAAACCTGGCTCAAAAACACCTTCATTTCTGGTAGAAACGGAGGTGTTTTTTAGAGGGAGGAGATAGGTGTTTTTGCTATATGAATAAAAAACATAGCTGTCAATAAACAAAAACAATAATTTTCCTGGTCTCTTATGTTTATTTTTATCACTATATATTACTTATTGCTATTATAATAGTTATTTAATGCTACGTCAAGTTATGTTATGTAATTTTATGTCCTGCCCTCAACTAACCCTGATCAACCACCAAAACGTATTGACTTCCGGCTTTGAACAAACTAGAATAAGAATATCCACAAAACAGGGGAATGAGTTTGTGTCTGAGGTTGTTTTAAATTAACCAAATCTAATATGATCGTCCGCAACGGGCCGGCGTTTTATGGCGCGGCTTAATTGGTTTGCAACGCGGGCTGGTTAATTGAGAACACCGTATAGTCTGCTCATCTTCCGTAAATAAAAGCATTGTGCTGTACCGTGCTCAAAAGCACGGTTTTCTAATGTATTTTCGCGGCAAGTTGCGCTGATTGAGGCTGTGATTGAACGCAGGGTGTTCATCACAGCCTGTCTATTTTTGGGGAGGTATCCGCCTGATGAACGAATATACAATGAAAATATTGGAATACGACAAACTAAAGGAAAACTTAAAACAGTACGCCATTTCCGAACCGGCTAAAAACATGCTCGACAAACTTCAGCCGTCTGTTAATATAACCGAAATTGAGCGGTGGTTGCTTGAGACTACTGAAGCCAGGCGCATTATTGATATAAATGCCAGCGTCCCGCTAACCGCAATGGAGAAGATTGGCGAGGTAATGGCCAAGACAGGGAAAGGGTTTGCCCTTACAACAGATGAACTAACAGCGGTCAAAGAACTGCTGGCAAGCGTCAGGAAGCTCAGAAGGTTCATGCGCCAGATGCAGGAGGTCTCACCAGTCGTGGCTTCATATGCATTATCCATGTCGGAACTGCCCCACCTGCATGATGAAATCGACAGGTGCATAGTCAGCGGGAGAGTAGATGACAGGGCCACACCGGAGCTGAACAGGCTGAGAAAAAAGATTGCCGTCGCCGATGAGAGAATAAAACAAAAGCTGAACAGCATTTTGTCTTCTCCTTCTTTGGCTGGGGTTATTCAGGAAGCAGTAGTCACCGTGCGGAACGGTCGGTACGTGATCCCCGTAAAGAGAGAATATAAGAAAAGCTTCGCGGGAAATGTGCTTGACCTTTCAGCAAGCGGTTCCACCCTGTTCATTGAGCCGGCGGCCATCGCCAGGCTCCAGGAAGAGCTCAACATATTGAAAATGGAAGAGGAAAAGGAAGTCTTCCGGATCCTGTCCTGCCTGACAGAAATTGTAGAAGCCTGCATCAGAGAGATATCGATCAATGTGGAGGCTTTTATCCAGTATGATTTCATTTTTGCCAAGGCGAAATACAGCAAATCCCTTGATTGCTTTCCGGTAAAACTGAATGAGCGCAATAAGATCATAATAAAAGGCGGCAGGCATCCTCTCATCGGCAATAACGCTGTGCCGCTGGATTTTCAGATTGGAGAAGGCTACAGTACCCTGGTTATTACCGGGCCTAATACCGGAGGGAAAACGGTGGCCTTGAAAACGGTGGGACTGCTCACATTGATGGCTCAGTCCGGCCTGCACGTGCCTGTCCAGGAAGGAAGCGAGTTAGCCGTTTTCGACCGTGTCCTTGCGGACATCGGTGACGGCCAAAGCATTGAGCAGTCCCTGAGCACCTTTTCATCCCATGTAAAAAATATATCTGCCATCATTGAATATTCCAACTCCCGCTCCCTGGTGCTGATGGACGAACTGGGAGCGGGCACCGATCCGGGTGAAGGCATGGGGTTCGCCGTCGCGGTGCTGGAAGAGGTCTTCAGCAGGGGCGCTACTATCGTGGCTACAACCCATATCAGCGAAATCAAAGAATTTGCGGCTAAGAACGAGGGGTTCAAAAACGGCCGCATGGAGTTCGATATCGATTCCCTCAAGCCCCTGTACCAACTGACCATAGGCCGGCCGGGAGAAAGCAACGCATTCCTGATCGCTTTGAGACTCGGGGTGCGTCGGCGGATTATTGAACGCGCACATGAGATAACATACGGGGATAAGAAAGATTACTCCTGCGAAGTGACGCTCCGGCCACAACCTCAGGTTGGTGAAGATACAGCAGCCATACAAGCAGATCCGCCGGCTATTAAAGCAACCGCAGCCAAAGCTGGCGGAAACCGGACAGATAAGACGCAAAAAACTGCTGTAAGCACCTTCGTTAAAGGAGACTGCGTATTCATCAGCAGTATGAACCGTACAGGAATCGTTTATGAGCCTGAAAACGGCAGGGGCGAAGTAGTGGTAATGGTAATGAAAAAGAAATATAAAATCAGCCACAAGAGGCTCTCCCTCCATGTGGCGGCCAAGGACCTTTACCCCGAAGACTACGACCTGGATATAGTCTTCGAAAGCAAGGAAAACAGGAAAAAGCGCAAGCTCATGAGCAAGCGGCACGTGGAGGGTTTGATTATTGAGACCAAGGAGCAAGAATAGGTAGTGGAATTTAAAGCAGGTGTCAGGGGGACGGGGTTGTTGACAACCCACTGGTTATCAACAACCCCGTCCCCCTGACAATCGCGTAGGTTATTAACATCCCCTTACTTTTCTTTACGAACCGGTTTTTCCCGTGCCAGGAGGGCGGCGCCAAGGGCGCCGGCAAGCTGGGAGCGAAGATCCACAATAATTTCCCGCCCCAGTTCCCTGGACAGAGCTTCCCTTACCCCCTCGTTTTTGGCCACACCGCCGGTAAAGATAATCTGCTCTCCCTTGCCCAGACGCTCTGCCATAGCTGCTACCCTACTGGCCACGGAGCGGTGGATGCCTGCGATAATCCTCCCTTTAGCCACACCCTGCGCCAGCAGGCTGATCACTTCCGACTCGGCGAAAACAGTACACATGCTGCTGATCGCCACAGGCTCGGCGCCGCGTGCTTTGTCAGCCAACTCACTGACGTCAGAGCCGAGGGCGGCGGCGATTACCTCCAAAAACCGGCCCGTTCCGGCGGCGCACTTGTCGTTCATGGCGAAGTTAACGACACTGCCCCGCCCGTCCGTAAGTATTACCTTGCTGTCCTGGCCACCGATATCGATAACCATATCGGCCCCTGCCAGCAGATGATGCGCTCCCCTGGCGTGGCAGGTAATTTCAGTCACAGCCTTATCAATAAAAGGCAGGGATATCCTGCCGTAACCGGTCCCGATCACGCATGATATATCGTCTTGCGACAGCCCGGCCTGGCCCAGCAGTTCCTCAAAAGCCTCATGGCCGGCCTGCCGGGGGCTGCACCCGGTCGGCCTGACCACATACCGCCAGCCCCTGCCATTAAGCAGCACAACTTTAGTGGTAACAGAACCGACGTCGATTCCCACAGTGAACATTTTTAATAATCAACTCCCGCTGAGCATTTCGATGAAGGCTGAAATCCTTGTTTTTAGCTGTTCAATGTCCGATGTGGAGTAATCGGTCTCCAGCTGGATGTAGGGAAGCCCGAAGTCTCCCTTGACATAGCGGCGGACCAGCTCTCCTTCAACGATATAAGTATGGCAGGCCTGCCAGGTAAGGTCTACCACTCCGTCTACCTGGTAGTCAACGATGAGTTTGCCGAGAAGATCCAGCCGCCCCTTGTTCGGCGTCATACATGAGCAGGGTATCTGCAGGTACCTTTCAGCAATAGCTTGCATCGGGTCTCTTCCCTCATCTTCGTCTACCAGGTATTCTAGAGTTTTGATACCGCTGCAGCTTTCAAAGCAAACCACACTGCCGCCGCATTCCTCCAGCAGGCGCACCACTTTTTCCGAGCCGATGCCAACCGGGCAGCCGGTTAACAGAATACGGGGCGTGCCTTTGGCAAAGGGGGAAATCCCCTTTTCAGCATTTTTTCTGACTTCTTCAGCAAGCTGGTTGATCAGTACGGTACCTTCTTCCTTATCAACATTAAAACCTTTGACAAAGATAGTGGTGAGCATATCCAGGCCGGTCATGGGGGCAGGGTCGGTCCTGTTCAGTTCGTGCAGGTTTTTTAAAGCTGTCCGCTCCCTGTTGCACACCTTGATGGCAGCTCTCAGGTCTTCCTGGCCGATTGTTACACCCAGGAACTCCTCCAGCCGCTCTTTGAGCAAATAAAGCTCCTCCAGCCACCACTGCAGGACGCCGCTACGGTTGGTGCCCTGCGGCAGGTGCAGCACATGCATAGGTTTAATCTGTCCGAGCAGCTCAAACATCTTCTTTTTGCCGTCACAGGTCGTTTCAGCAATTATAAAATCAGAAGCCCGGAAGTAAGGGCAGGTGTCGGTTAAGGCAAAACCGAAACTTGACTTGATCAGCGGGCAGAGATTGCGCGGCAGAACCTTTTCAGCAGCGGCGACAGGCTCATGTCTGGTGCCGCAAAGTCCGACCGGCAGGGCTCCGGCTGCCAGTACCAGTTCCATGGGGGAATAGGCACAGAACAAGCCGACAACCTTCAAGCCGTTATCTTTGGCGTTCTGAACGCTGAACGCATTGTCATTACGCATATTTTCAAAAATCTTCATCATCTGTGGGCGCATGGTGATCATCCTCCGATCTTGAATCTAACATCACCTACCCTTTCACTATATGCATATATATTTCCTCTATAATTTTAATAGAATATTTTTATCTATTATTACGCAGAAATAACAATGCTTTATATTACAACACTAAGTATACGAACAACAGTTAAGAGCCGCCATAAATTTCTTTTAAAAAGATAACTACCCGGGAAGGAAAATAATTCCATTCAGCGAATTACTCCTTCCAGAGGTGTTTCTTAATGTATGAAAGTGCTCTTTTCAGTATGATCAGCGGCTTGACAGGTGTAGCATTGGGCGGGGTAATCACCTGGGTGGTGTCAAAACACTTCTATATAAAAGCCAGCATTGACCTGGAAAGACAGACCAAAATATTAATTGAACTAAATGAAATTATCGCTGGATTCCTGGAAAGCCAGGATATCAAAGGGCTTTCCATCAGCCGCGGCAAAGACGGCCTGCTGTCAGGCATAATTTATCAAATTCCACGCCAACAAAGTCAGGGGGACTAACCCCTGGCTAGTTTGAAGAAAGAGTCGTCCATGGTGTTATCTATATTTGTCGACAGGCCAGGGAAAATAAACCATGGCTTTTTTCTGTGCAATACTAATAATCCCCTGTATGAAAACTTACTCTGCGCTGTTCAAATTCAAGGTTTCGTTCATGCTCCCCATGCGGTAGCCGCGCAGGTCAAGTGTAATATATTTATACCCGATATCCCTGATGCGTTTTTCAATCTCAGTACTGTTTTCTATTACCAGCGGGATATAATCCGGCGGCACTTCGATCCTGGCCAGGCTGCCGTGATGCCTTACCCTTACCAGCGGCACTCCCGCCTGCCTGATCACCTCTTCCGCCGCACTAACCTGTCTCAGTCCCTCTATAGTAATCTTTGTTCCGTAAGGAAAGCGCGAGGCCAAACAGGGGTTGGCCGGCTTGTCGGCTGTGGGCAGCCCTAATTCTCTTGACAGCGCGCGTATTTCCTCTTTGGTCAAACCCACGTCTTTCAACAGACTGCGCACACCCAGTTCCTCCCCGGCCCGGATACCGGGACGGTAGTCGCTCAGGTCGTCAGCGTTAACTCCGTCTACTACTACTTTAATACCCCTTGCACGGGCTATCTCCAAGATCTCTCCGTATTCATTCTTCTTACAGTGGTAACAGCGGTCAGGCGGGTTGCCGGCAAATACCGGGTTGTCCAGGTCCCGGTTTTCAACCAGCAGGTGCTCACAGCCTATGGACCGGGCCAGCTGAACAGCTTCCTCCGTCTCACCCGGCGGGTATATCTCTCCTGTAATGGTTACCGCCACCGCTTTTTCTTTAAGCGCCTCAACCGCCGCTTTAAGCAAAAACGTGCTGTCAACGCCGCCTGAAAATGCGACGATTACACTCCCGCATTGCTGCAAAATTTGTTTCAATTGATCGTATTTTTGTTCCAGGTCGTTCATTTTTTAATATGACACCTCTTAAAAAACTAAATGAACACTGGCTTCTATAAGTACCATGCAATGTTAATTTATGATAATATGGAACCAAAACCAGGAGTTGGTATTATGCAAAGAATATTACTCTGGGGATCTATCCTCCTCATTCTCATAGAAGCGTCCACCTACGGTGTTTCAATTTATCTGAAATATCACCTGCCGGGTGGCGCTGGTTTAAGTGACAGTATGCTCTACACCCTCATTTACACTTACAGGAGACTCCCCATTGTTATAGTGCTTTTGTTATTTTTCGCGTATACCTGTAAACCCGGGAAATAAATTTAACTGGCAGCGGAAACATGGTTATTCTCCGTGCTGTAAGTTACATCCCGGCTGCTGAGAATCCTTTAATTCCGTTATGCTGGGGTTGTCGCCACAAACGGGGCAGCCGGGGTTTCTCTTCACCTCGATTTCATCGAACCGCAGTGACAGTGCGTCATAGGTCAACAGACGGCCCACCAGCAAATCTCCCAGCCCCAGCAAATATTTCAAAACTTCTGTCGCCTGAATAACCCCTATGGTGCCCGGCAGCACACCCAGCACACCTGCCTCGGCGCAGGTGGGCGCGGCGCCTGGCACAGGGGGTTCGCCGAAAATACAGCGGTAACAAGGCCCCTGCCCAGGTATGATCGTCAGCGCCTGCCCGAAAAACCTGAGGACACCTCCATGGAAGAAAGGCTTCCCAAGCATGACACAGGCGTCGTTAATCAGAAAACGTGTAGTGAAATTGTCTGTCCCGTCCACCACGGCGTCGTACTCTTTGATAATCTCCAGCGCGTTGCCCGCCGTCAGCCTTTCACGTCGTGGGATCACACGGCAGTCGGGATTCAACGCTGTCAGCTTATCCCTGGCCGAATCAGCCTTGGCCTTGCCGAGATCTCCGGTGGTGTGCAGGATCTGCCGCTGCAAATTGCTTAAATCCACCACATCGTCATCAATTATACAAATAGTCCCCACTCCGGCGGCCGCCAGGTAATAAGCGACAGGAGAGCCCAGTCCCCCGGCGCCCACGATTAAAACCCTGCCTTCACATATTTTTTTCTGGCCTTTTGAGCCTACTTCACCAATTATGATATGCCTGCTGTATCTAGCAATTTGATCTTCGCTGAACTTCAAAATTTCTGCCTCCCTTAATGATGACATAACCGGTCAACCGCCTTTATTCCCCTCTTACCAGTATCCTGTACCTGTCACCGGATTTTTCAATTAAAATAACCTTATGGCCTTCATTGGTTAGACTTTTAGGCACATTCTGGAGCGGCTCTCCCTCATTTAAAAAACCTCCAGAATATCTCCGACCTGCATGTCCTCAAGTCTGAGCAGGGTTTTAGCAAAGGTTACAGGGCAAACGACATCTGTAATATCCAGTGTGTCACTGATTCTTATGCTCACCGGTGAACATACGCCTTTAATATATATAAAACCAATCATTATACTTATATATTTAAAGTCTACCCAACCACCTATCTGCTGTCAACAGTTTCCGGCAGGGTGGCTGTCAACATATAGTTTCACGGATCTGCTTGAAAACAAAACCCGCCAGCCATAGACGGGTTATCGGCAATTTTTATTGTTAATTTATATTACTTGTCCCCCTCTTCGGGAACGATACAGATAAAAACAAGGTCCTGATCGCTGCTGCTGGCAAACTGGTGCTCCGCGTTGGACGGTACATACGCTATGGAGCCTGCTTCTAGGGTGTTGTCTTTTCCCTCAATGAACAGCACACCGCTGCCTTCCAGGATGTAGTTGATATGCGGCCAGGGGTGAGCATGTCGCGGGGAGCATCCCCTGTCTCGCAAAGTAATAAGCCGCATCACCCATCCTTCCCAGCCTTCCCCGGGACCGATCAAGGACTTTTTGAAGGCGTTAACCACACCTGGGCCTACGAATTTAATCTCTTCTATATCTTTAACGCTGCCTACAAACACAAAAACCCCTCCGCTACAATTATATTTATAACACTTATTCTAGACCTGAAATAAAGTACCTTCCTTAAGAACAGGATTCTTTAAAAAGGCATGGTGTCAGGGGGACGGGGTTGTTGACAACTCTTAATAGAATTTTAGCAAATGACAGATATTAAACCAGGCAGACTTTCGGCAGGTGATAAAATGGGCGGTTCTGGTTATGATGAAATATTTAAAAGGCTTGTAAAATCGGGCTACCGCGGGGATATGCCTGAGGAGATTAAAAAAATAAAAAAAGAGGGCAATGAAGTCACCGGAGAATACGTGCGTTACGCTTCCGGCGCAGGAGACCCGAACAGGGTAGTTTTTAAGGTCAGGGACTGCCCGCCTGACTGCGGCGATGATAAAAGGAAAAACTGCGAGGCCTCCTGCCTCTTCGGCGCTATTGTCAGAGACATGGAGGGCAACGTGGTTATCAAGCAGAACAACTGCGCGGGCTGCGGTGAGTGCGCGGAGGTCTGCAGGGAATATTCCCTGGTTGATAAAAAAGAGTTCGTTCCGCTGATTGAACTTTTAAAAGACCGCACCGTGCCTGTTTTTGTGATAATAAATCACTGGTTCTTACAGGGAAGTATGTTTTTTAAACCCGGATTCCGGCAGGAAATTATCGCAAATAATAGAAGCAAATACTGAGGTTGTTTTGTTCATTATTATCTAAAGGGGGCTTTTAATATGGCGCATGAGATTGATTACAAAATTTTTGGCGACGACATGCAGATGGTCGAGATCGAACTTGACCCCGGTGAAGGTGTCCGGGCGGAAGCAGGGATGATGATGTACATGGAGGAAGGCATTGAAATGCAGACTGCCGCCGGCGGTATGTTCAAAGGGCTCAAGCGAATGCTGATGGGTGAGAGCTTTTTTATCACTTCCTTCTTAAACCGCGCTTCTAAAAAAGTCCGGCTTGCCTTTTCAGCGCCCTACCCCGGGAAAATAATACCTCTTGATTTGCGCAGGCTTGGCGGTAACTTTATGTGTCAAAAGGACGCCTTTCTTTGTGCCGCCGAGGGGATAGACATTGAGATTGCCTTTACTAAAAAAATCGGCGCCGGGCTCTTTGGGGGCGAGGGTTTTATTTTAGAGCGCCTTACCGGTGACGGGATGGCTTTTGTTCATTCAGGCGGCACTATTGTCGAAAAGAATTTGCAGCCAGGCGAGAGTTTGCGGGTTGACACCGGATGTCTGGTTGCCTTTGCGCCTTCGGTTGACTATGATATCCAGTTTATCGGCGGGTTTAAAAACGCCCTTTTTGGTGGTGAGGGGCTGTTCCTGGCCAGGCTGACCGGACCGGGGCTGGTTTACTTACAGAGCCTCCCGTTTTCCCGCCTGGCCGACCGGATTGTGGCCGCTTCCCGCTATCAGAGGCGCGATGAGCAGAGAGGCATAGCCGGTATCGGCGGCGGCATTCTGGGAGGAATACTCAGTGGTGACTAACACGAGTATCTCTAAAATTTTGGTTTAAAACAGCTGCCCCAAATCCTGTCTTTGGCGTGCCGCCTCGTCTAGGCCATGCCCTGTGTTAATCATCTTGCTAAGAACCGTGCAGAATCTGCGTATACCTTCCCGGATTATTGTTTCGGAGCAGCGGCTGAAGCTTAGCCGCAGCCGGTCCGTTCCGCCGGCGTTGGCGCAGAACACATCCCCGGGTACAAAGGTAACTTTTTTTTCAACCGCTCGGGAAAGCAGGGCTCCGGCGTGAACTCCTTCCGGCAGGCTGCACCAGATGTGGAAACCGCCGGCGGGACGGCTCCAACACAGGCCGGGGGGAGCGAATTCCTCCAGGGACGCCAGCATGGCGTCCCTTCTTTTACGGTACTCTTCCCTTACCATCGCCAGGTGCGCTTGCAGCAATCCCGCACGGCAAAATTCATTGACTACCGACTGTGCCAGTGTGTTGCAGTGCAGATCGTCCAGCTGTTTTGCCATCAGCAGCTGCCGGGCCAGGTCGGACGGCGCAGCCAACCAACCCAGGCGCAGGCCGGGGGAAATCACCTTTGAGAAAGTGCTGAGGTAGATCACGTGGTCGCTGGTATCCAGAGACTTCAGGGAGGGAAGGAACCCTCCTTCATAGTGAAGCTCACTGTAGGGGTCATCCTCTAAAACAGGAACATGGAAGCGGTAAGCCAGTCTTAAAAGCTCCCGGCGCCGGGCAAGGCTCATAGCGATACCGGACGGGTTTTGATAAGTAGGCTGGGTATATATAAATTTGGGGCGATAGCGGGCAAGAACCTGCTCCAAAACATCCACCTGAAGGCCTTCCTCGTCCATTGGCACACTGAATATACGCGCCCCGGCCGCGGCGAAAACCTGGATAGCCCCCATATATGTATGCTCCTCGATCACTACCGCGTCACCCGGCTCAATAAAAACCTTGGCGGCCAAATCCAATCCCTGCTGGGAGCCCGAGAGTATTATGATATTCTCCGGCCCGGCCTGAATAGCCCGCTTAGCCATGTATCCGGCCAGGTACTCCCGGAGAGGGTAATGGCCGGCGGTGGGTCCATGCTCGAAAAGCGCACTTCCTTCTTTATTCATAAGCCCGGAAATTATCGAGCTAAAATATTCCACTGGGTGGAATTCCTGGGCAGGCACGCCTAAAGCGAAAGATATGGTATCCTCCCTGGCGACCATATCCAGGATATTACTAATAAATGGGTTGTTCATCCTGCCCGCCCGGCTGCTGTAAAAATTTCTCCAGACTGGGGGCAGGGTCAGGTATAACTCTTCCCCCGCCTCTCCACCGGGTATAAAGTTTACCATGGTTCCCCTGCCCACATGAGACTCGATTAACCCGTCAGCTTCCAGCTCGCGGTAGGCGTTCACCACTGTACTGCGGTTTACACCCAGGGCGGCGGCCAATTTCCTCTCCGGCGGCAGCCGGTAACCGGGCTGCAGGCTGTGGGACAGGATCAGCTGCCGGATCTGGTTTTTTATTTGCAGGTACAGTGGAGTACGGCTTTCCCGGTCTACATTTACTTGCACTGCGACTTCCCCCTGCCGGAAAAAATATTAATGCGATCTTCCTAACCCGGACAAGCCGGAACCAATAGGATTTATTAAACCCATGTCGAAATACTGTGCAATCATAACAGCGACATAGGGGAACGTACAATGTTACTTACCGAACGTTACAAAGACAAGATTGAAG
>NZ_QFFZ01000150.1 GCF_004369225.1 Pelotomaculum propionicicum
CTGGAGACACGCGGCAATGAGGCGGCCTTCAGCGGGGACTGGGGCAGACTGGTCGGCGGCATGAACGGATTGATAGAAGCAGTAAACGAGCCGATTGAGGAGTTGCTTGCTGTCTTGACCCGGATGGCTGTAAACGATTATACAGCTAAGATGATAAAAGAGTATTCCGGTGGCTGGAATGTTCTAAAGAACGCCACCAGCGATGCTCAGGCACGCATATTAAATACAATAAGAATAACTAAAAATATCAGTAACGGTGATCTCAGCGACCTGGACGGATTAAAGAAAATCGGGCGGAGAAGTGACAATGACGAGTTAGTGCCTTCATTTATAAAAATGATGGAAGCAATTCAAAACCTGGTGGACGATGCGGACATGCTGTCGAAGGCCGCGGTGGAAGGCAAACTTGATACCAGGGCAGACGCTACCAGGCACGAAGGCGAATACCGCAAGGTTGTCGAGGGCGTCAACAGCACCCTGGACGCTGTGATCGGGCCGCTTAACGTGGCGGCCGAATACGTGGACATGATTTCAAAGGGAGACATTCCGCCTAAGATCACTGACAACTACAACGGCGATTTTAACGAAATCAAGAACAACCTGAACGGCTGTATCGACGCCGTAAACGGCCTGCTTAAAGAGGTCGACGGCCTGATTGCGGCGGTCAGGGAAGGCCGTCTGGAGACCCGTGGCAACGAGACTGCCTTTACCGGTGACTGGGGCAAGCTGGTAGGCGGTATGAACGGGTTAATGGAAGCTGTGGCCGAGCCGGTTGAAGAACTGATTGCCGTTCTTGGTAGAATGTC
>NZ_QFFZ01000151.1 GCF_004369225.1 Pelotomaculum propionicicum
AACTCACGAGAGGAGAAACCCCATGAATTTTCAACTAACTGAAGAACAACAACTAGTGCGCGCCAGTGTAAGAGAATTCTGCCAGAAATACGTCGAGCCCATCGCCCAGAAAGTCGACCAGGAGCCCTACTTCCCCATGGAAAACGTCAAAAGACTCGCCCAGCAGGAGTGGACAGGCATCCCCTACCCAGTCGAATACGGCGGGGCCGGCGCAGACTACCTGACCTACATCATCACACTCGAAGAGATCTCACGTGCCTGCGCCACCACCGGGTTCACCCTGGAATGCCACACCTCACTGGCCAGCTTCCCCTTGTGGAAGTACGGCACCGAAGAGCAGAAACAAAAGTGGCTGACCCCACTGTGCAAAGGTGAGATTTTAGGTTCCTTCGCCCTGACCGAGCCGGGCGCCGGCACCGACGCCGCCTCCGGCCAGAGCACAGCAGTACTGGACGGCGACGAGTACGTCCTAAACGGCACCAAGATGTTCATCTCCAACGCCCCCGTGGCCGGAGTCTTCATCATGTTCGCCTCAACCGACAGGACCAAGGGCGCCAAAGGACTCAGCGCCTTCATCCTGCCCGGCGACACACCGGGGCTGACCATCGGCAAACACCTCAACAAAATGGGCATCCGCGGCTCACTCACCGCCGAAGTAATCATGAAAGACTGCCGCGTGCCCAAAGAAAACCTGTTAGGCGGAGAAGGACAGGGCTTTAAGATAGCCATGTCCACCTTGGACGGCGGCCGCATCGGCATCGCCGCCCAGGCCCTCGGCATCGCCCAGGCCGCCTT
>NZ_QFFZ01000152.1 GCF_004369225.1 Pelotomaculum propionicicum
CACAGCAAGGTAGCTGAAGATAAAACCGGCGGAGTTTTTGGCGAACAGACCTACGTTATCAGTTGGCCGTATTCCCTGGGCATATAAGAAATTCCGGTATTGGCCCACCTTTTTTTTCAGTTGGGCGTAGCTGTATTTAGCGTCTTTTTCGTAGAGTGCAATTTTTTCGTCAGCTCCCTGCCGGACCAGTTCATACACTAACAAATTCGTGTCCTCCCTACCGCATATTTAATTATTAAAATGCAACTGCAAATTATAATAATACGATGAATCCTTAAATTCCCCTTTTTTTATAAAGAATTATGCCTTCCCAATCATGTCTAACTAACTGCCGCTTCTTATCAAGCCAAATCCCAACATTTTTCCAGCCTTATTTTCAGGGAAGTTTCACACGCCGCTATCGCGGCGCCACGCATCATGAAAACACCAGGGGGGGTATAATCCTGTACGGCGCGTCAGCGCCGGACTTGTGTAGCTAGAGTAACATTTGTGCGAATGAATTTGCGCCTTGGTATTTTTTGGATTCGCTCTGTGGGCTGAACAGCTGTACAGTTATTTTCAAGGAAGCAAAAGAACCGTCCCCCTGCTTCCTTAAAAGAGGCTGTTAATAAGATAAAGAGGTGATACAAATGTCCGAACCACGCGAGAGTTTAGTCAACCGCAAAACGCTGGAAACGGAAGTCAACATTTCTTTCAGCCTGGACGGCGAAGGGGTTTACTTCGTCAATACGGGACAGCCGTTCTTTGACCACATG
>NZ_QFFZ01000153.1 GCF_004369225.1 Pelotomaculum propionicicum
GCCTCCAGCTTTCGCAGTAACTCGCGGCAAGATTCCAGCTTTGGTTTCCCGTTTGGTCCATACCACGACAGGGTTTCACATAGCGTATGCGCCAATTCCTTTTGACTCAACCGGGGAAACAACCGGATCACTTCCTTAATGTGTTCCAGTTCTTCCCTTGTAAAAATGCGTCCGTTCAAGAGAACTTCCTCAGGCCAATCTTCATGTATCGTCATAGTGTGGCTCCTTTTTAAAATTTCCCACACTATTGTCTCATATTTATTTTGTGGTGTCCAGTGCTATTTTGCGAAAAACTTTTTCTCCCCAACTCTTATAAACCTTGTCAGTTATAAATCTTTAGATTCATGCGTCAGCTCTGATTGACTGCCAGAGCTGACGCATGAAAATGTTTTTTAAATCTTGCGGGGTCTGGAATTGACGTTTTCGCAACTATTGCCTATTCGGTTATTCCAAAAATCACCGGTTTATCCGTATCAACACATCCTTAACTAAACCGTTTCTGCTCGTTTTAGCATGCCGGACATCTTCAACGGAAAGACGAGTAGCGCCGCGCAACCGCTGCCTAAGCTGTCTGTATCAGTTCAATTCGCTATGCCGCCAAACGGCTTGTTTTCCAATTTTCTTCGCGCACTAGTCGCAATTGACCGGGAGATTCGGTCAGCCGGCGAAGCCGCCCTGTATCCAACTCACTATAGGTCATAGCTTCATAAAACTTCTTGATGAAAGACTGAACCCCGACTGTTTTGACATGTTC
>NZ_QFFZ01000154.1 GCF_004369225.1 Pelotomaculum propionicicum
GTTGCGCCTTGCAAGTTCAAGGAGCACATGCGACCTGAAATGGTCGCCTTGATAAAGCCTAACCAGCAGTTAAGTACCGAGTCTTGCGTGGTGTGTGGTAACATGCATCGCGAAGCGTAGACAGGAAGATAGTAGGCCGGAATAAAGTGAATGGGATAATTAGCCCCGAAATTGAACGTGTTGTGAAGTAGCCGACCTTTTCTCTCTATGGGGAAGGCAGAAGTTAAGTATCCGTTTTGGTGAGGATACATTAATTACTTCCGGGGTTCGTACCTACGGCATGCTATCAAAGGGCTTCTTGGGAACAAGGGAGATCCGGCAGGCTTCCCTAAAGGATAGGATTTGACAAGCCTAACAAAGCAAGGATAATCCGATGGTCTGCCGGAGGTCTTACTGACTGATAGTACTCTGAGGTTGGGAGAGCCTACTACGCGGGGAAGCGGTCAGCAGGAATTGAATCTATTCCAAGGAAACATGGGCTCCATACAATGGGAGGATTCGGGCCTTAATACAAAGTAAGGAGAACCCCAGCCATGAACACAAAACTGGAAAGAGTAGCAGCAAAAGCTCAAAAGGAAACAAATCTCAAATTCACGTCGCTAACTCACCATATTACCAAGGAACTTATATGGGAAAATCTAGCCCGGATGTCAAAGTGCACTGCACCCGGTATAGACAATGAGACGGTCGGTGGAGCGCTGAAAGATTTTAACCTATGGATTGAGAAACTTATGAATTCAATTCATCGTAA
>NZ_QFFZ01000155.1 GCF_004369225.1 Pelotomaculum propionicicum
AATACCATATACGGAATTAAAAGCATACGCAATGCTGTGAGCCAATTTCTGAAGAGCCCGGTGCGGGAAATCCGCACGCCGGGTTCCGTGGGGGTTGGGCCACCAAATGGTGGCCCTTCTACCCGGACCTCGGGGTGAAATTCCCCGGGGCTACTCACCGTGCGCCACGAAGGCGCAGGGCTGCATGAGAGCCCTAAAGCCATGCTTAATCGAAGATGAGGGAAGGCCCCTCGGAGCCGCCATACAGGTGGAGGCTTCAAACCACCGTAAGCTGCTGTGGTCAAAAGCCATGGTAGTGAGCGTTACGGAAAAGGCGAAGCAAGACTTTGTCAGGTAAGTGCCAATGGAGACGAACACCCATGAACCGCTGATAACGTGTCGAAAGCGTAGGGACGTCATCAAAACCGGGGGGTAGTCGTTAACCCGGGATAAATCTGGAGGAAACCTGTTTACCGTCCAGGTGGTGACCGGCATGAAGGCGGCGTGAACGTGGCACAGGCTTCGGTTAAGAACGTGGGAACCTGCCCTCCGATGCCAAGGGAAAACTCCAAGCGGAAGACCCGCAAGGACGAAAGTACCGATGCGGAGTGCAGGGGCGGAACAGCCCGTAGTAGCGACGAAGCTCCGTAATGGGAGTGGAGCGAAGGGGCTGTGTTATCCAGTTTTGAACAATGGTCAACCGCAAGGGAGGAGCCAATGAACAAAACAAAGTCGTATGATATCTCCAAGCACGTGGTGTTGG
>NZ_QFFZ01000156.1 GCF_004369225.1 Pelotomaculum propionicicum
AATACCATATACGGAATTAAAAGCATACGCAATGCTGTGAGCCAATTTCTGAAGAGCCCGGTGCGGGAAATCCGCACGCCGGGTTCCGTGGGGGTTGGGCCACCAAATGGTGGCCCTTCTACCCGGACCTCGGGGTGAAATTCCCCGGGGCTACTCACCACCATATTCACGGTTTCTCCGAATTCTTTTATTTAGACCATGCTACAAAGTACCAAGGGGAAGAACGCATTAAAATAAAAGAACTTTGGGTGCCGGCAGCTATGATCATTGAACAAAATCTTACCGGGGAAGCCAGAATACTACGAGCCGAGGCCCGCCATCGCCTCAAAGCTGGGAAAGGCATTAGGGTTTTTTCCAGGACTGATAGGCTTAAGCAATGGTTGGAAAGTGAAGGTTTATCCCTTAAGGAGCGCTCTCACTTGATTACTGATGCAGGCAAGCTTGTTCCTGGATATAGCCTTTTAAATGACGGTGTGGAATTTTTTGTACACTCACCTTTCGCAATTCATGTAGATGGAGAGCTTATCGATAGGAACGAAAGTTCCTTAATCCTGCATGCAACTTTTGAATACAACGGTGTTAAAACAAGGCTGATGTTGATAGGTGACCTATTTAGCCCCCTAATTGAATTTGAGCCATACCCCCTTATTGATATAAACTAATATTAACGGAGGGGTATGGATGAAACGCAAGAGATATCCTAAAAATTTCAAAGAACAGCTTATCAAGGAAGCG
>NZ_QFFZ01000157.1 GCF_004369225.1 Pelotomaculum propionicicum
AGTCAAGACCACCCCAGAATGGGGTGGCTTGAAAGAGCCCTATAAGGGCTTATTACAAGCCAGCGCCTAAATGACGCTGGCTTAAACTTCGTTCAAGCCATGTGCACTGATTACTTGGCAGGACCCTTAAAAGGGTTCTCTAGTTCTTTGGTCGAAATTCTATCCATTATTTGATCATGTTTATCTTGCTCACGTATATACTTTGCTATCGTTTTTTCATTCAACCCTACTGTACTGACATAATATCCTTCAGCCCAGAAATGCCGGTTGCCAAATTTATATTTCAGATTTGAGTGCCTGTCGAAAATCATCATCGCACTCTTTCCCTTCAGGTACCCCATCACCTGGGAGACACTATATTTCGGTGGAATACTAAGCAACAGATGAACGTGATCTGACATCATGTGCCCCTCGATTATTTCGACGCCTTTCCACTTGCATAAATCTTTTATTATCCCCTTTATATCTTCCCGTAGCTGGTTGTATATTATTTTCCTTCTGTACTTAGGGGTGAACACTATGTGATACTTGCATAGCCATTTGGTATGTGCTAAACTCTCTGCCATAAGCAACACCTTTCTTCTGTTTTTTGATGGCTTGAACACTCATCATTTTAACAGATTAACAGAAGGGTGTTGCTCTTTGCTTAAGCATTGAATCCCACCCGCATAGCGGGCGGTTTTTTGTTCTCCTGGCTAAAACCATGCCAGGAGAACTTACTAAAGTATAA
>NZ_QFFZ01000158.1 GCF_004369225.1 Pelotomaculum propionicicum
CGAGCGTTACAAAAGTTTTGCAGAGTTCTTTCTGAAGATTTTCGTAATGAGTATCAAGAGCACATATTTTTTTGGGTTTTGGACCCCGCCGGAATTTTCCCATAGAAGCAATGACCGGTTTAAAAACCTTTTCCCGCAAGATCAGCAAGGCACACATTGTTTGAAATCCTTGTGAAGAAACAAGGTAACGGCGAGAATTGTTTTGTTGTTCAATGAAAGCCTTGCCCCTGATTTTTCTGAGGTCGTAGGCAGCTTGGCGGATTCCATAATGAGTCCAACCGGTCAATTCATTAACTTTTGTAGCCAGGTCGGAAACGGAAAAGCCTGCGGGTTTAAGTGCCAGAGACATCAATGCTTCAATCACTACTCGCATTCGCGGATTGTTTATATCAATACCAGCAACTCGGTTCTTTCCACGGCAGGTAGGCTTAGGTAAATCATCTAATGCTCCTTGATCCAGGAAAGAAATATGGGCGTATTGCAAAACATTGAGAAACCGGATCGTCATGCCTCTCAAGGAAGAAATCATGTTAGAAAATTTCTCGATGATTTTTCCACAGCGCAGGTCTTTTGTATTATGGGCCACAGCTTCAATCCGAAGAACACGCTCGCCTTTATCGTACATTTTTAAGGTTAATTTGCCAAAGTGTACTTTGAACACCGTCAAATTATACGTAGGTTTCTCGACCGTGAGTTTGGGTTGGGACGGACTTTGCCCT
>NZ_QFFZ01000016.1 GCF_004369225.1 Pelotomaculum propionicicum
ACATTTTTTCACATGACTGGAATGCGATGCGGGGGTATCATTACCTCATGCATATCGCCCGTATGTTAAATGAAATGGCGCTTCATTCGCTTTACCTGACGGAACATGTCAAAACAGTCGGGGTTCATTCTTTCATCAAGAAGTTTTATGAAGCTATGACCTATAGTGAGTTGGATACAGGGCGGCTTCGCCGGCTGACCGAATCTCCCGGTCAATTGCGACTAGTGCGCGAAGAAAATTGGAAAGCAAGCCGTCTGGCGGCATAGCGAATTGAACTGATACAGACAGCTTAGGCAGCGGTTGCGCGGCGCTACTCGTCTTTCCGTTGAAGATGTCCGGCATGCTAAAACGAGCAGAAACGGTTTAGTTAAGGATGTGTTGATACGGATAAACCGGTGATTTTTGGAATAACCGAATAGGCAATAGTTGCGAAAACGTCAATTCCAGACCCCGCAAGATTTAAAAAACATTTTCATGCGTCAGCTCTGCTTGATAATATTTTGTAACTTTTCATATAACAATAATTATGGTACTATTGTAGTTAATTCAATTTTCCGCCGGCTTTCAATAAAATATATAAGCTAAGTAACTGAGGAGTGAGGCAGCGATGAACAAGGATATCATTATTGTGGACACGACCCTGAGAGACGGTGAACAGACGGCGGGCGTAGTTTTTGCCAACAGGGAAAAAGTAAGGATAGCAAGGCTGTTGGATGAAATAGGCGTTCAACAAATTGAGGCAGGGATAGCGGTAATGGGCGGGGATGAGAAAGAAGCCATCCGGGCTATCTGCAAGTCCGGCCTGAAGGCCAGCATCATGGGCTGGAACCGGCCTGTCATCAAGGATATTGAAGAGTCGATAGATTGTGGTGTGGACGCAGTTGCCATTTCAATTTCCACATCGGACATCCATATCAAGCATAAACTCAACACAACCCGTGCCAAGGTCCTGGAACAGATGGTGAATGCCACCCGCTTCGCCAAGAAGGAGGGTATGCAGATATCCGTAAACGCTGAAGACGCTTCCCGTTCCGATATGGACTTTCTGATCGAGTTTGCCAGGGCCGCCAAGGAAGCCGGCGCCGACCGCCTGCGCTATTGTGATACCGTGGGAATCATGGAGCCGTTTACTATTTATGATCGTATCAAAGCGATCAGGGACGCGGTGGATCTTGACATAGAAATGCATACCCACAATGATTTCGGCATGGCTACAGCCAACGCCCTGTCGGGCGTTAGAGCGGGGGCCAGGTATATTGGAGTGACTGTTACCGGCCTGGGTGAGCGCGCCGGCAATGCCGCCCTGGAAGAAGTGGTGATGGCTCTCAAACACCTGTATGATATTGACCTGAATTTTAAAACTGAGATGTTTCTGGAATTGGCCGAGTACGTTTCCCGTGCTTCAGGCAGGAAGCTGCCCAAGTGGAAGGCCATTATCGGTAAGAATATGTTCGCCCATGAGTCAGGCATCCACGCCGACGGGGTGCAAAAAAACCCCGATACTTATGAGGCTTTCCATCCCGAAGAAGTAGGACTGCTGCGCCAGATTGTAATAGGCAAACATTCCGGCACGGCGGCGTTAAAGGCTAAGTTTGAGGAATTCGGCATGGAATTAAGTGAGCAACAGGCCAAGGAACTGCTGCCAAAAGTCCGTTCATACACAGTTTCCATAAAACGGCCGCTCTTTGACAAGGAATTGATGTACATTTACGAAGATTTTTTTGGAAAGAGGGATTGACATTGGGCCAGACAATTATAGAAAAAATTCTGTCCAGCCACAGCGGCCAGGAAGCCCGTGCCAATGAAATCGTGGTGGCCCGGGTTGATTATGTGATGGGCCAGGACGGGACAGCCCCGCTTGCCATCAGGGCTTTCAATGAAATGGGCGGGTCGCGGGTATTTGACCCGGAGTGCGTGGCTTTTGTAATCGACCACAGTGCTCCCAGCCCCAACGAGGGAGTTTCCGCCCTGCATAAAATGATGAGGGAGTTTGTCAGGGAAAAAGGATTTCGGCTTTTCGATATAGGCGAAGGTGTCTGCCACCAGGTAGTGCCTGAGAGCGGCGTGGTCGGTCCGGGCAGTTTGGTTATCGGCGCCGATTCCCATACCTGCACCTATGGCGCTTTGAATGCTTTTTCCACAGGGGTCGGCTCTACTGACCTGGCCGGCGGATTAATATCCGGCCGGATGTGGTTTAAAGTCCCCGAGACTGTCAAGTTTGTCTGCAACGGCACCCTGGCTCCCGGTGTTTACTCAAAAGACCTGATCCTGCACCTGATCGGCGAGGTCACAGCCGACGGAGCAACCTATCTGGCGGCGGAGTATGCAGGCGAAGCCATAGCGGCCTTGTCTCAGGAAGCCCGCTTTACCATAGCCAATATGGCCATAGAGATGGGCGCCAAGGCCGGCTTAATGGAAGCCGATGAAAAGACTATGGCCTGGCTGCGGCGGTATACAGACAGGGAGTTTAAGCCGGTAAGCGCAGATCCGGACGCTTCTTACGCCAGGATACTGGAATACGATGTGGCAAAGCTTGAACCTCAGGTGGCCAGGCCTCACCGGGTGGACAACGTGGCGCCGCTCAGCCAGGTGGCCGGCAAGCCCGTACAACAGGCTTTAATCGGCACCTGCACCAACGGACGTTTGGAAGACCTGCGCATTGCCGCCGGTATCCTGGGTGGCCGCAAGGTCCACCGTGATGTGCGCTTGATTGTCGCCCCCGCCTCCCGCCGGGTATTTTTAGACGCCATGGCGGAAGGAATAATTCAGACCCTGGTCCAGGCCGGCGCGGCAGTGGTTACACCGGGCTGCGGCCCCTGTGTCGGGACGCACAACGGTGTGCCTTCGGACGGAGAAACGGTTATTTCCACGGCCAACCGCAACTTCAAAGGACGCATGGGCAACTCCAACGCGGAGATCTACCTGGCCTCGCCCGCTTCAGTGGCGGCAAGCGCTTTAACCGGTAAAATCACAGACCCGCGGGAGTATATTTAAAAGATTTGGGAATACAGAATTCAGTAGTCAGTAGTCAGAATAAAATTATTCTGAATTCTGGATTCTGACTCCTGAATTCCTCAATATAAACAAAAAGCAGGTGTCATTATGCAGTTTAGCGGTAAAACCCATAAGTTTGGTAATGATGTAAATACCGACTATATTATTTCAGGCAAGTACAAGTTTAAAACCCTGGATATGAAAGAACTGGCCAAGCACGTCATGGAGGATCTCGACCCTGATTTCTACGGCAAAGTCAGCACAGGGGATTTTATCGTGGCTGGTACGAATTTTGGCTGCGGGTCATCCAGGGAGCAGGCGCCTCTGGCCATCAAGTATGCTGATGTGGGAGCGGTACTGGCTAAATCATTCGCCCGTATTTTCTACCGCAACGCCATCAATACCGGCCTGCCCGTGGTGGAATGCGACACCGACCGGATCGAACCGGGCGACGAGCTGACCGTGGACCTTGAGGCGGGGCAAATCACCAATAAGACTAAGGGCACTGTTATACCCATTAAGCCTCTGCCTAAAGTCATGATTAAGATTCTCAACGACGGGGGTCTGGCTGCGCATTTTCAAAAATACGGCGGGTTTAATTTTAGTTAAGGATCCAGATAACTGCGGCTACGGTGAGGAAGCGGCTGCCATCTGCCGGTTGACGCTAACTGCTCCCGCAAGAAGTGTGGCCCCGCATCTTTGCTTTTAAAGACCGAATCGTCCTGGATTACGGTAATACCACAATTGTAGAATTTTAGGGATCAGGCTCTACTTATGCATTTTGAGATTTCACAAAGTAGAGCCTAGCCATTTGCTTCCGCGATTCGAGTCATAAGGAATAGAACTTGAGAGTGATTTTGCTGGCCCGGCCCATCATGGGAAGGGAGTATTTCCCGTAACCGGGATTAACCAAATATTTTTGAAGTCTGTTCGGATCTCAAATTTCGCCTTGTTATGAAATATGTAAAAATATTAACAGACAGAGAAGGGAAAAAAGAGTGTTTATAGAATAAAAACAAGAACATATGTTTGAATAATATTGTAAAAAAGTGTGATTTAACTCCATGAGGTTATTTGGCAGGTCTTGTGAAGACTGAAAAACGAGACATGACAACAATTATATACAAGACATCCTTTCTTGATCTTTGTGATATGATCTAAGATTGCCTGTTATTGCTAAACTACTTATAATGATTAATAGAGACTTTTAAGGCTTTCTTGATGTGGCAATCCATTTTCAGATGAGAGTGATTAAACTGTGAGTTCTGTTTTCGATGCAAACGAACAGCAGGTTGAGAAGAATCAAATTATTAATTGGGATGGTTTTACAAAAAGCGGTATCCTTTGGCAGGTTTACTGCGGGGATTCCTTTGAAGTTTTAAGGCGACTTCCCGATGAAAGCGTGAATTGTGTTGTGACATCTCCGCCGTATTATTGTTTAAGGGATTATAAAGTCGAAGGACAGATTGGTTTGGAGGACTCTGTTGAAGATTATGTTGAAGCCATATGTAAAGTTATGGATGAAGTACGTCGTGTACTTAGATCAGACGGCACGTTATTTTTTAATCTGGGGGACACTTACTATTCCGGAAAAGGACAATCGCAGGGGAATGATCGCAAGAGCAACAAACGAAGATTTGGATTGCGGGCGGTGGATAAGAGCGGGGGACTGGGTATAGGTCTGCAAAGAAAATCCATTATCGGTGTCCCCTGGAGAGTTGCGATTGAAATGGCCTCACGTGATTGGGTCCTTCGTAGTCCCATCATTTGGCACCGAGAAAAATGCTTGCCGGAATCTGTTCTCGATCGCCCCCGGCGGAGCTATGAGTATATTTTTATGTTTGTAAAAAGTCGAAAATACTATTTTAACCGCGAACCCTTGGTTGATCAGAAGGTGGAAGAAGATTTATGGACTATACAGGCCAGGCCCAAAGTCACAAACGGTATAGATACAGCACCCTATCCCGATGAATTGGTTCAACGCTGTCTGGACATCGGTTGCCCCGAAGGGGGGGTAGTTCTCGATCCTTTTGCCGGCAGCGGAACCACCTTGCGCGTCGCGTTGAATTCAAACAGGCCGGCTATCGGGATTGATTTGAGCCGGGAGTTCTGCAAATTTATGGTGAAGGAAATACGGGGGATCTGACATGTATTTTTCCGCATTTCAAATTCTAAGCTCTATAAATAAACTTAGCTATATTAATCCTTTTTTTGGCATCACTTTTTTGGTTTGCAAAAAGGAAATGCTGCCTGTCGGGGTAAAGATCGATTTTCCGTTAGACCAAAAAACAAAAGAATTTCTTGAAAAGAATCACCGTATTCATCCCACATCTCCAAGTTTTTTTCAACCTTTCGGGCCGGTGGGCAAGAAAAAACGATGGGTGCGTCCCGATTATGCCGCAAAAGGACTACAGTCAATAAACACCAGAACCTTTGGGTCGGCATTTTTGCATGACTCCGGGACAAGGCGCTGGGGTTGGCACCCGGACTATATTGAAACTTTACAGAAGAAATTAACTAAAGGCAAGAAAATACCGGCATTTGACCTCGCGGTATGGCTGTTTCGCTCAAGAAGATGGTCTAAGGAAACTAAGCCTTATGATGTTCTAGATTTCTTTTTCGATCAATTTCTCATTTCTGAAGATGAGCGCGCAAGGTTGTTTGACGATGCTCCACATCTTGCGCCGGAAGGCAGGCTGTTTCAGGATCATCCCGTTCAGTGGCCGGAATTAAGCCCCTATATACAATCTCCGCCCGATGCCGGACCTGATTCTGGCGGAACCCTGTCTTTTTTGGAACTGCGAAACCTCGGTCCTGCGAAATACATTTCATTTTACCCTGCCAGGCGATTGAATATTATAACCGGCGACAATGGTCTCGGCAAGTCGTTCCTGTTGGAGTGCGCCTGGTGGGCGCTGACGGGAACCTGGCCTGAAATGCCGGCTTACCCTAATAATAGTTTTAAAGAAAAAGAATCCAGCATCACTTTCGAATTGGCCGGAAGAACCGCCCATCCATTGAAAAAGAAAATAGCATACGACTTCAAATCCCGTTCTTGGCCCAAGACCAAAAGGCCAACAATACCCGGGTTAATTGTTTATGCGCGGGTGGACGGCTCTTTTGCCGTTTGGGATCCAGCCAGGTTTGTTTCCTCCGAGGAAGATGACGCACGCAAAGCGACTCTTGTGTTGAGCCGTTCCGATGTTTGGAATGGGTTGCCCGGCAACATCGAGGGATTGATTCGCGATTGGACGAGGTGGCAAACTTCTCCGGACAGATATCTATTTGATGTTTTTTGCAAAGTTCTTAAAAGATTATCGCCGCCCGACCTAAGTGACTTGGTTCCGGGTGACACAGTAAGAATACCGAATGACCCCAGGGACATTCCCACAATTGTGCATCCTTACGGTACCACCCCCATATTGTTCACATCAGCGGGTGTCAGGAGAATCATCACCATGGCTTACCTTATGGTCTGGGCTTGGAACGAGCATCGTGTCAATTCCGAGCATTACAACGTGAAACCAGAAGCGCGCATGGTGGTTATGATAGATGAAATTGAGGCCCATTTGCACCCCAAATGGCAGAGGATTATTTTGCCGGCGCTGTTGGATGTTCAGGAAACTTTATCGAGAAACCTTGAGATTCAATTTTTTATAACGACTCACTCCCCCCTGGTTCTTGCCTCAGCCGAGCCGGTATTTGACGATTTACAGGATGAGCTGTTTCATCTTGATTTTTCCTACGGTAATGAAGTCCGACTGGAAGTCAAGCAGTTCATTAAACTTGGTCAGATTAATTCCTGGTTGACCTCTCCAATATTTGAGATGCGTCATGCGCGATCAAGAGAGGCGGAAGATGCGATTGAAGCAGCAAAAAATCTTCAAAAACGCAATGATGTCAATTCTGATGAGGTTAGGGAAGTCAACGAAAGGCTGGTTCGACATTTAGCGGTCGATGACCAGTTTTGGCCCAGGTGGATTTATTTTGCGGAGAGATATGGTGTTGTTAAATGATTCCTGTAACGAGACAACCGGAACCGAAAAATTTCGACCATCTGGTAAGAAAACCGGGAAAGAAATTTTTAAGAAATAATCCGAACCCTACAAATAAAGACTGGAAAAAGAACAGGTACTGGCAGTCTGTGACTGTGGAACTTTATAACGCATATAAGGGCATTTGCTCCTACTCCGGGGAATGGATTTCCAGACCCGGTTCTGTTGATCATTTTATCCCTAAATGGCGCAATCCGGATTTAGCCTATGAATGGGACAATTATCGTCTGTCTTCGCCGAAATTAAATAGTTATAAAGGTGATAAAGAAGGTATTACCGACCCTTGTGCAATTGAATATGGATGGTTTGTTTTAGAGTTCCCGAGTTGCTTGATTAAACCTGGTCTTGGATTGTCAAACGATGAGAAAAGGATGGTTCGGTATACCATAGATGTGTTGAGATTAAATGACGATGACGATTTAGTTCAGAACAGGTGCAACATTCTCGTCTATTACGCGCACGGCGATGTCTCTCTTAAGTTTTTAAGAGAGCGCTATCCGTTTATCGCGGCCGAACTTAAACGGCAAGGCCTGGTCAAGACCGCCAAGGACATGTTTGGACCTAAAAATACCCGCGGTGGTACTTGAAAGGCGCCCTCGACAACGCATAGGAAGCACATGGGACGGCCACGCTTCGTCGCGTATATTTGCTTGCGGCGGGGGGACCGTTCCCTTTTCGCTTCCGGGGGGATGTTACTTTGCCCTTTGAGATATTGTATAATGTAGTAATGTGGAATTAGATTCGCAAGGGGAGACGGAATTATATGGCAGGAAAAATTCAAATGGAAGTTCCGTTGGTGGAGATGGACGGCGACGAAATGGCCAGGGTAATCTGGCGGCAGGTCAAAGAAATTCTACTAACGCCTTATGTTGACTTAAAAACATTGTACTTTGACCTGGGACTTAAAAAAAGGGATGAAACAGACGACCGGATTACGGTGGAAGCTGCGGAGGCCACCAAAAAATATGGTGTGGCGGTCAAGTGCGCCACCATTACCCCCAATGCCCAGCGGGTAAAGGAATATGACCTGAAGCAGATGTGGAAAAGCCCCAATGGGACGATCAGAGCAATTTTGGACGGGACGGTTTTCCGCACCCCTATAATTGTTAAGAATATCAAACCCTTTGTAAAGACATGGGAGAGGCCCATCACCATTGCCAGACACGCTTACGGAGATATTTACAAAGGTGTTGAAATGAAAATTGCCGCAAAAGGTAAGGCGGAATTAGTTTTTACTTGTGAAGACGGGCGGGTGTCCAGGGAGGTGATCCATGATTTTGCCGGCCCCGGCATGGTCATGGCCATGCACAATCTGGACAAGTCTGTTGAGAGCTTCGCCAGGGCTTGCTTCAACTACGCGCTGGACCAAAAGCAGGATTTGTGGTTTGCCACAAAGGACACTATTTCCAAAAAATACGACCATAACTTCAAAGATATCTTTCAAGACCTCTATACCAGAGAGTATCAAGAAAAGTTTTCGGCAGCAGGAATAGAATACTTTTACACGTTGATTGATGACGCCGTGGCCAGGGTGATCCGAAGCCCGGGCGGCTTTATCTGGGCTTGCAAAAACTATGACGGCGACGTGATGTCGGATATGGTGGCCACCGCCTTCGGCAGCCTGGCCATGATGACTTCGGTTCTGGTTTCGCCGGATGGTTATTATGAGTTCGAGGCTGCCCACGGGACGGTGACCAGGCATTATTATCAGTATCTTAAAGGTGAAGAAACTTCAACCAACCCGGTGGCCACTTTATTCGCCTGGACGGGGGCGCTGAGAAAAAGAGGCGAACTGGACGGCGCTGGCAGTTTAGTGCAATTTGCCGGTGAACTGGAGCAAGCAGCCATGGACACCATAGAAGAGGGGAGCATGACCAAAGACTTGGCTATACTGGCGGAAGGGGAAAAGAGAATAGTCAATACCCGTGAGTTCCTGGAGGAAGTCAACGCCTGTTTGGGGCGAGGCTCCCGGCGCCAGGCATGAATTTTTCAGCCGGCGCACCGTGCGCCTGGTCCCGCAGAAGGACAAGGGGACAGGTTATTTGTCCCAGTTTGGTTTGAAGGGTAAAATTATGCTGAGGTGATTAGTGTGCCAAGGCATACCCACAAAAAGGATGAAATAATAGCGGGAACCGTTACGAAACCGTCCCGAGCCAATTAGCTTGAGAGGAAAAAGAATTTCATGGCCTATTATTGCAGAATCTGCGGCAGAACTCAGGTTTATGATAAGCTGACGCCGCCGCGTGTGATGACATCCGAGGGCGAAGTCATATCCGGCGAACACAATATCGGCAATATCCCCCAGGGCGCCTTGGCGGGCATACCCGTTTCATCGGGCATCATCGAGGGCCAGGCAAGAGTTGTTCTAAAGATGGAGGACGCCCACATAGAGGATGGCGATATTTTGGTCACCGCATTCACTGACCCCAGCTAGACGCCCCTGTTTGTATCCGTCAAAGGTTTGGTGACGGAAGTAGGCGGGCTGATGAACCATGGCGCCGTTATTGCGCGAGAATACGGCCTCCCGGCAGTCGTAAGCGTGGAAAACGCTACGAAGCTGATTAAAGATGGGCAGAGGATCCGGTGAACGGAACGGAAGGATATGTGGAAATCCTGTGACCAGTGAATAGCCGCTTACCCGGTCTACAGCAAGAGACCCTGACAAGTGCTGCTTTCTCAGGGAGAAACCATTTCAATTACGGTGCCCTTCGCGGGTGTGGTGCTTAGCAGGTGGCCTCCCGGATTTGAACTGGTTATGCTCCGAAAGCCCTTACCTGTTACGTGGCAGGTGGGAGAGGTTTACTGCTTTTCCTTGACACAGCTTCCATAATGGCACATAATGATAATAGCTAAATTAGCTATTATAGCTATTGCTTGAGGTGTGTCCATGAAAATCAACTCAACGGAACTGCAGAACAACTTCGGGAAATACCTGATGCTTGCGGCGCAGGAGGACATTATAATTACAAGAAACGGTATGGAGATAGCAAAACTGTCAGCCGTCAGAGACGCGGTTTCGGACCGCGGCGCGGCGCCTGGTACGGTAATAGATGTAATGGAAAAGGCGGAAGTATACGGTTACGGCGGCAGAAAGGCATCCTATGAGGAGTTTTTGGAGCTGACCAAAGACACCGAAGATAGATACGAATACATAGATGGTGAAATATACCTGCTGGCCTCGCCTAAAACCACGCACCAGATAGCTTTGACCGAACTGTTTGTGATTTTTTACAACTGGTTTCAGGGTAAAGAATGCGTCCCCCTGGTTGCCCCTTATGATATTACACTCAGGAGAAACCCGGAGAATATAAATGTTGTTCAGCCTGACATCATGGTCATCTGCGACCTTGAGGAAAAGCTGGATGAAAAAGACTATTACAAGGGCGTCCCGGCACTTGTGGTGGAGATTATATCAGAGGGTACGCGGAGCAAGGATTTAATCAAAAAGCTTGACCTTTACATGTCATGCGGCGTCAGGGAATACTGGATTGTAAACCCGATAAACAGGGAAGTGACCGTTTATCATTTTGAAGACAAAAACATCAGCGGCAATATCACTTACAAAAAACCAGAAATCGCGCAGTCCTACATTTTTGAAGGACTGTCCGTGGAGCTTGGCAGAATCTTTAAGTGAGCGTTCTAAAAGGAGCACGACGGACATGGCAGCATATCTCATGAGCAACTGAAAAATAAGGCCTCCGGTTCACCCTGGACCGAGAGGCCTATTTTTTTTAATCATGGTTAGAAATGCCGGTTGCGAAAGGAACCTTTGTGTCCGGCACAAAGGGTTATGCTCATTTTTTCCACGCGGGGAGCTGAGCCATCATTCCTTTGGCTGCATCCCGTGCTGCCTGTTTATCCAGCCCCTGGGTTCTAACAATAAAGTTGGCTAAAGAATCCAGTTTTTCCTCATAGGACTGCATTGTTCCATCCTGCCGCGCGCAGTGAACGCAAAAATCCTTATCAGGGTCTCCCATGGCAAAGTCCGCAGGGTTTTCCATAGGCATTCCGCAGGCAATACAAATCTTCATCATCAACACTCCCTTGTAATTTAATTTTTACTCAGTAATTAAGGTTAAATAGTGTTCCAATAGTTCTTTGCCATATCGCTCTAAAACCGGCTTTCCAGGGGAAAACAAGTCACCGTTAGCCAGATAATAGTGCACTAGTCCGATCCAGGTATTGAAGAGCAGGTGCATTGGAAGCCGGCGAATTATACCTGCCGCCATCTCTCGCTCGGCTGCCTGGCTTAGATGAAATGAAACGGCCGATTGAATCATTATCAAAGTATTTCGTGCGCTTTCCGGCAGTAAACTCCCTTCTCTAACCAGCCTGGTATAGAAGGGTTCAAACTCAGCCAAACCCTTCAAATGTGCCTCCAGGATTTCATGTACGCTCCCGCCGCCGGCCAGTTCATGAAGTCGCCGGGTAACCCTGGCGCCGAACTCATTAATTACCTCGGTTAATAGAGCGTCCCGTGTCGGAAAATGCGCAAACACCGTCCCGTGCGATACTCCGGCGGCTTTCGCAATGTCGGCGGTCCGGGTATTGATTAGACCATCTTTGGCCAATTGGTTAAAAGCCATCGTGATCAGGTGTTTCCTGGTTTGTTTTTTTTGTTTCTGGCGTTGTGATTCAGGCATCTCGTCAACCCCAGCATATTGAGTCATAACTCATTGAGTCTTTGCTCATTATATTTAAAATATGATTTTTTGTCAATTGTTTTTTTATTGAGAGCTTTTTTAAATTTCTTTAAAGAGATGTTTTCAGTTTTGTTTATTCCTTGACCTGTCCATTATTTAAAAGTTCATTCGTATTATTTACTCGTATAAAAGAATTACTGAAAAACCATACTAATAAAAACAAAAAACCTTTTTATACCATAACCGAGGAGGTGGGATCCAAAGTGGCTAATCCAACCAGATTCGGCAAAGGGGAAGCCAGGCTAAAGGCCATGCATGAGGCTGATTACCCCGGAGGAGTTGTGGTTGACCCGACGCCGATAACCGCTGGTGAAGAAGTGACAGTTTTTTATAACGGGCTGCTGGGTAAGGAAGGTAAGGGACAGGTTTATCTTCATTACGGGTACGGGCCCCATGATAAGTGGAGAAACATTTCAAGTGTTAGCATGGAAAAGTCAGGCTGGGGCTGGGTAAGCAACGTGGACATGCCTGAGCATGAAGGGCGCTTTAACTTCTGCTTCAAGGACGGCGCCGAACACTGGGACAACAACAACGGAGTGAATTGGAGCTTTGAGATTCACAACGGGAGCAAGCGTTATTAATAAGAAACAGTCCCTGCCACTAGCCCGGTAGGGATTTTTATTGATCCCGACAGACAGGAGGCGAAAGTTTGTTGAGAGTTTTAATGCTTTCCTGGGAGTACCCCCCCAAAAGTGTGGGAGGGTTGGCCCAGCATGTTTACGATCTGACCGGCGCCCTGGTGGAAAGCGGTGTGGATGTCCACCTGATTACATCCGGTGAAAAAGGCGCGCCTGCCTACGAGCGGGTTAACGGGGTTAAGGTTTACAGGGTAGAGCCTTACCGGGTTTCTTCACCGGACTTTGTTACCTGGGTGGCGCAGTTTAACGTGGCCTTGCTGGAAAAAGTGATGCAGCTGCTAGGTGAGGTCGGCGGCTTTCAGATTGTACACGCCCACGACTGGCTGGTGGCATATGCGGCCAGAGCAGTTAAGCACGCGGGAAGGCTGCCCCTGGTGGCTACCATCCATGCTACGGAATACGGCCGCAATTACGGCCTGCACAATGATGTGCAAAGGCACATCAGCGATATTGAATGGTGGCTGACCTACGAGGCCTGGCGGGTCATCTGCTGCAGCCGCTACATGGAAGGGGAAGTAAAGCATGTTTTCCAGCTGCCCGATGACAAGGTCACAGTTATACCAAATGGAGTCAATGCCGCCAGTTTTCAAATAGGCAGCGGAAACGTGCACCGCAGCCACTATGCCGCCCCGGATGAAAGGATAGTTTTTTATGTCGGCAGGCTGGTTAAGGAAAAAGGGGTGCAGATTTTACTGGACGCCGCTCCCGAAGTCCTGTCCCACTATCCGCAAACCAAGTTTATCATAGCCGGCAAAGGTCCTCACCTTGCCCCCTTAAAGCGTCAGGCTGAGGCTCTGGGTATTGCCAACAGGGTATATTTTACGGGTTATATCGATGACAGTGTCAGGAACAGCCTTTACAGCTGGTCTGACGCGGCGGTATTTCCCAGCTTGTACGAGCCTTTCGGTATTGTGGCGCTGGAGGCCATGGCCGCCAGGACGCCGGTTATCGTGTCCGACTGCGGCGGCATCAGTGAAATTGTCAGTCACGGGGTCAACGGGCTAAAAGCTGCTACAGGCAACAGCCACTCCCTGGCGCAAAACATTCTTGCCGTTTTAAAACAGCCTGAACTTGGAGAATATTTAAAAGAGAACGCGTATAGTATGGTCTTAGAAGAGTTTAACTGGCGGCATATCGCCCGGCAAACGGCTGCGGTATATAAAGAAGTTTTAGATGCCCACCGTAGGACCACCTGGTCTGCGCCTGGCAGGCGGGACGGGATTTTCGGGCGGTTTAACCAACTCATAGCCAGGTACTCGTGACTTCCTCCCCTCACTGAAGTAAGGGGCATCCAGGTTCGTAGACCATAAGCTTTCGCCAGACTACGGACGCTGTCACCGCGCCACTACTCCGTGGGTTGCCCCAGGGAGATACGTTATAGGACACAGTTAACCTTTGAGCCAAGAACATTTTGCGTATACAAGGACTTGTGTATACAACCCGATATGTTCACTTTTCAAAGAACTGTAGTTTTATTATACCATGAATGGATTTATTTGGGTGGTAACCGGCTGTATCCCTCGTTTAAAAATGAGGGGATTAGCCGGAGTTGTATCTAAAAAGGTTTTTTTTAAAACGAACGGAGGCTGCGTATGAAGGCGATCATTATGGCCGGGGGAGAGGGCTCACGTCTCAGGCCTCTTACCTGCGGCAGGCCAAAGCCGATGGTTCCTGTTTTAAACAGGCCGATCATGGCTCACATTATTGATCTATTGAAGAACCACGGCTTTGATGATATCGGAGTAACTCTGCAGTATATGCCGGAGGCCATCAGAGATCACTTTGGCAACGGGGCGGAGTATGATGTTAACCTGCGGTATTTTGTTGAGGATTCACCTCTGGGTACCGCCGGGAGTGTTAAAAATGCCTCAGGATTTCTGGATGATACTTTTCTGGTAATCAGCGGTGACGCCCTGACTGACCTGGATCTGACCCGTGCTGTGGAATTTCACAAAAAAAACGGTTCGCTGGCAACCCTGGTGCTCACCCGGGTGGACTGTCCCCTGGAATATGGTGTGGTGATTACCTCGGAGGACGGCAGGATCACTCAATTCCTGGAAAAACCGGGCTGGGGCGAGGTATTCAGCGACACAGTCAATACCGGTATTTATGTGCTTGAGCCCGAGGTGCTGGAATATTTTGCTCCGGGCCGGATGTTTGACTTCAGCAAAGATCTGTTCCCGCTGCTGCTAAGCGAGAAAAAACCCCTGTTTGGACTGGTGCTGCCCGGCTACTGGTGTGATATCGGCAACCTGCAGCAGTATCTTGAGGCGCACTATGACGCGCTGTCGGGTAAAGTAAAAATTGAAATGCCCGGCCATGAAACGTTGCCCCGGGTTTGGGTGGAAGATGGCGCTTATATCAACCCTGCCGCCAGTGTCAAAGGACCTTCCCTTATTGGCGCCGACTGCCAGATTGCTGCCGGCGCCCGGATAGAGCCCTACACACTGCTGGGCCGCGGCTGCCTGGTGCAAAAAGACGCTTCGATTAAAAGGAGTGTAATCTGGAACAACGTTTATGTGGGGAGCGGCGCCTCACTGCGCGGCGCGGTGGTCGGCAGCAGGGTCCAGGTGCAGGCTAAAGCAGGTATTTATGAAGGCGCGGTAGTAGGTGAGGACTCCATAATCCGTGAAAACAGCCTTTTAAAGCCTGATGTTAAACTATGGCCGCACAAACTGGTGGAAACAGGCGCCACCGTGCACCGGAGCGTGGTCTGGGGGACCCTTTCACCCAAGAAATCTTTTGGTTTTGAAGGGATCAGCGGCCTGGTAAACGTGGAAATCACACCTGAATTCGCAGTCAGGATAGGCGCCGCCTTTGGGTCAACAACTGGTTTGGGCGCGCGTATTGCTGTCAGCAGTGACAGTTATACGGCCTCAATTATGATCAGGCAGGCGCTGATCAGCGGCGCTCAGTCGGTTGGCTCCCGGATCCTGGACCTTGGTGAAGTGATCACGCCGGTGGCGCGTTATGCTGTGAGGTCGCTCAACTGCCAGGCAGGAGTGCATATCAAGGTGTCACCGGCAGCCGCGGATAAAGTGGTAATGGTTTTCATCAATTCCCGGGGCGGCAACATATCCAGAGGGCAGGAGCGCAAGATTGAGAACGCGCTGGCCAGGGAGGATTTTCCCAGGTCTGAGGCAGCCCGGCTTTTTGCCCCTGAGAAGGTGGTTGGGGCAGCCGGAGAATATATGACAGCTGTGTATGATAATTATCGGGACGGGAGCCTGCGCGGAGCGGGTTTTAAAGTCCTGCTTTGTTATGATCACAACAACCTGGAAAATTTCGTTGCCGGGCTTTGCAGCCAATTAGGGCTGGCCCGGGAAAACTACTGCGGGGAAGCCGGCGGTGAGTACCGCAGCTGGAGCGCTTGCCAGAAAATACTGCCGGACATGGCCAAAGCGGTGGTGGAGAGCGGCGCCGACGCGGGAGCGCTGCTGGATCCAAACGGAGACCGGCTGGTGTTAATTGATGAGAAGGGCAGAGTAATTCAAGATAATTTACTGACCGCCCTGCTGTCCCTAATCATTTTAAAAGGGCGGGAGGGGCCTGTAGTGGTGCCTGTTACGGCTCCCATGGTTATTGAAGCCCTGGCTGAAAGATATCAGGGCAGGGTGGTGCGCACCAAGACAGCCCTCCAGGATTTTTTGGATAAAGTACTGGCCCAGGAGCCCGGCCTGGAAGGTATTTCTCAGTTCTTCCTGCATTTTGACGCCTTGACGGCGCTGGTGAGGATCCTGGACTATACGGCCAGGCATAAAAGCTCACTTGCCACGCTGGTTGAAGAGATACCCCTTTTCTTTATGGACAGCCAGGAGGTGCATGTGCCCTGGGAAGCAAAAGGCAGGGTAATCAGGCGTTTAATCCAGGACCCGCCGGCCAGCCGGTTTGAAATGCTGGATGGTGTGAAAATCTACCACCAAAACGGCTGGGCACTGGTTCTGCCGGACCCGGAGGAACCCTTGTGCCGGGTTTTCAGTGAGGGCAGCACCATGGAGATTGCAGAGTCGCTCACGGATATGTATATTGAAAAGATTAACAAGATAGCTGGTTTGAAAAATCCATAAAACAACAGTTAGGGCGGGGTTTTGGGGAACCCCGCCCTAATCATATACTAAGCCTTCCAACCTACATCTACGAATTCATATTGTGTGGCGCCATTAGCGTCCTTATAGCTGTATACTTCATACTCACGGTCCGGGTCAAGGTAGAAATAATGACTTACGCCATTAGCGTCCACATAGTAATTCCACTCACCGTCGCGGTCAGACACCCATTTGAAATAATGGTCTGCTCTCCAGCGGTTGTTTTGTTTGTGGTAGTAGTGTTTGTTTCCGTCACGGTCATAATAGTAGCTCCAGCTGCCAATAATGGGGCTTGAGTAATCGCTGTCAGAATCGGAATGGTACCAGCTGTAACCATGATCACCGTAACTTACAGAGCCGCTTTGCTCATTGCCGTAGAAAACAACATCCCTGGACGGGTGGGCATATGCCGCGGAAGCAAAAACTACCGACATCAGCAGTGAAACAATAACCAACAACAGAACTTTACGCATTTTTACGCATCCCTTTCTACTATTTGTTTTTTTATGGTAACACTTAAACATTTATCAAATAATAAAATAACTACTAAGTTAATTCAAAAGTTTCATATAAGACTATATTTGAGTTTTCTCTAAGAATCAAGGAGTAAATGGTGGTATGAAATAAGATAACCAGCAAATAAACCATTAGTTTAACAAAAATAAAAACCTTTTCAAAAAAAGAAAAGGTTAGTAATTAGGAATGGGGACACATCTCTATTTTGAGCCTTACTTAAAGGCCGAGCATAAAGGAAAGGGGACACATCTCTATTTGGGGCCTTACTTTAAGGCCGAGCTATGTCCCCATGAATGCCCATGGATTTTAGACTGCTTTTGCCTCCGGCGCCGGAGTCTGGTACCAGCTGTATTCCAGGTCAGGGAAAATGTTATGGCGGTATTCCAGATCTCTCAGCCACCCCTCATCAATTCGGTTGCCCTGTATTTGATCGTGCAGCCCGAGGAAATTGTTGATATGGGTTTTGGTTCTCCTGACCGCGTATTCCACCATGGTACCTGTACTCATAATAAAAGCCCAGTCACTGCTTTGCGCCAGCATTAATTCACGGGCGGCCTGGTTTAAAGCCCTTCTTAGGACGCCGCTGGCGCCGCGCCTGCTGTTGGCCAGCGCCGTCATCATGTCCGAGGCCATATGCAGGTGGCGGTAAATCCAATCATTTGCCCCGCACAGCCACACTTCATGATATCCCTTGTTGCCCCAGCTTGATGAGCAGGGTACGGCCACCTGGTTGCAGGAGAACCTTTGCAGGTAATCACTGGGTGTTACGAGTTCAATCGTATCCTGATCGTAAGCGATTTTCCGGATGAGGTATTCCAGCCAGGCCGGCCCCTCAAACCACCAGTGGCCAAAAAGCTCGGCGTCATAAGGAGCCACAATAATTGGCGGTCTGTCCATCATGCCGGCCAGGTGAAGGATCTGGTGCTCCCGGTTAAACATAAAATTGCCCGCGTGCTGAGCGGCTTTTTCTTCCGCCCGCCAGGGGTCATACGGTTCTTTTTGACTAAGGTCAACTTTGCCTGTTATTTTGTAGTATTTAAGCCCGGTATGTACTCTTATTCCATCCGGGTGGATGTAAGGTTTTATATATTCAAAATCAAGGTCGTATCCTATGTCACGGTAAAATTCCCTGTAATCATAGTCGCCGGGATAACCTTCCTGGCTGCTCCAGACCTGCTTGGAGGATTCGGTGTCCCGGCCGAAAGCGGCTACCCCGGAAGGGCAATAAATGGGGGCGAAGATGCCGAAGCGCGGCCGGTGTGAAGCGTAAAGCACGCCGTGGGTGTCAGTGAAAAAGAACTTCAGACCGTTTCTTTTTAATATTTCATCCACACCGGGCGCGTAAGCGCATTCAGGCAGCCAGATACCGTGCGGCGGCCTGCCGAGATGACGGGTGTGCAAATCCACTGCCGCCCTGACCTGGGCGTTTACAGCCTCGGGGTTGAGCATCATCAGAGGCAGGTAACCGTGGGTCGCGGCACAGGTGATCACTTCCAGCCTGCCGCAGTCCTGAAATTTTTTGAAAGCGTTAACAAGATTGCGGCCGTATTGGTCACAAAAAGCATGCATGGCCTGCCGGAAACGTGCTTTGTACATCAGGGCCGGCTGGTGAAAAGGACTTCCGTAAGTGCGGCCTTCTTCTTTTTCCGCCAGCTCTATGAGTTTGGCCAGGTGTCTGACATAACGTTCCTGCAGCAGAGGGTCGGTAAGCATAGAAATTAAGGGCGGTGAAAGAGTAACAGTAAGCCTGAATTTTACATTGTCTGACAGGAGGCGGTCAAAAACCTGAATCAGGGGAATATACGTTTCTGTAATGGCTTCGTAGAGCCATTTTTCTTCAAGAAAATCTTCATGTTCGGGATGTCGCACGTAAGGCAGGTGCGCGTGTAAAACAAAACAAAGGTATCCTTTGGACATAAAAGTAAAATACTCCTTTCATTTTAGTCGTGGGCCGTGAGACGTGAGTCGTGGGTATATACTGTATTCCTTTGAGGTCTTTTAACCATTAAGAGTATCTTCAGACTCACTTCTCACTTCTCACTTCTTATTTTCCCGGGTTCCAGTGGCCGGGGGAGGTTATACCGAGGGGGATCTCCCCTTTGCGTAAGGCAAGTTCTTCGATGATCAGGGGAGAACTGGTACCGTATTGAAATCTGCCGGTAGAGCGGTAAATGCCTTCAATCCACATCCACTCTTCATCCAGGCGGCCGGACAGCGAGCCCCTGGGGGTTGTGACTATGTTGGAGCGCAGTAATGTGACAAAACGGCCGTCCGGAAACAGGCGGCCCAAATCCACGCAGAAAGAACGGTCTGGCTCGCCCACCTCGATGTGCCAGTTGTCAATATGTTCATCCACGTGAAAGTCAAAATATTTATTGGCGTTTTGACCGTTAAAATCCACACCGGTAACGTCGTAAACTCTTAGTACCGGGTGTGTGGAGAGCCAGGCTGCAGGACCGAATGCGCCGGCAAATTCCTCCTGTTTGGTTGCGGTTATTTCCCAGTATGCAAACAGCCAGCGCGGGTCGCGCGCCAGTAAGACCAGGCGGTCAACCCCGTAGCTGCGGGGCAGTTGGATTTCCGGAGAAAAAGGCGCCGGCCTGGCCGAAGCAGGTATGCTTACGCCAAGTTCTTCGGCTGATTCGGTCTCAAAAAAAGGCCGGGGCAGGGCCTTTAATTTTTGAGTGCCGCCGCGTTTAGCAGGCCATAAAAAAATACCTGCCGCAGCCGCCAGTATTAACAATATGATCAGAAAAAAAACATACATCAAGAGTCCCCCTTTAAAAATAAGAAAAGATTACCTTCCAATAATTCGTGGTATAATTGGACTATCTGTGAAGCTTTTTTTATTATTGCCCGGAAAGAAAAGCTTTATTTACAGTTTGTTAAAACATCCTGCCGAAAAAAATTTAATAATGAAGAAAGCTAAGACATTGTTGAAAATGATAACCAATAAGGCAGAAATTATACAGGAAGTTAAATATTATGAAAAGCAACTATAATTGTGATAAGTCTTGGCAGGTAAATCTTATTATGAAAGTACTTGCCGGGCATTACCCTGACGCGGGTACCGCTTTGGTTTTTAACAGTACATTTGAGCTGCTGGTGGCAGCTATTCTATCGGCCCAATGCACTGATAAGCAGGTAAACCGCATTACCGCCGGTCTTTTTAAGAAATATAACACACCGGGGGATTTTGCCGGGCTGTCTTACGATGAACTGTCGGCTGAAATAAAAGGGTGCGGGCTGTACCGCAATAAAAGCAAATATATTATAGACGCTTCCAGGGAAATTCTAAAAAAGCACGGAGGCCTTGTGCCGCAAAACCGGAAGGATCTGGAAGCGCTGCCGGGTGTGGGGCGGAAAACAGCGGGTGTAATCGTGGGCGTGGCCTATGGCGGTGACGCTCTGCCTGTTGACACGCATGTCTACCGGGTAGCGCGCAGGCTGGGACTCTCATGTGCACGTGACCCCGGCAAAGTGGAGGAAGACCTGGCAGGCTGCATCCCTCCGCGGGACAGGATGTCAATGCACCACTGGCTAATCGCGCACGGCCGCAAAGTCTGTTCCGCCAGAAAACCGGCCTGCGGGGAATGCTGTTTAATAGAATTTTGCCGTTACCCGGCGAATGGGGAGTGAGACGTCTGAATATTGTACTCGTTGAGCCGGAGATACCAGCCAATACGGGCAATATAGCCAGGACCTGCGCTGTTACCGGTACAACCCTGCACCTGGTACGTCCTCTGGGTTTTTCCACTGAGGATAAGTATTTAAAACGCGCAGGTTTGGACTATTGGGACATGGTAAATATTTTCTATTACGAAAGCTTCCAGGAAGTTGTAGAAAGCCACTCTGAACATAGCTTTTACCTGGCTACCACCAAAGCTGCCAAATCTTATACCGAAATGCTTTACGAACCCGGCTCTTTTCTGGTCTTTGGCAAAGAGACAGCTGGTCTTTCTCAGGAGATATTATGTAGTTTCCCTGAAAACCAGATCCGCATTCCAATGCTAAAAGGAGCACGCTCATTAAACCTGGGAAATTCGGCGGCGATAATTCTTTATGAGGCGTTGCGGCAGCAAGGTTTTCAAGGTTTGGCGTAACGTTTTAGAAGAATAAATCTAATCAAACAAAAAGCTACGCAAGAGGCGTAGCTTTAATAAATAGTATAAGGTAAATTCTCTAAGCGGCATTTTTATACGTTTCTGTCTTATCGATAAAAGCACCCTCACCATGGCCAGTCCCATTCTGTTCAGGTCCCCCCAGACCAGCAAAAATTGGGTGCCCAGTACTGCAAATATCAAGCCAAGAATTACACTGCGAAAAGTTTTGCCCCTGATAATAGAGGGGATTTGTTTTTGGGGAGTATATTATCACTTAACATAAGTCATATTGGAATTCAACGCGGTGAAAAACCTTACTGACACTGTAGTATCTTTTTTAAGAAAACTTTTTAAATACGTCTATGAATTCGGTAAGCGGCACCTTTATATCTTTGTCATCGCGCAAGCTGTTTTCAATTTTTTCAGCCAGGTGACAGGACAAAAGCGAAACAAGTGTATGTGATTGGAAATATAATATACCCATTAGGGTATATTATATTTAACGCATGTTATTTAGGTGTAGTATCTTTATTTAACGAGTAATATATTTATTATGACTTTCGTAATATTATGATTAGATACCCTGGTATGGTATTTGTTTGGAATGTTTTCAATCCGGCCAAAGTATGTCAAACCTTGTTTCCAAAGGTCATAATAAGGTATAATCCTCCTGGAGATGAAAAAGGAGGGGGGTTTTTATGACTGTTATAGAAAAAGTCCAGTCCTTCCTGGACCAATACAATATGGGTCTGAAAATAATAGAATTGGAAGAGAACACCAGCACTTGTGAGCTGGCTGCAGCCGCCCTTGGTGTGGAAGTAGGCCAGATAGCCAAAACACTGGTGTTTCTTGCCGATGAAAAACCGGTATTGGTTGTGGCCAGCGGCGACAATAAGATTAAGAGTGGTAAACTTAAGAGGCGGCTTGGCGCATCTAAGGTAAGGATGGCTGACCCCGAAACAGTTAAGCGCATTACCGGGTATCCCGTGGGAGGGGTTTGCCCGCTGGCTCTTAATGAAAAAATGCTTATTCTGCTTGATGATTCCATGTACCGGTTTCCGGTAGTCTACGCTGCCGCCGGTACACCCCATTCAGCACTGCCTGTAACTATGGAGCAGTTGCAGATAATTACAGATGGAGAGTGGGCGGACCTGGTTTAGAGGTGTTGACTGTTAATAATAGATGTATAATATAAGAGTAAATCTGGACAAGGAGGTGAAAATGATTTGTTCGTTCACCTGCACCTTCATTCGGAATATAGCCTTTTGGACGGCGCGGCCCGCATCAAAAAGGCGGTAGCCCGGGCGGCTGAAATGGGTATGCCCGCCCTGGCCATTACCGATCACGGCGCCATGCACGGCGTGATTGAATTTTATAAGACCTGCAAAAATACCGGGATCAAGCCTATCCTGGGCTGTGAGGTATATGTGGCGCCACGCACCATGGATGACAGGACCCCCAAGGTTGATGACAACCTGAACCACCTGGTCTTACTGGCGGAAAACGAAGAAGGCTACCGCAACCTGCTGGACCTTGTTTCTCAGGGCTTTACCAGGGGTTTTTATTACAAACCCAGGGTTGACAAGGAAACACTGGCCGCACACAGCAAGGGTTTAATTGCTTTAAGCGGCTGCATCGCCGGCGAGGTGGCAGCCAGGGTACTGGACGGGGATATGGAAAAGGCCCGCCAGGCGGCCGGCAACTACCGGGATATCTTCGGGCCTGAAAACTTTTTCCTGGAACTGCAGGACCACGGCTTTGCCGAGCAGCGGCAGGCCAACAAGGGGCTGCTGGAAATTCACAAGTCAATGAACATCCCCCTGGTCGCGACCAACGATGTGCACTATGTCCGGCGTGCCGACGCCGCAAACCAGGATGTGCTGCTGGCTATTCAGACCGGCAGGAGTGTTGACGACCCCGGCAGGATGAAGTTTCAATCTGAGGAGCTGTACCTGAAGAGCCCCGAGGAAATGAACATGCTTTTCGGCGAACAGCCCGCAGCGCTGCGGAATACCCTGGAAATTGCCGGACGCTGCAATGTGGAGATCAGCTTCGGCAAGTACTTACTGCCCCATTATGTTGTGCCTGAGGGGTACAATGCCGACACTTACCTGGAAGAGCTCTGTTACCAGGGTGTCCAGAGGGTCTATGGCGAGCTGAACAGCCAGATTAAAGAAAGGATGAAGTTTGAACTTGGTGTTATCAAACAAATGGGCTACTCGGCCTATTTCCTGATCGTCTGGGACTTCATTCATTTTGCCAGGCAGAGCGGGATACCGGTCGGCCCCGGCCGCGGCTCCGCCGCCGGCAGTCTGGTGGCCTACAGCCTGGGCATAACCAACATCGACCCGCTGAAGTACGGGTTGCTGTTCGAGCGTAAAAGGAATGCGCTCGTTAAACCGGGTGAAACGGGGAAACTCCCACCACGTGGACAACCCCGTACCAAGCTGCGCTGGGCTTTGATAGCGTAGAAGGTCTAACGACTAGAGCCTGACTCCCAAGAATAATGGCTCCACGAGCGCCCGGCACCATTGAAAATATTCCTCCGCAGGGAACAAATGTTCTATTTGAAGGGTCTAACTATAATAAGGTTCAAATTTATATCTGAAACGCAAGTATGTTAAATTCAGTGGTGATGAGATAGTCTGACCTGCACGGCAACGTGCAGAACTGCAGGATAAAGAGCCTGCAGGTTAACAATGTGTTCCTAAATCCTGAGAGAGTGTCGATGCCGGACATTGACACCGACGTTTGTTACGAGCGCAGGGGGGAAATGATTGATTATGTAGTGCGGAAGTACGGCGCCGACCGGGTGGCGCAGATCATTACCTTCGGCACCATGGCGGCCCGGGCCGCCATCAGGGATGTGGGAAGGGCGCTGAGCTTGCCGTACGGCGACGTGGACAAGGTGGCCAAGCTGGTGCCGGCCGAACTCCATGTGACTATAGAAAAAGCCTTAAATGACGCGCCTGAATTGAAGGAACTTTATGACCAAAAAGAAGAGGTGAAAAAGCTAATCGACACCGCCGCGGCCCTGGAGGGGATGCCCAGGCACGCTTCCACCCATGCCGCGGGCATAGTAATCACGCCTGAGCCGCTGACTAATTATGTCCCCTTGTACAAAGCTTCCGACGGTCCGGTGACCACTCAGTTCGCCATGGGCACTGTGGAAGAACTGGGCCTGCTGAAAATGGACCTGCTCGGCTTAAGGACGCTGACGGTAATCAGTGACGCGGTCAGGTTAATTGCCGAAAGCACCGGAGAAAATCTGGATATAGATAAAATACCGTTGGATGACCCGCCGACTTATGAGCTGCTTTGCCGGGGTGAAACCGCCGGTGTGTTCCAGTTGGAGAGCAGCGGTATGCGCTCCATCCTGCGCGACCTCAAGCCCGAATTGTTTGAAGATATTGTGGCGCTGGTGGCCTTGTACCGCCCGGGACCGCTGGGCAGCGGCATGGTGGAGGACTTTACTAAAAATAAGCACGGGATCAAAAAGACAAAGTACCTTCACCCCAAATTGGAGCCTATTTTAAGAGACACTTACGGCGTCATTCTCTACCAGGAGCAGGTCATGCGCATCTCCAGCGAACTGGCAGGCTTCAGCCTGGGTGAGGCTGATTTGCTGCGCCGCGCCATGGGCAAGAAGAAGCCCGAGATTATTGCCAGCCTGCGCTCCCAGTTTGTCGAAGGCGCCAAGAATAACGGTGTGGACGTGGAAATAGCCGGGCAGATTTTTGACCTGATGGAATATTTCGCCGGCTACGGCTTCAATAAGTCCCACAGCGCTGCTTATGCCATGGTTTCTTACCAGACCGCCTACTTGAAGGCTAATTACGCGCAGCAGTACATGGCGGCTTTGCTCACTTCAGTAAAAGATAACGCTGATAAAGTGTCCGCCTATATTGAAGAATGCAGGCGGCTGGGGATAGAAGTGCTGCCGCCGGATGTAAATGAGAGCCGGGAAAGCTTTTCCGTAGCCGGCAATAAGATCCGCTTTGGTCTGGCCGCGGTGAAGAATGTCGGCCTGGGGGCTGTGGAGTCCATCATCCGGGCCAGGGAACAGGACGGTCCTTTTAACGATTATGCTGATTTTTGCAGGCGCCTGGACACGAAGGTGGTCAACAGGAGGGTGCTGGAGAGCCTGATTAAGTGCGGCGCTTTTGACTCCCTGGGCTACCGGCGGGCGCAGTTGATGGCGTCTGTGGATTCAGGGCTGGGTCTGGCCCAGCAGTCCCAGCGCGAAAGAGAGAACGGGCAGCTGTCACTCCTGGATTTTCTCGGTGACAGCCGCGAGGCGGTCAGTATCACCCTGCCGGAAGTAGGGGAATTCCCAGTATCCGAACTGTTGGCTATGGAAAAGGAAACGCTCGGCCTTTATATCAGCGGCCACCCCCTTTCCCAGTACCGTGACGCTTTAAACACATTGTGCACCGCAACGGCGGCGGAGCTTGCGGAGATGCCTGACGACAGTGAGGTAGTGTTGGGCGGCCTGATTACCGGGGTCAAAAAAACCAGTACCCGCAAGGGAGACCCCATGGCCATCCTTACTTTGGAGGATCTTACCGGGACTGTCGAAGTTGTTTTTTACCCCCGCCCTTATAACCAGTACCGCCTGGTGATCAAACCTGATGAGGTGGTTGTGGTAAAGGGCAAGTCCAGGGAAAATGGTGATGACACAAAAGTAATCGGGGATGAGATCTCTACCCTGGAAAGCTATCTGGAAGGTGAACTGCACTTAAAAATTGAAAGCGCGGCATCACCATTGCTGGACCAGGTACAGCTTATTCTGAGCAGCTACCAGGGTAGTTCACCGGTATTTTTGCATTTCGCAAGCGAAAAAAAGGTAATCAAAGCAGGGGAAGATTTCTGGGTAGACCTTACCGGGCCGGTCATAGCCAGGTTGGAAGATCTCCTGGGACGGGCGATGGTGAAAGTAAAAAGGAAAACAACCGTCTCCCCCAGGGCTGCCGTGGTCAAGACTGTTAATGGGACGGCAGGCGATTACGGGTCTTTAACCGGTCAGCCCCGGCAAAAAGGGCAGGTTGGCAGACAAACTAAAAAAAGCGGAAGCTTTTTCAGCATCCTGGAACTTTAGCATGTTTCCGCCATATTAAGCCCTGGTAATATCCAATCCTTGCCAAACAGTGGCTTGTGTGTTAAAATATATCAACTGAAAATGGAAATCTAAGAGGTGACTTTTTTTGCCTGAGATGTGGGAAATCACAGGAGAGTATGTGGTAATAAAAGCGCTGGAAAACGGTGTTACCATTATCGGGCTGACCCGCGGCAAAGACACGAGGTTTCACCATTCAGAAAAACTGGATAAGGGAGAGATAATGATCGCCCAGTTTACTGAGCATACCTCCGCTATCAAAATCAGGGGGAAAGTTGAGCTTTTGACCAAACACGGCCCCATCAGGACAGATGATTAATATGAGAAGCCTAGAGTTTTACCAGTGTTAGCTCTAGTATCCAGAGCGAAAGCTCTGGGTATATTATTTTCATTTGAAAAAGAGGAATCCCGGCCATGCTGGTAGAAAAACATAGGCGTGCCGCCAAAATCTCTTTGAGGAGGCTTCAATGTGTGGACGGTGGTCTATATTGCGCCAACTAAGAATGAGGCGGAAAGGCTGAAAAAGATTCTAACCACTGAGGGTTTTCTGGTGAAATTAAGGGCAATAGGCCTGCCTCAGGCTAATAACGCCTGCTCGGTCGAGATTCTGGTATGCGAGTCAGAGGTTGATGAAGCCATGGAGATACTTAATTCCATTTAGGGCAAGGGGTGTTTATTTTGGTTTTGGAAGCTTTCCGCAAACAAAAGCAAACTACAGTTCAGCCTGACACTGAAAACCGCGATATCCCCGATGGTATTTGGATCAAGTGTTCTCGCTGCGAAGAAATCCTTTTAAATAAAGATCTGGACAAGAATTATAAGGTTTGTCATAAATGCGGTTTCCACTTCCGGCTGAAGGCTGCCGAACGTATTAAAATGATTTTAGATGAGGGAAGCTTCCGGGAGATTGACGCCGGTATCCTTCCGGTCAACCCTTTTAAACTGGCTGACTATGAAAGAAAATTAAGGGAAGCGCGTGATAAAAGCGGGCTCAATGAAGCGGTGGTGGCCGGTGAGGGGTCCATTGAGGGTGTTCCGGTGATCACAGCGATCATGGACACCAACTTCATGATGGGTAGTATGGGTACCGTAGTGGGTGAGAAGATTACCAGGGCCATTGAAGCAGCGGCTGCGCAAAAGAAACCACTGATTATCTTTGCCGCTTCGGGCGGTGCGCGCATGCAGGAGGGAATCCTGTCTTTAATGCAGCTGGCCAAAACAGTTGAAGCTCTGGCCAGGCTGAGTGAGGCGGGTCAGCTGTACATATCCGTGCTTACAGACCCCACTACCGGCGGTGTCAGCGCCAGTTTCGCCGCGCTTGGCGATATAATTCTGGCGGAGCCGGAGGCCATGATCGGCTTTACCGGTCCAAGGGTAATCGAGCAGACCATACGCCAAAAACTGCCGGAAGGTTTCCAGCGGGCCGAGTTCTTTGAACAGCACGGTTTTGTTGACAAGATAGTACCCCGGTCCCAAATGAAAGAAACCCTGGCCAAACTCTTGAAACTACATCTGCAGGGGGAACAATAGAGTATGGCGGCCATTTTAGAGTTTGAAAAGCCGATCCAGGAGCTGGAAAATAAAATAAGTGAATTGCGCACTTTTTCTAAAGAAAAGGGTATTGACCTGTCAAATGAAATAGCCATTTTAGAAAAAAGGGCTGTGGAAGTCAGGGAATTAATATACAGCAACCTTACCGCGTGGCAGCACGTGCTGATAGCGCGCCATCCGGAGCGCCCCAACACCTCTGATTATATTAATTATCTCTTTCAGGATTTCATTGAAATGCACGGGGACCGTTATTATGGCGACGACCCGGCGGTAATAGGCGGTATCGGCCGTTTTAACGGGCGACCCGTAACAGTCATCGGCCAGCTTAAAGGGAAAGACACCAAGGAAAACCTGGCCAGAAATTTTGGCATGGCCCACCCGGAGGGCTACCGCAAGGCTATGCGCCTGATGAAGCAGGCGGAAAAGTTCAACCGCCCGGTGGTCTGTTTTATTGATACACCCGGAGCTTACCCAGGTATCGGCGCTGAGGAAAGGGGCCAGTTTGAGGCCATCGCCAGAAGCATACTAATTATGGCCACTCTCAAAGTGCCGATTATAGCGGTTGTTATTGGTGAAGGTTTTAGCGGCGGCGCCCTGGGGATCGGGGTGGGGGACCGGATTTTAATGCAGGAGCACTCAATCTATTCTGTAATCACCCCGGAAGGTTACGCCAGTATTTTATGGAAGGACTCCACCCGCAACCGCGAGGCTGCGGAGACCATCCGGATTGTCGCCCGTGACATCCAGAAGCTTGGGGTGGCCGATAAAATTGTGCCCGAGCCTGTAGGGGGCGCGCACCGTGACCCTGCAGCCGCCGCGGGATTTTTAGGCGAAGCGATAGCTGAAACTATGGAGGAGCTTTTAGAACTTGCACCCGAGGCGCTGCTTGCCCGGAGATACGAAAAATACCGCTCCATAGGGAATTTGGCGGATTAATTACAGCAGGCGCCGACAAAAAAATAAAAGAGGGTCAGGCGGTAACTTATTTGCATTTAAAGGAATCAGCAGCAAGATGATAAGTTAAATGCCTGACCCTCTTGCGCGTAATAAATTGGCGCCGCTAAAGGCAATATATATAACAGTGGCTATACCGACAGGAGGTAAGTGCTGTTGCAAAGAATTGCTTTATTGACCAGCGGCGGGGATTCACCCGGTATGAACGCCTGTATCAGGGCTGTGGCGCGCAAAGCTATCTACCATGGCCTCGAGGTTATGGGAATAAAACGGGGCTTTAACGGTTTTATTGAAGCCGATATGTACCCGATGAACCTGGGTTCCGTCGCCGGTATTATTCACAGGGGAGGTACGATCCTGCATACTGCCCGTTCGGACCATTTTATGACACCTGAAGGGCGGGCTAAAGCGAATGAAAACGTAAAGCGATTTGGCATCCAGGGCCTGGTGGTGATCGGGGGGGACGGGTCGTTTCGCGGCGCCAGTGTATTCCACCAGGAGTATGGGCTGCCTGTAATAGGAGTGCCCGGCACGATTGACAATGATATTGCCGGCACCGATCAGAGCATCGGGTTTGACACGGCCGTGAATACCGCAGTGGAGGCAATCAGTAAAATCAGAGATACCGCTACCTCGCACGAGCGAACTTTTATCATTGAGGTAATGGGCCGGCATTTCGGTTTTATCGCGCTTGCCGCCGGCCTGGCCGGGGGCGCCGAGTCAATCCTGGTGCCTGAGTGCCCTTTCAACTACGACGAAATATGTGAACGGCTGATGCGGGGCTACAAGCGCGGCAAACTCCACAGTATCATAGTGGTTGCCGAAGGGGTGGCCGGCGGCATAGAAGTGGGCCGCATCATCAAGGAGCGCACAGGTTTTGACACTAAGGTCACTATCTTAGGGCACCTGCAGCGGGGCGGCATGCCGTCCGCCGCTGATTTGATCCTGGCCAGCCGCATGGGCGCCAGAGCTGTGGAACTGCTTATGGCCGGGTCCAAAAAAGACATGGTTGGCGTTAAGGCAGGGGAGATTATCGCTGTGGATATCGACGAGGCTTTAAGCCAGACCAAGGCTATTGACACGGAAATGTGCAATCTGGCAGTTTCCCTGTCCATCTAACCGTTTCTAAAGTTGAAATATTGTTGCAACGGGGCAGCATTGTTTTGCAGGAGGGAAGCAAGTGCGTAAAACAAAAATAGTTTGTACTATCGGGCCTGCCAGCGACAGCCTGGACATGCTGAAGAAACTTCTTCTGGCAGGGATGAATGTCGCCCGCCTTAATTTTTCACACGGCACACATGAAGAACACGGGCGCCGTATTTCAAACATACGCAGGGCGGCCGCGGCTGTTGGCAAAAACGTGGCCATTATGCTCGATACCAAGGGGCCTGAGATCCGTCTGGGTTATTTTAAGAAAGAGCCGGTCCTGCTTGAGGAGGGCGCTCAGGTTACACTCACCACAGAGGCTGTCAAGGGGGACAGGGAACGCATACCTGTCTCCTACCCCGGCCTTCCCAGGGATGTCAAGGAAGGCGATACGATTATGGTCGCGGATGGCTTAATCGCTCTCAGAGTTTTATCGACAGCCGATAAGGATATCAATTGTCTGGTGATAAACGGTGGTGAGCTGACCAGCCAAAAAGGAGTCAACGTGCCGGGCGGGGCGTATAACCTGCCTGCTGTTACGGATAAGGATATCCAGGACATAAGGTTTGGTGTGGAACAAAAGCTGGATTACATAGCGGCTTCTTTTATCAGGAAATCTGCTGATGTCCTTTCGATCAGAGAGATCATTGAAAAAGCCGGGGGCAGCCTTGACATTATCGCCAAGATCGAAAGCAGGAAGGCAGTAGATAACCTGGATGAAATCATCAAAGTATCCGACGGGATCATGGTGGCCAGAGGAGACCTGGGGGTGGAGATCCCTGTGGAAGAAGTGCCGCTGGTGCAAAAAGTGATTATAGAGAAATGCAACCTGCTTGGCAAGCCGGTGGTTACAGCCACCCAGATGCTTGAGTCGATGATCAACAACCCCAGGCCTACCAGGGCTGAAGCCAGTGATGTGGCCAACGCCATTTTTGACGGCTCAGACGCGCTGATGCTTTCCGGGGAGACTGCCGCCGGGAAACACCCGCTGGAGGCTGTGGAAACAATGGCCCGTATAGCCGAGCGAGCTGAAGCGGCTTTGCAGTATGACAAGCTGCTGGGCAGGGAGGGTTCTATCTCTACCAGGCAGACTGTGACCAACGCTATCGGCCTGGCCACCTGCGCTATTGCCCATGCGCTGGGGGCGGCGGCCATTATCAGTTCCACCGAATCCGGCCATACGGCTAAAATGGTCTCCAAATACCGCCCGCAGGCGCCTATTATCGCGGTTACCACGCATCAGGAGGTTATGCGGAAGCTGGCATTGAACTGGGGGGTCCAGCCTGTACTGGCCAGGGTGACTAAAAATACCGATGAGATGATGGCTGAAGCTATTGAGGCCTCATTAAACTCCGGCCTGATCAAAGGCGGCGACCTGGTAGTGTTTACCGCCGGGATTCCGGTGGGTATTAAAGGGACGACCAACCTGATCAGGGTCCATACGGTGAGCGATATCCTGGTCAGGGGCACCGGGATCGGCAGCAGGGCGGTTACCGGGACTGTAAAGGTTGCGCGCACAAGCAGGGAAGCCCTGGCTAAGGTTGAGCAGGGTGATATCCTGGTGGCGCCCGATACAGACAGTGAATATAATCCCGCCATGGCCAAAGCAGGGGCGGTAATCACTGAAACAGGCGGGCTTACCTCGCACGCCGCGATTGTCTGTCTGGAGTATGATCTACCTGTAGTAGTAGGCGCGGAACGCGCAACCGAAATTCTTGCGGACGGAGCCACCGTCACCGTAGACGGGCTCAGAGGCCTGGTCTACAGAGGCAAAGCCAAAGTACTTTAAATTTTTCACATAGTCAGCGGCAGCTGTCCCTGGACTGCTGATAAAAATCTCCTGTCAACCTCTCGCCAGTTAACTATTTTCCACCAGATTTTTACGTAATCAGCGCGCCGGTATTGATAATCCAGGTAGTAGGCATGCTCCCATACGTCCAGGACCAGCACGGGGATACCACCCCATTGAGTTAAATTTTGGTGTTTTTCGGCAGTCAGTATTTCCGTCCGGTTCCAGGCAGGCTGCCAGACTAGAATTGCCCAACCTGAAGCTTCCACATTTATCGCCGCTTCAGTAAACTGTTCCTGAAAAGCAGGAAAACTGCCAAAATAGCTGGTTATCAAATTTTGGGTTAATGAACCCGGCTGCCCGCCGCTGCCAACAGGAGCCATGACAGTCCAGTAAATACTATGCAGGATATGGCCGGAACCGTGGAAAGCAAGTTCCCGCTCCCAGTGCTTTACCAGCGCAAAATCTCTTTTCTGCCGGGCTTCCGCCAGTTTGAGTTCAGCTTTATTTAATCCCTCCACATAGGACTTATGGTGGTGGTCATGGTGGAATCTTAGGGTTGTGGAACTGATTACAGGCTCAAGAGCATTATAAGGGTAAGGCAACGGAGGCAATTGGTGATTGCCTGCCGGCGCCATCGGATATGGCATCATGCTAACCTCCCAGAATGTTGGTGTTATTTGGTAGTTAGTTTATTCTTCCATATAAAAAAAGTGCATACGAAAGCAAGGGAGGGAAGCAGGAGGACTCTTTTGCTTCCCTCCCTTGCCGGCTTATAAAGTTGCCGCCTCAGGGTATTCTATATGCAGAAGACCGGGAGGTGGGATTTTTTTTGTTTGATTTGATACTTGATTATCTGTCAAAACTGGGCCTCGGCGGGCTTTTGGCGGGAGTGTTCATAGAGGCGCTGGGGCTTCCGTTTCCTGGTGGAATTATGGTAATGGTCACCGGTATCCTGGTCGAGCAGGGCAGGATCAACTTTGTAAGCGCATTGGCAATAACGCTGTGCGGTTATTCTGCCGGTGCTATGACCGCCTATCTGATCGGCAGATACCTGGGCCAGCCTTTTTTTATAAAGTGCGGCAAATTACTGCATATTTCACCCGGGCAGTTTGAGAAAGCTCAGACCTGGCTGGACCGTTCGGCGCCGGCTTTTATTGTTTTTGGACGTTTTCTGCCTGGCCTTAGTAATCTGACCCCTTACATGGCCGGGGTAAGCCGCATAGGTGCGGGGTTCTTTCTTTTTTACAACTCAATTTTCACTCTGGGGTGGGGGGTGCTTTACCTGACTGTGGGCATGTTTTTCGGCCATAACTACCAGCTCATCGCTTACTACCTGAACTCAAAACTGCCGTTTGTGGGCTTGGGCGCGCTGGCTCTCTATTTCATCTATCATTATTTAAAAAGATATATTAAGAAAGGTGTTAAAAATATTTGATCTGAAGGAAAACCTAGCCACAGGGCGAATATAGAATGGCAAATCATCTGTGAGGGATTAAAATGATCAGAGCAATAAAAGGCGATATCACGAATCTGCCATTTGAAGCAATTGTTAACGCTGCTAATAGTCACCTGACGATGGGAGCAGGTGTGGCCGGCGCTATTAAGCGCAGGGGCGGCGATTCTATTGAGGCGGAGGCCGTGGCCAAAGGGCCTGTACCGGTGGGTGAGGCGGTTGTAACAGCGGCAGGCGCGCTTACGGCGCGGTATGTGATCCACGCTGCCGCCATGGGTCAGGATCTGGTCACAGATGAGGCAAAGGTGCGGGCAGCCACCAGGAACGCCCTGCTGCGGGCGGAAGAACTGGCTTTGAAGAGCATAGCATTTCCTGCTTTGGGCACTGGTGTCGGCGGGCTTGATTTTGACCGGTCAGCCAGTACCATGGTGAGTGAGGCGAGGCGCCACCTCGCCAGGGGGTCGAGCCTTGATGAAGTTGCTTTTGTGCTTTTTGATGACACAGGACTCAGCGCATTCAATAAGTATACAGAGAGAAAAAGGGTAGTCTGCCTTGGAGACAGCATCACTTACGGCTTTCCCTATGGCCCGGGGGCGTCCTGGGTTGAAATTTGCGGCAGGGCGCTTGGCATAAAAATGGTCAATAAAGGAGCCAACGGCGATACCACACACGGCATGTGGCTGAGGTTTAAGAGAGACGTGGCGCCGTTTAACCCGGCCTATGTAATTATCATGGGCGGCGCGAATGACGCTTTCATGGGCTATAGCCTGGACGAAGTCGAGGAGAGTATTACCGACCTGGTTGGTGAAGCTTATGAAAACGGTATTTGCCCCTTATTAGGTTTGCCCGCTCCCCTTAACCTGGGCAACTTTGTGCCGGACGACGTGGGAATCGCAAGCTGTGAGCTTGATTCATTCAGGATTTGGATGAAAGAGTTCGCGGATGAAGAGCTGCTGCCGGTTTTGGATTTTTACACGCCGCTGCTGGTTGAAGCCACAGGGGCGGCACATCCCGGTTATTTTTCAGATGAGGCCCACCCCAATGAAACCGGATATCAGGTCATGGCCAGATCGGTAGAACCGGTATTGGCCAACTTGAAAAAGGGATTATAAGAAGAATTATAGGCTGGAGAGTCCCTGCGCATGAGCCAGTTGGTACCTCTATTTTTTAATCTGGGGGTAAAAAAGGTATGTTTAAAGAGATAGCCTTCCCGGAGTTCATCGGGGAGACGGAACAGGCTGTGGTTCTGGTGGTACCGGCTCTGGATCAAGACCTGTCAGTGCTGTTTAACAGGTTTCACGAAGGCGAGGAAATTGATTACTGGTTTAAGTGGGAATTGAAATCAGGTGAAACTGACGGGTTTATGGTCGCGCTGCAAATAGGTTGGGACGAGGAGGACGTAATTTCTATCGGTTTTACCTTCGACATGTGGGAATACCTGCCGGTGATTACCAAAAGGAGCAACCTCGTTTTAATGACTGACTGGGCTTTAATTGAAGAAGGGATTGCCGCGGGTATGGACAAAATGGGCAGGTTTAGACCTAAAGCACTACTGGTGCGTGATGTCGGGCAGGGAATAGACGAACTCTCAAGCACTGTGGCGGAACAGGCTATGTTCAGTGAAAAAAGCACTGAACTGATCCAACTCCTTGAAATTCTGCAGCGCAGCTTTGTATCTGGGTATAATATGCATTAATTGATTAACTGATGCAACCCTGATCTAAAAAGCAGGGTCCACTACCCTGCTTTGCTAACATTAAAGAATTTTTGTTAGTCTTAGAACCTTACTATAATAGATTTTTCATTCTCATTATATACCGCGTTATATTTACCCTTTTGCTGAATATTAAAGTGTTTGAAAAAACCTCTGGCGCCTATCTTGTTCTTGTTAAGGATCAAACCATTTTCATTGTTTGATGCTTTAATTCTAATGGTTTTGGTGTCTGGATCAAAAGCAAGTTCAACATATTTTGTATCAAATTTGTCCATAAGTTTTTTATTTAGGGTGAGATGATTTTTCGAAATTGCTACAGTCGCTTCTTTTTCGAAACGGGGTTTATAGACTTCAAAAGCCATAATCACATCTCCTTTTAGATTGTATAAATGCATTATAAATTAATTATTTTTTATAGTCAAATATAAAAGCACAAATTTTTTCATAAATTTAACGTATGATAAAATAACTTTTAAAGTCTTTTTAATTTAACTAATAATATATCAAAATACAAAAACGGTAATACATGGAATGGTATGAATCTTTTTATAATTAGTGTGATATAATATTTTATCAAGTTCTAATATTAATTTTTATACAGAGGTGTAGAGAGTGTTATCTTTTCTGGAAAAATTAAAAACTAAAAAGGACAAGGAAGCCAAGAAAGAAACAACATGTACTTGCGGAGAAACTGTTGAGATTTTCCCGGGTGAAAAAAAAGAGATGTATTTCTGCAGAAGCTGTAATAAACTGCTTTACTACGTTGAACAAGAATTGGAGTTGCCAAAAATCATCCCTATAAGCCTGGGGTGGTTGAAAAAAAAGTAATAACAGTTAAGTTATTAAAAAAATAATAAATATTAGGATAAAAGCAGTATTAACTTAATAAGATCAATTTATAGCTATTTTCTCACCTGCTTAAGCTTATTGAAAAACAACCATTATGAAAAGGATCAGGAAAAAGAAAAATATGATTAATCCTGATGAACCAGTTGATGTTGTACCGGGTATTAACCAAACCTCCCTTGAAGTCATACTTTTATGAATTAGAATATGCCCTAAACTGTTTAAAGTTACAATGAATTGCCTTAGTGCTTAACTATTAAATGATTAAGGTGACGATAGTGCTTAAGAGCGAACTGGTCAAATGGCGCTGGCTGGCCATTGGCGTAACTCTAATGGGAGTCATCATGATTGCTGTACCCCAAATACCGGGAAATTATAAGATTGCCCTGGCAATTCCTATCTATGCGGCGATTGTATTTGTAAATTATAAATATATCTGTTTGAAAAAAGCCCCTCCGCAGGAAGGCAAGCCTGCCGCAGGTGTCACTGGTCCCAAGCCTGCTGCTAAAGGCGCTCCTGTCAAGCAAACCAGTCAGCCAGGCCAGGGGCGGCGCAAAAAAGCCCGTTGACTACAATTGGGCCTACAGGGGACTTATTTGTTACACCTTCAATTTTTACCGAAAATTGGAGGTGTTTTATTTACTGAGTGGGCTTGCATTTAAGATGGTTTGAATTTAAAATAAAATTATATATTTAATTATTTAAATATATAGAGAGAGGGTGTTTGCATTGATCAACAGATTGAAAGCCCTGGCAGACGCACACAGGCAAAATATATTAAAACTATTGGCCTCTCAGGAAATGGGCGCCTGCGAGATCATTCAGGTCATCGGCCTGTCTCAGCCGGCCATTGCGCATCATATAAAAATCTTAAAACAGGCAAATCTGATTAATAGTCAGAAAGAGGGGAAAAACGTATTTTACACCTTAAATAAAGAGGGCTTGAAGGAATGTTTGCAACAGATGAATCAATTTCTTGAAGAGCTTTCCTGTTTTTCCTGTTCTTCGCCTAAACCCTCGCTGCTCCGGCAAAATCCCGATCTCTGCAGAGAATTAGGCTGCGAGCCCGGGTTTTGCGAGGAGGATGCATGATCAGAATAAGTTCCATATTAAGAAGAAATAGGAGGTAACTAGAAGTATGTCTGAAAAAGCTTCGGCAAAATTGTCCCTGCTTGACCGCTATTTGACCGTGTGGATCTTTCTGGCTATGTTTTTTGGCGTAGGGCTGGGCTATGTTGTTCCAGAAGTGGCAAACCTTCTCAAGAAATTTCAGATTGGGACCACCTCGATCCCTATCGCCATCGGCCTGATCGTGATGATGTATCCACCTTTGGCCAAGGTGAAGTATGAGGAAATTGGGAAGGTATTTAAAAACGGCAAGGTCCTGGGGCTCTCTCTGGTCCAAAACTGGTTTATCGGACCCGTCTTGATGTTCTTTCTTGCTATTATCTTTTTGCAGAATTACCCGGAATATATGGTGGGCATCATTATCATCGGCCTGGCCCGCTGCATCGCCATGGTTATTATCTGGAACTCGCTGGCCAAAGGTGATTCGGAATACGCGGCGGCGCTGGTAGCCTTGAACTCAATATTCCAGGTGCTGTTCTTTTCAGTTTACGCGTATTTTTTTGTAACTATCGTGCCCCAGTGGCTGGGCATGAAGTCGATGGTCATTCATATTTCCATGTCGGAAGTTGCTAAGAGTGTGGCGATTTACCTTGGCATACCATTTCTTGCCGGAGTTATTACCAGGTTTTCCCTGATGCCGTCCAAGGGTAAAGAATGGTATGAGAAAAAATTCATCCCGAAGATCAGCCCCCTCGCTCTAATCGCCCTTTTATTTACGATTGTCGTGATGTTTTCTTTAAAAGGCAGCTATATCATTACCCTGCCGGGCGATGTGGTTAGAATCGCCATACCGCTGCTTGTTTACTTCGTAATCATGTTTTTCCTGTCCTTTTTCCTCAGCAAATCATTCCGGGTCAATTACGGCCAGAGCACGACGCTTGCTTTCACCGCCGCCAGCAACAACTTCGAACTGGCTATCGCGGTAGCCGTGGCGGTGTTCAGTATTGATTCCGGCCAGGCTTTTGCCGCGGTTATCGGCCCACTGATTGAGGTGCCGGTGATGATCGGCCTGGTTAATGTCGCCCTGGGCTTTAAGCGGAAATACTTCAACCATGATTTGCAGGGGGCGGGATAACCAATGGACAAAAGAAGAAAGGCGGTGTAAATAGGATGGATATTAAGGTAATGGGTGCAGGCTGTGCGAAATGCAATAAACTTGAGCAAATGGTAATGGAAGTTTTAGCCGACCTAAATGAAAGAGTAAATGTCTCTCACGTAAGGGATTTCAAAGAAATTGCTTCTTATGGAATATTGCGGACACCAGCCCTGATTATTAACGGACAGGTAAAGCTTACCGGGATGGTTCCGCCCAAGGAAAAGTTAAAAGAGATCATTACCAGTGAAATGACAAAACGGGGGTAATTCTATGTGGCAGCAAGCTGTTGATTATCTGGTTTACAATTTAATAGGATTATCACCCGAATCACACCTGGGTTCCGCTATAAATTTCTTTCTTTACGACACAGTGAAAATATTGTTCTTGCTGATTCTGATCATTTTCATCATTGCCATGATCAGGAGCTTTTTCCCGCCTGAGAAAACCAGAAAAATACTCGGGCAAAAACGGGAGTTTATCGGCAACGTTATTGCGGCGCTAATGGGTATTCTCACACCTTTCTGAAGTTGCTCAGCGGTGCCGATGTTTATCGGTTTCGTTGAAGCGGGGGTCCCGCTTGGCGTGACATTTTCATTTCTGATATCTTCACCGATGGTAAATGAAGTTGCTCTGGGGATGCTCTGGCTGATGTTCGGCTGGAAGATAGCTTTAATTTATATTGTCAGCGGAGTAGTCATAGCCATAATTGCCGGTATGGTATTAGGCCGGCTGAAGTTGGAGCACCTGGTGGAGGAATATGTGTACCAGATACCCAACTCACAATGTGACTGCGGCGCTGATGATCCCGAACTGCTTTTAAAAGACCGGGTCGTCCAATCGATAGCTTATACCAAGTGGATCTTGCAAAAAGTGTGGATTTGGGTAATTGTAGGCATTGGTATTGGAGCGGCCATGCACGGCTACGCCCCGGCCGGTTTCCTGGCTCAATACGCAGGCGCGGGTAACCCTCTGGCTGTCCCGTTGGCGGTTATTATTGGCATCCCATTGTATTCCAACGCTGCGGGCATGATCCCTGTAGTGAAGGAACTGGTTAGGACAGGCATGGCCATGGGCACTGCTTTGTCTTTTATGATGGCTGTAACGGCGCTGTCCCTGCCTGAAGCGATCATCCTCAAGCAGGTATTAAAACCAAAACTATTGGCATCCTATTTCGGAATAGTTGGTTTGTCAATTGTCTGCATAGGATATTTGTTCAATGCAATTTTGTAAATAAAAAAGACCATAATATAAAAAATTAACTTGTTGAACGGAGGGAATCTGGTGACCGGTCACTCAGGCGAGGCTGGTTATGAGCTTGCCACTTTCGCGGGAGGCTGTTTCTGGTGCATGGTGGCGCCTTTTGAAGAGATGAGGGGGGGTGATTAGAGTACTGCCCGGTTATACGGGCGGGCATAAGGAAAACCCTTCTTACAAAGAAGTATGCGCGGGTGAAACAGGACACTACGAGGCGGTGCAGGCCACCTTTGACCCTGGCCTGACCCCATACGAGAAAAGCACTGGGGTCATAGCCAAAAGCCGGGTAAAGAGATGCTGAAAGATAAGCTCACGAAATTGCAGTATGAGGTGACGCAGAATAACGCCACAGAGCCGCCCTTTAAAAATGAGTACTGGGACAACAGGCGCAGCGGGATATATGTTGATATAATTTCAGGTGAGCCGCTTTTCAGTTCGCGTGACAAATTCGATGCGGGCTGCGGCTGGCCCAGCTTTACCAGGCCGCTGCGGGAGGAAAACGTAATGCCGCGGGAAGACCTCAGCCACGGCATGGTCCGCACTGAGGTCCGGAGCAAAAAAGGTGATTCACACCTCGGCCACGTCTTCCAGGATGGGCCGGCTCCTACCGGGCTTCGTTACTGCATCAATTCCGCCGCCCTGCGGTTTGTACCTGAAGAAGACCTTGAAAAAGAAGGGTATGGTGAGTTTGCCGGCCTGTTTAAATAATAGCCCGGCAATTTATCCGGGCTGTCTTTTGTAAACCGGGACGGTAAAGGAAAAACTGCTTCCCTCGTTAACCTTGCTTTCCGCCCAGATCCTGCCCCCGTGGGCTTCAACCAGGCTTTTGGCAATAGCCAGCCCGAGGCCGGCGCCGCCGCCCGAGCGTGAGCGCGACCGGTCGGAACGGTAGTACCGCTCAAAAACATTAGCCAGTTCACCGGCCTCAATCCCGTCTCCCGTATCTTTTACGGAAAAAACTATTTCATCAATGCCCGGGACAGCTGACAATGTGATCATACCGCCAGGCCTGGTGTAGCGAAGCGCGTTTGCCAGAATATTTAACAGGACCTGCACAATCCGGTCGGGATCAACATCCAAATCAGGCAAGCCTGCCGGAATATCCGCCGAGAAACTGATGTCCTTCTGCCTGGCCTCGCTGGCAGAAAGCATGGCCACTTTTTCCACTAATTCCTCCACCCGGACCTGACGGCGGTTTAAACGCAGTTCCCCGGCGTCCGCCAGGCTGATCTCCTGCAGTTCGTTTACCAGCCTGTTGATGCGCAGGACCTCATCGTGCATTGAAATAATTGTCTCGGGAGAGACTGTTATAACTTCCTCCTGCATAGACTCCAGGTTGCCCCTTAAAATCGACAGTGGAGTCCTCAGCTCATGAGCGGTATCCGCGACCAGGTTCCTCCTGAGCTTTTCATTTCGCTCCAGGCTTTCCGCCATATCATTAAAGGAAGAGGCCAACTCGCCGATTTCGTCACCCGTTGAAACTGCAGCCCTGTAGCCCAGTTCACGCCCGGCCAGGCGCTTGGCCGCGACAGTGAGCATGGCAATAGGACTGCTCAAGTGCCTGGATATAATAACGCCGAAGATCAGGGCTATGGCGACAGCGACAACCGCGGCCCATAAAGTGGCCCTGGTAACGCTGCTCACGAACTCGCTCTCCCATTCACCACGCTGGTTGCTCAGCATGATCAATGTGCCGACCGGGTCACCGTTGACTTTTAGGGGCAGGCTATATTTGACTGCGGAATCAGGCGCCTGTTTTCCTATATAAGTACTGTCTGAAGCCGCTATGATCTTCCCGTTCAAGTCTGTCAAAAGAAAGTCACCCGTGTTTGATCCCATCATAAGGCCCATGCCGGGCCCCATCCTGTGGCCCGTTCCGCGCAAGCCCTGGTTCATACGGCCATAACCTGTGCTCATGCCCCTGCCTTTAGACTGGGTGTCAAAGACAGACTGTACATCTGTCCAGTTGTTGTTATCCTGGTAGTAGCTGGTGAGAAGCTCACCATATAGTTCTAAACGGTAAGAGAGGTTCTTGTCGATATAGTTGTCGAACGAGTTGCGGATGGCAATCCCGGACAGCAGAGACACGATCAGAGTCGCCAGCAGGGCCAGCAGTACCATTGAAATAGATATCTTGGCTGCAAGTTTCAAGTTCAACACCCCTGCCTTTTAGATTAACCTCCAAAACGATAGCCGGTGCCGTATACCGTGATGATATAAACGGGGTTGGCCGGGTCCGCCTCAATCTTTTTGCGCAAGTTGCTTATGTGCGTGTCAATTGACCGCTCATAGCCCTCGTAAGCGAAACCCAGGGCGGCGTCAAGCAGCTGCAGGCGGCTGAAAACCCGCCCCCGGCTGCTCAAAAGCAAATTCAGAATCTTAAATTCAGTGGGTGTCAGAGGAACGTTCTTGCCCTTTAAAAAAACTTCATGGCGGCTTAAATCAATTTCCAGGTCGCCAACCTTGATCAGTTCCTCTTTTCTTTCCTCACCCGGCTCGCTGCGCCGCAAAACAACCCTGATCCGCGCGGTAAGTTCTCTCAGGCTGAAAGGTTTGGTAACATAGTCGTCCGCGCCTATTTCCAGCCCCAGGAGCTTGTCGATCTCTTCTGTTTTGGCAGTCAGCATAATTACCGGGATGCTGCTTTTCTGCCGGATTTCCCTGCATACTTCCAGGCCGTTTTTGCCCGGCAGCAGCCAGTCCAGCACGACCAGGTTCGGCTTCTCCGACTGCACTAAGGCCAGAGCGGTCAGGCCGTCCGCCGCCTGGACAACTTCAAAGCCTTCGTTCTCCAAATAGTTTTTAAGCAGGTCCCGGATCTTTTCTTCGTCGTCCACCACAAGTATTTTTTTAGGCACGGTTCCACCCCGAAATTGTATTACCGTATTTCTTATCACACATTGTATCATTATTTTAAACATTTTTTTAATCAGGAATGAATCTTGACATTTTCTTAACATTTTCTAAAAATGATTTTAAAAATTTATTGGTATGCTACATTCAGATAAAAAAAAGGAGGTTGCTGGTTTATGAAAATCAAGAATTGGTTGGCGGCGGCAGTCGCCGTGGCCTTGCTGGGCGGGGTTCTGCTGGTGGGCATCCCGGCGGCGAAGGCATCCGCGGTGGGAAACCAGTCCAACGGCCAGGCCGGACAAGGCAAAAGGGGCGGTTACGGACTGCATATTGGCGGCAGAAATATGGGTGGTATGGGAGCAAATGTGGCGGAGTTTTTGGGGATCAGCCAGGATGATTTGAGAGCGGCCCGTCAGGCCGGCCAGTCGCTGGTGCAGATTGCGGCTGAAAAAGGTATTAGTGAACAACAATTGCTCGATTATATGCTTGCCCAGCGCACAGCACAGATTGACCAACTGGTCACAGACGGCAGGATCACCCAGGAGCAGGCCGACCAGCACAAGCAATTTATGACCGAGCGGGTGCAGGAAAACATCAACCGGACTACAGTCGGTCCCAACAACAATGGCGGCCAGGGCTTTAGAGCCGGCGGCAAGGGCGCCGGAATGGGCAAAGGGTTGGGGCAAGGCCAGGGTAATTGCAGCGGTCAGTGCATTGGCCCCTGCAGCAGTGGTACAGGTGCAAATTAAGGGAAAAAGCCGGTTAATACCGGCTTTTTTCTATACATATAATGATGTAAAATTGCCATTGGAGGTGGATAGCATTGATGGTGGAATTTCTCGGCTGGATCGGCTTTTTGCTTTTTTTAGGGACTCTTGTGCCATTTTTCACGCGCCGCATACGCCTAAACGGAGCATCTATTAAATTGTTATCACAAAATCACCATGCCATAGCCCTGGCCAGCCTGGCAGCCTTAACCTTACATGGTTTTTTTGCCCTGAGTTCCGGGAGACATTGGGGCAGGGGAGCGGGGGTGCACGTTAACGGCAACATTCTGTCCGGTGTCTTGGCCTGGACGGCTCTTGCGGCTGTGGTGGCCATAGCTTTAAAAGCATCACGTCATAAACCGTTTGTCAGGACCCACTGTTTGGTTGTTATTCTGCTTGCTTTACTGGTAACCGTTCATGTTTTTTAATGTGTTTTTTCTTTTTTAGAAACCATGGTTTTTCCCCGGACCTTGCGAAACTTTTCAGGTGAGTAGCCTTGAACCGGCACTCATCCTCGTAGCGTAAACATTTAATGCACTCAGAATTATCAACCTCCAACTGTTTTGATTCGGATGTGAATCTGGTAATGGCATTCAAAAAACTTCTTCATATTCAACATTCTTTTTTAAATCAAGGATATGAGTGGCGCAGGATATACACGGGTCAAAAGAACGGATGGTCCGGCCCAGGATGGTAAACAGCATGTCGGACCTGGGGATACCGGTGCCAACCAGCGCACTTTCAACGGGGCCGCGGTTGCCGTTCTTATCCTTGGGAGCAAAATTCCAGACGGTCGGTGTGATTATATTATAACGGACCACTTTTTCATCCTGAATCTTTGCGCTGTGGAGCAGGGCACCGCGCATGGCGTCGGTTGTGGCGGTGGCCTCATTTTTTACCGGCGTTTTTTTCTGGTTGATGGGCGGGGGGCCGGGTTTGATTTTATTGAGCCATCCCAGCACCAACTCAGTGAGCAGCAGGGTTTCCAGGGTGCGGGCGTAAATCCTGTCCATGGTTGAGGTGCCGCCGCTGTAAAAACCGTTGATGATCATGCGGGCCAGCGGGCCTACCTGGTAAGGGAGTCCCGTATAGTTCACCGATTTAATCCAGGTATAAGCATGCGGCTTGTAAGGATCAGGCAGGTAATCTTCACCTTTTTCACCTTTCTCCTGTCCGGATACATACCAGGAATTGGTGATATCCTCATTAATCAGCTGCGCCTGCGGCAGGGTATACCGGCCATCTGACACCACACCGCCCCGCCACAAGTTATTTTCATTCATTTTGCCAAATTTAAACAGGCCAAAGGACAAGAGGCGCGGTGGAGTAACACCGATGGCATAGTAATCGCTGTAAACACGGGCAACCAGCTCAGTATCGGGGACCATGCGGCTTTTGACAAAATCGCCGATGCTTCTGATTAAGGCCAGCGCCTGGCTGATTTTATCCGCTGTCGGGGCAACAGAAACACCGCCGTGGACAAAACTGTGCTGGTGGGGGGCCTTGCCGCCGAACAGGGCAAGCAGTTGGTGGCTTTCCTGGGCTGCTTTAACAGCTTCAAAATAATGCCCAACCAGGCGTTCGTTATCAGAAAAGCCGAGCCGGGCATCCGTCAGGTTCTGCCCAAGGTAGGGGGGGCGGTCCGGCATCCTGGCAAAGTCAGGCAGGCTGAACAGGTAGAAGTGCCTGATGTGGTTTTGCAAAAAATCTGCCGCAAACATTATATTGCGCAAATACTGGGCATTTTCCGTCAACTCGCTGTCATAGATCTCATCCAGCAGGTAACTGGCCGCGGCGCCGTGCGCCAGGGAGCAGATGCCGCATACTCTCTGCGTCAGGTAGACCGCGTCAGTGACAAGCCTGTCGCGCATAATCCACTCGTAGCCCCGGAACATGGTGCCGCTGGCGTTAGCTTCCGCCACCCGCCCGTTTTCAATTATTGCCTCCACGGAGAGGAGTCCGCTCAGTCTGGTAACCGGGCTGAAAATTATGCTCTGTTTGGTCATTTCAGGTCTCCTTTAAGGAAGTGGATTTTTTCTCTTCATCTTTTTCACTTTTTTCAGGCAGCGTGGTAAAAAACGGTGTGGAGCCGTCCGGAAAGTCCTCGTTGGTACAGCCGATGCAGGGAGTGTTGGCCTTGACGGGCCAGTTGACGTGGTTAATCCACTGCCTGTAGGGGCAGTCCGCGCCCGTGCGGGGTCCCATACAGCCCAGTGAGAACATGCATTCGATGTCGCCCGGTTTTGACGCGAAATCATCTCTGTCGAAATAGGAACGGCGCTGGCAGTGGCGGTGCACTGTAAAGCCGTAGAACAGCACCGGCCGGCCCAGGCTGTCAAGCTCCGGCCTCCCGTACATGAGCAGGTGGGCCAGGGTGCCCACGAACCAGTCAGGGTTGACAGGACAGCCGCTTACATTAATAATCTCCCTTTTCAGCACATCCCTGACCCCGGCACTGCCTGTAAGGTTGGGCCTGGCCGCGGACGGGCCGCCGAAGCTGGCGCAGGTGCCGATGGCGACAACGTGCCCTGCGGCAGCCTCCAGCTGTCTTATTGCCTCAAGGGCCGTTATGGCGCCTTTTTCTGTTATTGCTATAATGTTATACAGCCCGTTGTCTTTGACCGGGACAGCCCCTTCCACCACCAGGACAAACTTGCTTTTGTACATTAATGAGGCCTGTTCCAGGATGCTGAGGGCGTCGCTGCCCTGGGCGGCCATAAAGGTGTTGCTGTAAAGCAAGTCGATCATCTCTGCAAAGACCTGATCCAGGTAGGGGTAGGTGGTATTCATAAAAGCAATGTTGTTGTCGCCGCTGTCGTTGGTTTCAATCCAGATAACGGGCAGCTTGCTTTTGTTCGGCAGGGCCAGGTACTCACCAACAACCGGCAGGATAGCCCTGGTAAGTTCATGATTGTTATTGCACGAAAGACTCTGGCATAACCGGACAAATTCCTCTTTTTCCATGACGTTCTCCCCGTGATAATGTAAAATTAATCCTAATGAAGAATGACCTTTCAGTATCCTATGACTCAAAACAAATAAGCGCCACCAATTAGGCAGCGCTTATTTATAATGAAAATCAGAGATTAATATGCAGTCTTATTTCATATAAGCTTTTTTCCAGGGAAACCTGGCCAACTCATGGTAATCTTGCAGTGCCTCGGCCAGAGTATCGGCCGCCAGGGCGGCGCAATGGACATGATCTTCGGGCAACCCTCCCAGAGCATGCAAAAGGGTATCCCGGTTAATTTTTTTGGCCTCTGCGACCGGTCGGCCTGTAACCAGTTCAGTTATCATACTGCCACAAGCTATAGTTGCCCCACACCCGTCTGTCCAGAAAGTGGCCCTGGTTATTCTTTCGTTTTTAACACTCAGCCAGATGCCGATTGTATCACCGCATTCACCGGAACACTGGCCAAAACCGTCACAATTCGGGATATTCCCTACATTACGTGGGTTCCTGGCATGATCAATCACAGTTTCGCTGTAATTACCGTGCATGTTTAAGATATACTCCTTTTCAACAGCTTCTTCCATCATTACCACTCCAAATTCATTTAAATTTTCAGGGTTTAATCCTTACCTCATCACCTGTTTTTACCTTGCCGCCTTTAACGACCCTTCCAAACCGGCCTTCACGGCTTACAGCATAAGGCCTGCCGTGCTCTTTAAATTCATCTTTGCCAATGTGTGTTATAATAATCTCTGCGTCACCTAAGATTAATGATTTGCCTACAACCAACTCCTCCAGTGGTATGCCTGATATAGTAAAGTTCTCAGTGTAGCCGCCGTTTAAAACTTCGTCTATTTTATGGCTCGCGACCTTATCCAAGGCTTCGACGGGGAAGACACTGACCTGCCTGTCCCAGTTGCCGGCGTGAGCATCACCTTCCAACCCCCAATTTTCAATAACCATGGCTTCCCCAACACTGTCTTTTTCAATTCCTTTTCGTGCGGCGATATTAATGGAAATAATCTTGCCAGGCAAAACCATCCCTCCAGTTATATGTACATCGTTTCATAATTATAATACACTCAACACCAGGTCATGTCAAAATAACTAAGTATTCAATTCAAAAATATATTCAAAACTGCTTGATTGGTGCCGCTGCCGTACCCTATAATATTTAAGAAACAATGTCCATAAGGTGCAAGCCACAGTCACCAATCAACAAAAAATCAGCCTATCCATAATCAAAAGAAAATGGAGTGATTCAGATGCCTGGGCATGGCAGCGAACCTCAAGTAATGGTCAAGCAAAATTTAAAAGAAGACTGGATTGCGGCTCTTTTAGAATTAATGAAACAGCTTAAGCAGTGGACAGTTGAGCAGATCAAAATATGGGAAGCAGATCCCCTTCAGAGTATTGTCCCGGTTGTTATTGAGTCACCGGTACGGAGAGATGAAGAACTACTTGGCAGGTATTTTGCTCCCAGCTTGATTATTACGGAAGAAAACTTCCATGTGGAAATTTGTCCGGTAAAAAGGTTCGCTATCGGCCCCATAGGCCTGGTTGAAATGACTAATGGTGAGCGCACTTATAATCTCCTGTATACAATAAAAAAAGGCTGGGTGATTTTAGAAGATCACAGGCTTCTAAACAATCATAAACCTTTAGAGAAGGATTTGTTTCTGGAATTATTAAATCAAATGTTTTTGAAAGATGTTAAGGGGGGGGAGCAACTTTGCTGAGTTGCGCTGAGTGTGGTGTTTATTCCTGCCGGATGGGGGAACTGAGTAAGCTGCCCAAAAACTGTCCCATACAAAAACACAGCGAACTATATGACCAGGCTTCGTTAATCTACCAGAAGTCGGAGGGGATGCTGGCCTGCAATTCGGCCAGGGTGGAGTCGGGCGGCTACAACGTGTGGCCGAGGGTCCGTGAGATTATGGAGTTTGCACGGATGTCCGGCTTTAGCAAACTCGGTCTGGCCTTCTGCGTCGGACTGCGCCAGGAAGCCCGGGCGGTATCCCAAATATTTAAAGAAAATGGGTTTGAAGTGGCTTCTGTGATGTGCAAAACAGGCGCCAGACCCAAAGAAGAGCTGGGCCTGAAGGAGGAGGAAAAAGTCCGCCCGGGTCAGTTTGAACCCATGTGCAACCCGGTGGTCCAGGCTCTGCTTTTAAATAAGGAAAAAACGGACTTGAACGTACTGCTTGGATTGTGTGTGGGTCATGACAGTATCTTTATCAAATACTCTGACGCACCTATTACAGTACTGGCGGTCAAAGACCGGGTCACGGGGCACAATCCTCTGGCGGCTGTTTATGCCGGCCACTACTTCCAGTCAAGAATAAAAACCAACAGGTAAATATATATTTGTAAAATAGCTTGAATAACTATAAGTTATTTTTGTTTTCATGTAGTGATGTTAAAACATTGTTTAGGAAGATATTTTGTATTGCAAGATGGGAGGATGTATAATATATATATATTATACATCTTTTATTTATAGTAATTCACTTTTTAACGTTCCAGTAAAGATTTTCTCTAACTTAAACTCAAGTTTGAAACTTTGAGGCGGTTATTACTCCCTCCAAACCCACAAACTAGTAAAATTAAGGTAATTTTTCTGAAATTTTCAAAAGCATGCTTCTAAGTTAGTAAGTACCATATTCCTTAAATCAAGCTAATATAGTATAACATGGGTGCCATGTATACGAGAACTAAAACATTTAAAAACAAAGGTGGTTCTAAAAGAACCTACATACAGGTTGTTGAATCCGTTCGCGAGAATGATAAGATGCGTCAAAAAGTCCTCTTGAACATGGGGCGTGCAGTATGGGGATATCGACCGCCTGATTGCTAGCCTGGCCAAGTCAACCGAGAAAAAGTGGATCCAGTCCGAGGCTCAATAATTACTGGTTCACAACGCCAAGGAGTGTATTTACTTATAGGAGTCGTGATAGGATTTAATGATACTTAAGCAAAATGTTGCTCTGGGGTGCAATATATGAAACAAGAACAAAAAATATCATCAAGCAATATTGTTATTGATCTAGAAAGCTTGTTGGAAAGTTCCATGGATGGAATCTGGATCTGTGACGGCAAGGGAAATACGCTTTATGTTAACGAAGCTTGTGGTAAGTTTTATGACATTGAGCCCAAAGAGCTTATTGGTAAAAATGTACTTGACTTAATAAATGCTGGTTATTTTAGTGATTCTGCAGCTATTAGTGCTATCAAAACAGGGAAAGTCGTTACCAAAGAAACTAAAAGTCGCATTGGTAAAAGGTTTCTCTTAACGGCACGTCCGATATTTGACTCCAATGGTCTTGTGTGGAGGGTAGTAACTAACGTTCGTGATGTAACGGAAATATTTGAGATAAACAAAAAGCTTGAGGAAAATTTAGCCTTATCCCATAAATATGAGACTGAACTGGAAGAATTACGACAAGAACAAATACTCAAAAATACAAGCAACTTAATTGCTTGCAGCAGCCAAATGAAACAAATAATAAATATTGTCTACCGCATTGCAAGGGCGGAATGTAATGTCTTGATTTTGGGCGAATCAGGTGTTGGGAAAGAAGTTATCTCTAAAACGATTCATAAGACCAGCAACAGAAATAAAGACCCTTTTATCGTAGTTAACTGCGGTGCTATTCCTGAGAATCTTATTGAATCTGAATTATTTGGATTTGAAAAAGGTTCATTCACTGATGCTAAACAACAAAAAATTGGTTTGTTTGAGATTGCTAACGGTGGAACCCTGTTTCTTGATGAAATTGGTGACTTACCATTAATTATGCAAGTAAAAATTTTACGAGCTATTCAAGAACGTGAAATTATGCGTATAGGCGGTAAAAAACAGATCCATTTGGATGTCCGGATCATAGCTGCTACCAACAAAAACCTTGAAGAAATGGTAAGCTTGGGTACATTTCGCGATGATCTCTTCTATCGATTAAATGTGGTTCAAATAGTGATTCCACCTCTGAGGGAACGTATTGATGATATTCCTCCGCTAATTGTTTTCTTTCTAAATAAGTTTAATTCAAAATATAACTGCAAAAAGAGTTTAGCACCAGGATTATTGAACATATTAACAAATTATAACTGGCCTGGGAATATAAGGGAATTAGAAAACGTTGTAGAAAGCCTAATTGTTCTCTGTCCATATGATATTATTGGGGTGGATTACCTGCCAAACAATATTATAAAAACAAGTATTGGTTTACAAGAAAACGGAATAATGCCACTTAAGGATGCTGTAGAACAAGCTGAAAAAAGAGTGATTGCGTTAGCTATGGAGCACTATAAAAGCAGCCGTAAAGCTGCTGATGTGCTAAAAGTTAACCATGTAACTATAACAAGAAAAATTAAAAAATATAATATCAATTATAATAGTCATGAATTCAACCGGGGTAGATCACAAAAGCCGCAGTAATTTCTGCGGCTTTTCCGAAGTTCAATTATGCTAGATTAGCCTGCCGACCCTACCGCCGTCATGCACCGCATCCATGATTTGTGTTTGTTTATAATCGTCCCTACAGTCGCCTACAAGGTAATATTCTTTGCCAAATTCACTGACTTGGTCAGCCAGTACTTCTACAGGCCTGGTTCCTACGGCAAAAATAACGGTATCTGCAGGAATCTCTTTTTTCTCCCCATTGGCTTCAATCATTATATTACTTTTTGTTATTTCGCATACGCGTGTGTAGGTGTAAGATTTAATCCCTGCTTTAGCCATTTTTTCAAGAAGGTCAATCCTCGTTATTGGCTCTACTGTCGAGGCTAGTTCTGGAAGTTGTTCAAACACGGTAATATTTTTAACACCTTTTTCCGCCAGGTAAAGTGCTGTTTCACACCCAACCATTCCTCCGCCAATTATAACAGCCTCGTTTCCTGCTTGCTTTTTGCCGGTTAATATATCGATCGCCGGTATAGCATTTTCTATACCGGGTATGTCGGGAATAATTGGTTTTCCTCCTGTGGCAATAACAACTACATCCGGATCGACATTTCTAATTAAAGTAGGTGTTACCTCGGTGTAAAAGTTAACTTTGACACCGGCTTTTTGAATTTGTGTTATGAACCAGCGGCGTGCGTCCTCGATTTTTCCTTTGTGAGGCGGAAGCTTGGCCATGTTCAACTGGCCGCCCAGTACACCTGTCTTTTCGTAAAGCGTTACGTTGTGTCCTCTCAATGCGGCCACTCTTGCTGCCTCCATGCCTCCAGGGCCTCCGCCAACTATCATGACTGTCTTGCTTCTGGCAGCAGGTATCAGTGTAGCATAATCTCTCTCATGGCCGGTTACCGGGTTTAATATACAGCGCATTCTACGACCCAATGCTGTCCTGCCAATGCAACCGTTATTGCAGCTAAGACAGGGTATAATATCTTTCTCTCTGCCCCTTCTTACTTTCTCGGGATAATATGGGTCACAAATAAGTTGTCTGCCAAGGGCAACAAAATCCGCCCATTTTTCTGAAATAATGTTATTCGCAAAAACGGGATTACGGATCTGGCCGACAGTAATAACCGGTATATTCACCACCTCTTTAATCTCCCTGGCTAAGTATGTCCGCCAACCCTCTTCATAACTGGCAGGCTCAATTATTTTAACCCTGGATTCAACAATACCGGAGCTTATGTGAAGCGCATCCGCTCCAGCCTTTTGAAAAATTAAAGCTAGTTCTTTACCCTCAGTTAATGTATTACCACCATTTACAAATTCTTCAGCACTAAAACGCACACTTATTGGAAAACTTGTACCACAAAGAGTTTTAATTTTTTTTATAATCTCTACAACAATAGTTGCTCTCTTTTCTATAACGCCACCAAACCTGTCCTTTCTGGTATTAGAAACAGGGGAAAGGAATTGGTTCAAAAGATAGCCGTGGGCTGCATGAAGTTCGACCCCGTCAAAGCCCGCCCGTTTTATGCGAAGAGCAGCTTGCGAGAACTTCTCAATAATATCTTCAATTTCTTCCAAAGTTAATACTCTTGGTTTAGCGCCTGAATCTAGAGATGGGATGTCCGACGGTCCAACAGGTACTATAGATTCCTTCCCCGCGTGATGAATTTGGGCAAAAACTCTGGCACCGTGTTGTTGGCAGGCTTCAGCCAGTTCATTTAAACCGGGTAAAAATCGATCGTCATCACAGGATATCTGTGTTGCTATTTTTTTACCATTTGGAAAATCAACTTGAATGTTTTCAATTATAATTAAACCCGCCCCGCCTTTGGCCCTTTCTCTGTAGTAAGCAACCATTGTTTCAGTCACTTCACCTGTAGCACTGCCAAAGCAACTGGCCATTGGAGGCATTACGATACGGTTTTTAACCCACATATTCCCTATCCGTCCAGGGCTAAAAAGATCTTTGTAGTTATTCATGCAAAATCCCCTTTCATTACATTGTCATTCCTTTGATTGCATTTTTAGTCGAAAAGATTTTAGTATTAAAAACGATTACGCAATAAGTATGCCAGGTAGAATTATAATTAAATGAGCTAAGGTTAACATGCAAAAGGATTATGCAAAGCTCTAATAGCACACAGATACAAATTGGTGTTGCTTTTCTGCAACTGTTGTTGCAATTGTGTTTCGGCAGCAAAGCCTAGTTCTAAAGAATATACGAAACCAATCACGACAGGATTGCAACATTTTTTTCACAAAACAGCTTTAGAAATACCCTGTAACACCCTAAATCACTTAGGGTAATAAATTGCGTTTGAGTCCTGATATAGTAAAGAAGCTTTAAATTCAACTCAAAATGGATCTTTTTAAGTTTATTACAGTGAGTAATTGTTGCAAAAATCTTACTGGCAAGCGTTTTGCATATATGAAATTAACAAAAAGTTCTAATAAGTATTTTGGGAGGGACTTATTTTGGCAGATTATAAAATAATTGATTGGCGTTTAAGACCACCTTTTGGTTCATTTAAGGCAAATAAAATATTCGGAGATCCTACTTTTAGTGCTGCTCCAACATATCCCGAATCAGCAAGACAATTTTCAATGGATTTACTAATAAAGGAAATGGATGAATGTGGTGTAGAAATAGGTATGGTACCTTTCCGAAAAGGTCAAGATCAAGGTGATATTGGTAAACTATTAGACGCTTATCCAGGACGATTTATCTGTATGGCTCATATTGACCCTTATGCTGAGGACCCAATAAAGGATATTGATGATCTCATCGTCCAAGGACGGGCTAAATGTGCGATAATTGAGCCTGGGCAATATTTTGTAAAAAAACCAGTGCCAGCAGATGATAAAATTTTATACCCAATTTACGAAAAATGCGAAGCGGAAAATATTATTCTAACCATTACTTTTGGTGGATTATATTGCGAAGCATTAGAATTATATAACCCGATTTTCATTGATAGAGTGGCTAAAGATTTTCCCAATTTAAAAATAGTGCTTACGCATGGCGGTTGGCCATACACAGTTGAGATTTGCCACGTAGCATATCAGCGCCCCAATGTTTACTTATCACCCGATTGTTATTTAACATCATTCCATCCTGGCTATCAGAGTTATGTAACGGCAGCAAACAACATATTACAAGATAAAATTATTTTTGCTACCGTATACCCGGGTTATAGTTTAGAGGTTTGTGTAAATGAGTATCTAAATAATGGTATTAAGCCAGATGTCTTGCCAAAAGTTTTTTATCATAATGCAGCTAAGCTTCTTGGCTTAGAGTAGTATTCTTGAAGTTGTTCAAATAAGAATTGGATTTTACAAATGGTTTATTGCTCTATCTTTAGCTGCAGCTCAGACTGTAGACAAAAACAGCTTTCATACCTCGCGGCATGAAAGCTGTTTTTCTTTAGAAGCCAAAAGTTCAATAGTTTTTGAGGAAATACCTGGTAGTAATGATTCCTTCCCCGCGTGATGTGTTGCTTTTCTGCAACTGTTGTTGCAATTGTGTTTTGGCGGTAAAGCCTAGTTCTAAAGAATATACGAAACCAATCACGACAGGATTGCAACATTTTTTCACAAAACAGCTTTAGAAATACCCTGTAACACCCTAAATCACTTAGGGTAATAAATTGCGTTTGAGTCCTAATATAGTAAAGAATCTTTGAAAATTCAACTCAAAATAGATCTTTTTAAGTTTATTACAGTGAGTAATTGTTGCAAAAATCTTACTGGCAAGCGTTTTGCGTATATGAAATTAATCACAATGGTAATTGAGATAAGAAAGGAGGGCAGTTTTTAAATAAGAGACTACCCTTGAGATTTTGGAGGTTTAATAAAAATGATTATTGATTTTCGGCTTCGTTCACCAACAAAAAGTTTTACAGGATTGTCTATTTTTGATGAAAGTATAACTAAACACCCGGTCAGTATTGGAGCAGAGCCCATATAATCTGTCAGACAAAACTCTATGGAGTTACTAATGAAAGAGATGAAAGAGGCAGGTTTTACTTATTGAAGCTTGAGTAAGTTGAAATAGTTGGGAGAAGACTTTAATTGAAAGTAGAATAGGCCGGATTGTCGGTATAAACGAAGGAGTGGCAAGAAGGTGAGTGCACAGTCTGAAGCATTAGAACAAAGACTAGAGTTTGAATCGGAAACAGAGAAGATAACTCCATATCAATGGAAAGTAATGTATGCAAGTGTAGCTGGTTATATTTTTGACGGTATGGACTCCATTCTATTCGTGCTGGTTTTACCTATGATTATGAAAGAATGGTCACTTTCCTCAGCAACTGCGGGTTTGATGGTAACCATTTTCTTGTTGGGTCAGGTTGTCGGAGGTCTCTTGATGGGTATTGTTGCCGATTACCTGGGCAGAAAAAACACTATGATGTTTACAGTATTGACCTATGCTGTTTCAACAGCAGCCTGCGCTTTTGCTCCTAACTGGGTGATACTGTCGGTATTCAGATTCTTTACCGGATTTGGCTGTGTAGGTGAGTGGTCGGCAGCCGCCACTCTGATAGCCGAAACATGGCCTGCCAAACACCGCTCCAAATGTGCCAGCGTTATGCAAAGTTGCTGGGCTTGGGGCAGCATTCTCGGCTCATTTGTAGTAATGGCTATCGCACCAATCTGGGGATGGCGTGCTGTCTTCCTGGCAGGAGTACTGCCAGCATTTATTGTGCTATATATAAGACGAACCATAAAGGAAACTGCACGTTTCGAAAAAGTTGTTGAAAAAAGAAAAGAAGACAAATCTAAAGGCATTAAATCAAAAGAAAATAGTTTTACTGTTTTGCAACTGTTCAGTGAAAAAATACTTGTTAAACACGTAATCATTGGTGCGGCCATGACCTCTGCCGAACTAATCGTGTGCTGGGCTTTTTTAACATTCGCACCAACTTATATGGTTAATGTAAGAGGTTATTCAATCGTTAAAAGCAGTACGTGGTTTATCGTTTATAATTTGGGCGCCGGAGCAGGATACCTGTTGTGGGGTTCAATAGCAGACAAAATTGGCCGTAAACCGACCTTCTTAATCTATATCCTAATTAGTGCTATTTTCACCCCGCTGTACTTGTTGTGGTCACCAACCGAGGCCTGGTTGTATATTCTCGGACCTTTAGCCGGTTTCGGCACACTGGGGATTTACTCGGGATTTGCCACCTACTATCCGGAGATTTTCCCGACCAGACTTCGCAGTACCGGTACCGCTTTTGCCCCGCAAATAGGTCGAATTGTTTCTACCGCAGGTCCTTGGGCTATTGGCGCAATGGCCATGACCTATGGTTATGGTGTGGCTATGTCACTAGCCTGTCTGACCTGGTTGTGGGCACTGGTAGCTTTGGCCTTTGCACCAGAAACAAGAGGTAAAATGCTTGAAGACATAATTAAATAAGTTAAATACTCAAAAAAAACTAATTAATAGGAGGTAAGATTAATAATGAGAGTTCTTGACTGCCGCGCCCGTCCCAATACGCCGGAATATTTCTCCCTCTTGCAAGGGGAAGGAATTAAGACCGTATTTAGAAAATCAGGAAACCCTTTCCCCAAGGAGAGTACTCTGGAAGATTTTATCAGTGACATTGATAAGGCGGGTATTGACAAGGTGGTATGTACCGGTAGAGATATCGAAACCACGTCAGCCTGGAAAGTAACCAACGACTATGTGGCAAATATGGTAAGCAAATATCCGGACCGGATTATCGGTATAGCCGGGATCGATCCCAATAAGGGAGATGGAGCTGTCCGTGAAGTTGAGCGGGCAGTAAATGAACTAGGGTTGAAAGGCGCTTCAATTGACCCATTCGGAGCGGGATTATATGCCAATGACCCCAAAATGTACCCAATTTATCAAAAATGTTCGGATCTTAAGGTCCCGGTATTTATTACCATTGGCCCGTTGCCTGTAAGCGGTACTAAAATAAGTTTTGGATCGCCTCTGCCCATCGACGATGTGGCTGTAGATTTTCCCAAGTTAAAGATTTTGTGTTCACACGGAGGCTGGCCTTTTACCCGCGAAATGGTAGCTATTGCCTGGCGGAACGATAACGTGTATTTTGAAACATCGGTCTACCATTTCCTGCCTGGTGCGGAATTGGTGGTAGAAGCGGCTAACACCATAATCAGTGATAAATTAGTGTTTGCTTCCGCTCACCCGTTTGCGCCGTTTAAAGAGAGTCTTGAAAGATTTAAAAAGCTCCCGTTTAAAGAAGAAGTGCTGCCGAAAGTGCTATACCAAAATGCCGCTCAAATGCTTGGGATAGAATAGACAAAGGCAATATTTCAGCAGACATAAACTTAGCCGGGCAAAAGAGTTTTGCCCGGCTAAGGTTTAGTCTTATAGGGGTGAAATAATGAACCTAATATATCAAAGCCTAAAATCACGTGAGCCGCGCAAACATTTTTTTCGGCTATTAAGTTTGAAAACTGTTATCATTGGTGTAATGATGGGTTTAATGGCCAATACTTGGATTATTGTAATCGCAGGTTTAATTGTTTTTTTGTTGCAGTTTGTTATTCCGACTATTACTATTAAATGCCCTACCTGTTTTGCACAAAATAACGTGGAACACCAAGTTGCCATTTTTAATTGCCCAAAATGTGGTTCGGGCTTGGGGCTTAACAACCAAAATGTATGGGTGCCTGCGAGTGAAATCAATGCTTCTACTGCCTCAAAAACTAAGGTTAGACAAAGGATCACAAGAGACAGCTACAGTTAAATCAGGAGGTATTAATTCGTGATTAAATATAAACACCTTTTTGAACAGGGTAAGATTGGAAATATGCCGGTCAGAAACCGCATTGTCATGCCGCCTATGGCCACTTGTTTCGGCAGTGCCACCGGTGAAGTGACAGATACAATGATTGCCTATTACAGGGAAAGGGCCAAGGGCGGAGTGGGCCTTATAATAGTTGAAAATGTGCAGGTAGATTACCCCAGAGGCAAAAACATTGTAACCCAGATAAGTTGTGACGACGATCGCTACTTGCCGGGCTTGAATGAATTGGCAGAAGCTTGCCAGCAATTCGGCGCCAGGATCTTTGCCCAGATTCATCATGCGGGACGCGAAACGGCTCCTCCAATTATTGAAGGACTTCAACCGGTCGGAGCTTCCGACAAACCATGCGGTTTCATGCAAGTCCCGACAAAAGCTCTTACTACCGAAGAAGTAGATGAATTAGTGGAAAAGTTTGCCCAGGGAGCTTTCAGGATTAAGAGGGCTGGTTTTGACGGCGTTGAACTCCACGGAGCACATGGATATCTTATTGGTCAGTTTTTATCTCCTCTCACCAATACAAGAAATGACAAGTACGGCGGCAGTACGGTAAAGGATCGCTGCAACTTTGTTTTGGCTATCATCAAACGAATCAGGGAACTTTGCTCCAGGAATTTTCCCCTTTCGGTAAGGTTTAGTGCGGAAGAGTTTATTAAGGGAGGTAACAGTTTAGAAGAGGGAATACAGATAGCCAAGCTGCTTGAAGAAGCTGGAGTAGATGTTTTACATGTAAGTTCAGGTATATATGAATCGATGTGTACTTTGCTAGAACCCATGAGCTACCCGGAAGGATGGCGGATATATATTGCCGAGGCTATCAAAAAGGAAGTCAGTATTCCTGTTATAACAGTCGGAAAAATTAGAAACCCAGCTCTGGCTGATAGTATAATTGAACAAAACAAAGCTGATTTTGTTGCAATTGGAAGGCAGTTAATTTGTGATCCTTATTACCCATTAAAGGCGAGAGAAGGCCGGGAAGAGGATATTATACCCTGTATTAGCTGCAACATCGGCTGTGTCGGAGGACGTATGTTTGTCGGACGCAGAATACGCTGTATACTAAACCCGGCAACTGGCCGTGAGAGGGATTATTCCGAGCTAATGCCAGCTACAAAGAAAAAGAAGGTTATGATCATAGGTGCGGGGCCAGGGGGAATGGAGGCAGCAAGAGTGGCCGCATTGAGAGGTCATGATGTAACGCTTTACGAAAAGACAGGTGTACTGGGCGGCCAGTTGAACATGGCCAAGCTTCCGCCTCACAAAGAAAAAATCGAGGACGCACGCCACTGGTTCATAACACAAATTCAAAAAGCCGGTGTCAAAGTTAACTTTTACACCGAGGTAACACCTACTTTAATTAGAAATGTCGATCCGGATGTGGTTGTTATTGCCACAGGAGGAAAACCGATCGTCCCCCAAATACCGGGAATAGAAAATGCCATACCGGCAATCGGAATATTAGCAGGCGAAAAGCAATTGGGTAACGAAGCCTCTATCATCGGTGGAGGAATGGTTGGGTGTGAAACAGCACTTTATCTGGCAGAAAAAGGTGTTAAAAATATTACTGTGTTTGAACAACTTCCAGAACTAGCCTCGACAGTAGAGCCAATGACGAGGATTGACCTTCTTGAAAAAATGGCTAAAGCAGGGATTAAATCTTACACCAATACACTTGTATGCGAAATAACAAAAAATAATATAATGATTGAAGCCAATGGGGAGAAAAAAGAGATTCCTGCAGATACCGTTATTTTTGCCGTAGGAACCAGGCCTGTAGAAGTACTGGCTGACCAAGTCAGTGAATTTGGCAAAGAATATTACCTTGTAGGCGACTGTAGGGACGATTATAAACAAACACAAATCATGGATGCGGTGCATGACGGCGGCAGGGTCGGCAGGTTAATATAAAGGCGATTGATGTTTTTTAGCTGTGAAATTCAGAGTTAATAAAATATTAAACTTTTAGAAAGCTTCATTTAAGCTCCTCCCTTTAAAATAGTGTCATTAAAGAGTTGAACTATTTTTAAAGGGGGGTATTTTATTTTTGGGGGAATTATTGATTGTTCAGTTTGGGATCATAAAAAATCTTAAAGGAGCTGGTTGAAAGATGATCCAAATAAAAGACAATATTTTCTGGGTCGGGATCAAGGACTGGGAACTCAAAAAATTTCATGGCGAGGAGCTTTCCACCCACCGGGGCTCCACTTATAATTCCTACCTGATCAAGGATAAGAAAACTGCCCTGGTGGACACAGTCTGGACTCCTTTCTATGAAAAGTACCTGGAGCAACTGGAAAGTGAAGTAGGGCTGAAAAACATCGACCTGATCGTAACCAACCACTGCGAGCAGGACCACGGGGGCAGCCTGCCGTACCTGTTGGAGAGGATCCCCGGAACCCCTGTTTACTGCACTAAAAACGGCGCCATGATGATCAAAAAGCACTTCCATAAAGACTGGAATTTTAATATTGTGAAAACCGGCGACAGTGTCGATCTTGGCGCCAATAAGCTGGTCTTTGTGGAGATGCAGATGTTGCACTGGCCTGACTCAATGGCCACCTATGTGGCAGGAACCAATGTGCTGCTCTCCAACGACGCCTTTGGCCAGCACTACGCTTCACCGTTTATGTTCAACGACCAGGTTGACCAGTGCGAGCTCTACCAGGAAGCGATAAAGTACTATGCCAACATTTTGACGCCATTCAGTAAAATGGCCAAGGCCAAAATTAACGAAGTTATCGGCCTAGGACTGCCCATTGAGATGATCGCGCCCAGCCACGGCATTATCTGGCGGGACAACCCGATGCAGATTGTGGAGAAGTACGCCCAGTGGGCGGACGGCTACCATGAAGGTACAGTTGTGGTCCTGTATGACACCATGTGGGGCGCGACCAGGAAGATGGCGCAGGCCATTGCAGCCGGCCTGGCTAAAAAGGGTATAGGCGCCAAGCTGATCAATGCGGGGAAATCGGACAGGAACGACGTGGTCGCGGAGATATTCAAGGCCAGGGGGTTGATTGTGGGCAGTTCCACTATTAACAAAGGCATACTCAGCGATGTCGCCGCGCTGATAGAGATGGTCAAAGGGCTGAAGTTTAAGAATAAGATCGGGGCGGCTTTCGGCTCATACGGCTGGAGCGGTGAATCGGTTAAAATCCTGGAAGAAGGATTAAAAGAATCCGGCATCGAATTAGTTGTTGAGGGGATCAGGGCGCAATACAATCCCACTCCCGAAGATCTCCAGTCCTGTGAGGCTTTAGGGGAAGCGTTTGCCGCGAAGATTTAAGTTCGCACTGCCTGACAGAGTTGCAAATTAAGGTGAGGTTAGGATGGCTGCACCCCACTGCCGGCCGGGCGGATGGGGCCTTCTCTTTTTACCGGCCCTGCCGGGCAAAGGTTAAAAACAAAGCGAGCAGGCACCCCATCACGGCAACCAATAGGGCGCCCTTGTTTTTTTTGTTTTTTTGGAATGAGATAATCGTTACAATCAGGGCGATACCTGAGAAAGCTAACATTCCTGCAAAGTCGCCCCCTGCGGCAAGCAGCAGCAGGCCGGCTGCGATCAGAGTTGTCAGGTTGTCTGGCCTGTACCGGTTGTTCAATATCCCTGGCTCCTTATTCTATCAGCATAGTTTCATGTTTTTAAATTAAACTTTTACCTCCGGTTTCCCTCTATTGCCACATCCACATTATTGTCTCGACCCATTTCGGATGATGGGATTTCTTGTTTTTTAAGGAAAGATGTTTATTAACCTTTCAGCTAAAACTTCTTAATTATTGTAAACTTCATTGAGTTAGCTAGAGCATCAATCACGAGCTTGACGTACGGATTCTTGTTTTCAGAATGGCTATGGCTTTTGGCGGCAGGAATTATTCATTATTGATGGAAGGATTAATGAGCAGCGCTTTTTTGGTAGAATCGAAAGGAGTGAAAAAAGCCCCCCTGCAATAGAAAATGAATTTTCTAGATACGGCTATACTGAAGTAATTCGAGTCGAAACACAGTGAGGAGGTGTTAAAGATGTTATTGAAGGATTTAAGAGAAAGTGTCATAGAATATGCTTTAAAAGTTATTGATGCCGGGTTAATATCCTCCACCTGGGGAAACATCAGCGCGCGGGACCCGGAAAGCGGGTTGATCGCCATTACTCCCAGCGGGATGGAATACCGGAAACTATCTCCTGATGATATAGTAATTGTTAATAAAAACGGGAATATAGTTGACAGTAAGCGTAAACCTTCCTCGGAAACCCCCATGCATGCCCTTTTTTACCGGGAGCGTCCGGAGATTAACGGTATAGTACACACCCATTCCTGCTACGCCACAGCAATGTCTACTTTGAAAAAAGAGATTCCCGTGGTCCTGGCGGAGTTGGGAGCCTGCGTGGGAGGTCCGGTAAAGGTGGCTGAATACGCCAGAGGTGGCACGGAAGAATTCGGCCAGGCCGCGCTAAGGGCTATCGGGGACGGGACAGCGGTACTACAGCAGAACCATGGTGTTTTGGCCATCGGCAAGACATTAAACGATGCCCTGTTTTCAGCTATTGTTGTGGAAGAAGCGGCCAAAATCTACTGGCTGGCGCTGCAGGTGGGTGAACCTTTTATTCTGCCCGATCAAGAAGTAAAGGAAATCCATGAAGGGTTTATCAAAACATACGGTCAGAAGTAATCCGGTATCATGGCTTTAAATGAGAAATAAGAGAACTCTGCCACCCGGGGTAAAGTTCTTTTTTGTTTAATTTATACCAGTCTAAAAATTTAGCAACACAACCTTACCTTAATTTTTAAAACTGTACTGCCCCAGGGATTTTTCTGCTGTATAATTGTTTATGCCTCTACATTAAATTACTGAATATCCGATATGTAGAATAACCACATTGAAAAAATAAAAGGAAAATTGTTATTTTGTAGAATAAAATACATATTTTAATTTTTTAGCTTGGTATTAGCGGATATTAGTTTTTGCAGAGGAGGTGCCTTTCCTGTCAATCCATGCAGAAAAAAAAGAGGCTCCCAAAAATGCCGGGCGCTGGAAAAACAGGTCGCTCATGATAGAACATACCCAGCTTTTTGCCAAAGCTATTGAAGTGTTAACCCAGCCTTTCGTTGCACGTCTTCTTGACGGGAGCATGCTGATGTGCAACAGAGCTTTTTGTGATATAACGGGATATTCAGAAAAAGAACTGCGGTCAATGAAGAAAAAGCACGGCCTTGTACCTCCCGGCTGGGTTGACTATAAAACAAAGGCGCTGGAGGAACTGTGCCGCACCGGCCAGCCGCAACGCTTTGAAATTGAGTATCTCCGTAAGGATGGGTCCCACCTGCCGGTTGAAATACTTATATATTTGGTAAATGGCGCTGACAGTACGCCCCTTTATTACTATATGTTTGTAAATGATATCACCAAGCGTAGACAGGCGGAGGAAGCGCTGCAATTAAGTGAAGAACGTTACCGCCAACTGATCGAAAATGCTCCTCTTGGTATTGCAGTGTTTGACACCAAAGGGCAGATAAAGACTGTCAATAAAGCCCTCATGCAAATTTTTGGTACACCTGAAGACGAAGTAATGAGAATAAATGTTTTGGAGTACCCTCCTTTTGTGCAAGCAGGCCTGCCCGGCGACATCCACAAATGTATGGAGACTGGAGAAACGGTGGTTACTGAACATCCTTACACAACGAGGTGGGGCAACAATATTCACCTGCGCCTGCACCTTACCCCCCTGCGGGACACAAATGGTGTGATCAACGGCGTACAGGCAATTCTTGAGGACTTTACTGACCGCAAACGTACAGAGGAGGAGCTTATTAACGCCCACCAGAAACTTATGGACATTATTGAGTCCCTGCCTGACGCTACCTTTGTGATAGACAAGGATAGAAAGGTAATTGCCTGGAACCAGGCAATGGAAGAGTTGACCGGCACTCCCAAGGCCGAAATCCTGGGTAAAGGCGATTATGCGTATGGTGTTCCGCTATACGGAGAGCCAAGGCCGGTCATGATTGATCTTGCTTTTGGCGAAGATAAGCAGACCGAAGAGAAATATGATTATGTGACCAAAGAAGGAAACATCTTTTATGCCGAAGCCTTTTTACCGGCGGTGCGCGGTGGAAAAGGAGCGTACCTGTGGGGCAAAATATCACGCCTCTATGACCGGGAGGGCAGACTGATCGGCGCCATCGAGTCGATCCGGGATATAACTGAACGTAAGCGAACAGAAGAGCAGCTTAAATATTTGAGCCTGCATGACCCGCTCACCGGGCTCTATAACCGTACCTTTTTTGAAGACAGCATGCGGCGGGCGGGAGACGGCCGCTTCAGCCCCGTGGGTATTATTGTTTGCGACCTGGATGGTTTAAAGTTTATTAATGACACTCTGGGGCATGACGCGGGGGATTCCCTCCTGGAGAATGCCGCGGCGGTAATCGAAGGTTCTTTCCGCCAGAGTGACATTGTCTCCCGCATCGGCGGGGATGAATTCGCCATACTGCTCATCCACAGCGATGAGAAAACGGTGGAGGACGCCTGCAACAGGCTCAGGCACGCTATTGACAGGTACAATGAGGCCAGGCCTGAGATACCTCTCAGCATATCTATGAGGTTTGCCGTCAGCACCCAGTCGGATCACGGTATCAATGAACTTTTTAAAGAAGCTGACAACAATATGTACAGGGAAAAGCTGCACTGCAGCCAAAGCGCCAGAAGCGCCATCGTCCAAACCCTGATGAAAGCCCTGGAGGCCAGGGATTTTATTACTGAGGGGCATGCTGTCAGGCTGCAGGAATTTGTGACTATTTTGGCCGGCGCCATAGACTTGCCCAAGCGCAACATATCAGATCTAAACCTGCTGGCCAAGTTCCATGACATCGGCAAGGTAGGTGTCTCTGACAATATCCTGTTTAAGCCCGGCAATTTAAGCTCGGAGGAGGCCGCTGAAATGCGGCGCCACTGCGAGATCGGCTACCGTATCGCCCAGTCGGCGCCTGACCTGGCGCCCATAGCCGAATGGATTTTGAAACACCACGAATGGTGGAACGGGAAAGGTTACCCGCAAGGATTAAAAGGGGAAGAGATCCCGCTGGAATGCCGTATCCTGGCTATCGCGGACGCTTATGACGCCATGACCAACAACCGCCCTTACAGGAAAGCCATGACGCATCATGATGCGGTCAGAGAGCTTAAACGGTGCTCCGGAACCCAATTCGACCCGCACCTGGTAGACAAGTTTGTGGATGTTCTCAGCAAGTCTGCCAGGCCTGAGAAAACTTAACACTGAAGGGAGACGATTTCAAACAGGTTGACCTGAGAACAGACCGGCAAAAAGAGTTGGAAAAAGTTGAGAAATAATGTTATTTAAATCTTTTTGCGGCTTTCATTATCAGCAGCCGCGGCAGGGCTGCCCACACCACTGTGGTCCTGTTTGTCCGCCGCGGGGGAACTGGCTTCATCAATTTGGGCCGCTCCACCCGCGGCGGGGGGTGTTTGTATCCTCAGTAAGCGAGTTTTACTCGTCCTCAGACTCGCCGTTAAGCTGTGTTTCGAGCGGCGCTGAATCGCCCGCTTCCTTGGAAACAGAAATTTCAGATGACTGTTTAGCGTCGAGTTTTCTTTGCAACCCGGCGTTTTCTTCCTGCAAATTCAGAATATCCTGGCGCAGGCCGGCAGATTCCCCGCGCAGCACGGCTATCTCTTTTTTAAGGCCTGCCAGATAAACGAGAGTGTAAATCAAGATCCAGATCAGGATAATACCCAGTAACAGCCTTTTCCACTGCAAAATAAGATCAATGATTTTGGGGATTTTACTGTTGGGTGTCTCTTTCCCCAGCAGCTCTTCCAGCTCCTTGATGGTTACACAGGTGTAATTCTGTTTTGGTTCGGTTTTATACCTGAAAGTGAATTTTCGCATGGCGTGCCTTTCTACAAGCCGTCAATAGGACTGATGGCTTGCAATAAAAGCTAAATTTCTACAAATACTATGGTAATACCTGCTGAGGCATATAAAAATAACCCATAAGAAATGGGCCGGCAGAAAAAAAAGCCGCATAATTGCGGTCTGAGGTTTTTTTCTTTAAAGTATGTTTTTGATACTTATTGTTTCTTTCTCCGGGATGTGTTTAATCATTAACGCCAGCTCAGAAAACTGGCCCAGGGACAGCGGGGCGTTTTTCGCGGCTACATATTCACGGGCCCTGGCCATTGAAAACTCAATATTGTCCATTTCCTGGTGGTCTAAAACAGTAGGCCACCATTTTGCTTTTTCATCCCAAACTTTTTCCAGCTCTATGGTCAGAGTGTATGCTTCATCCCACCGGCCATTTTCAAGCTCCAGAGTTATTTCTTCAATATTTTGCAGTAATTCGCCGGCTGACAACCGCAGCTGGTGATTTGTCCAAAATCCCAGTGTCACTATGGCTGTGAATACTATGAGCAGGCCTATGAGTAAGCGCATTAAATACTCCTTTTTAAACTGCTTTGGTTTTGACCTGGTAAAACAGTTTTCCTGCGCTATCGAGGCTGGCAAAGAGCACCTCCCGGTAACTGTCAATCCCGCGTTTTTGCAGCTCTGAGGCCAGCCAATTCTCGTCCAGGTTAATTTTGGCCAGGTTTTTCTTAAACAGGTACCCGTCTATGATCAGGGTTACCGGCAGACCTTCGTATTCAGTGGATAAATTTAGATCAGCCGGCGCCAGGGGCCTTTTCTGTGATTTGGGGATGATGCTGAGTTCACCGCTGGTTTCCAATATGGCAAATTCAACATCGGCAATGTTTGGTGTGTTTTTGGCCCTGAGTTGTTCCAGCAGGTCGTTGATATTATAACGCAGCCGGGCCAACTCCTTTTCAACAATCCTGCCGTTTTCAATCAGCACGCTGGGAGTGCTGCAGACAACACTCCTGGCCCGCTCGCTTTTCAGAAAAATATAGGACAATGCCACCTGGGCGACGATCAAAGTGAAAATAGGAAACAGGCCGCTGGCCAGGGGAACTCCGGTATTCTCCATCGGGATTGCCGCCAGGGCTGAAAGCATGATCACAATTACCAGTTCGTAGGGCTGAAGCTGGCCTATCTGCCTCTTTCCCATCAGCCTCAGCCCGATAACTACCACAGCAAACAAGATGAGCGTACGGATAATCCCCAGTATCATGCTGCCGACTCCTGCTTTTTATTTCACTGATATCATTTACTGACAGGCCCGGTTTTATAAATTTTTTTCAAGGAAACAGCTTAAAAGGCCTGAAAAGAGATATTAAGTAACATTACATCAGGAAACTTCATATTATAAAAAAATCTTAAATTAGAGCAAAGGAGGTTGTTTGTATGGCAGTGGAACTGGAAGAAGGAATCAAGGCTGAAGCTCTTACCAAAGTCTTTCCACTTTTCTTTTTCTTCATTTTCGTATTCTTCTTTTTCTTCGTTTTTATCTAGGATTGGTTAATCCTGGGGGTCCGGTTGTTTAAACCGGCCCTTTTTGCTTTTAACCTGCCATGGACAGGTGAAAAATTTATTAGCAGATTTAGTAAATAATGGTTTCATTAAAAGAATGATTTGGCGGCGCGATGTAGAAATAAAACTAATTAGGAAGAATTAAATCTGTTTACATAGGAGGATTTAATGGATGTTTAATAAGAAAACGGGGATTGCCGCTGCCGCGCTCCTGTTGCTTTTACTCTGGATGCCCGGTAAGGCTGTTTCAGCCGATGCTGCTGAAAACGTGCCCAATGTCATCCCGGAAATGCTCACGGCCGATTTCTGGATAGATAAGCTGCCGGAACCGGATCAAGTGATTATGGACGGGGAGGAGATAGCTTCATTTAACCGGGATATTATCAGGACGCAGCCCGAACTAATATATGATTTAACTGATTATCCGGCTTCATTAAACAAAGAGCGGCTCACCAAGCTTGTAACCATGCGGCCATTCCCGGATGAAGACAGGTACTCCAACGGTCGCCTGGTTGACTGGGCTTATTACCAGAACCTCAAGGAACAGATGAACCTGCCCGGCATTGGTGAGAAGAATGAAGTTGCTTACGGTGTTACGGTAAGAAGGACCAATATCAGGACCTTCCCGACCTCTGACGAGTCGCTGAGCGAGCCTGACGACAAGGAGTTTGACCTTTTCCAGGAAACAGCCGCGGGACCTGCCGAGCCGGTGCTGGTCCTGCATCACAGCCTGGACGGCGGCTGGTGTTTTGTCCAGATTTACAATTACTGCGGCTGGATGCCCGCCGCGGATATTGCCGTGGCTAAAGACAAGGAAAGCTGGCTGGCTTATGTGAAACCCTCTGAATACCTGGTGGTGACGGGCAACAGGCTGGGACTTGGTTTTCCTGGCCCCCTGCCGGTTGAGCTCACCATGGGAACAAAAGTCCCGCTGGCTGGCGGCCGGGAAAAAGGTGGAGTTGTGCCGGGCCAGGCCAAAGATTACGAGGTGCTGCTGCCGGTGCGCGGCGCTAATGGCGAGCTGCTGACAGAAACAGCTCTGATCCCGGGCGGCGCTGATGTCTCAATTGGCTATCTGTCTTACACCAGGGCCAATATCATCAGGCAGGCCTTCAAAATCCTGGGCGAGAGGTATGGTTGGGGAGGGATGTTCAACGCCAGGGACTGTTCCGCTTTTGTGATGGATGTGTATAAGAGTTTCGGCCTGATGCTGCCCAGAAACGGGGACGAGCAGGAGCGTTCAGCAGGCGTGACGGTGAGCTTTGAAGATCTCAGCACCAGGCAGCGCTATGAATTGCTCGACACCCTGCTGCCCGGAGCGTCGCTGCATACGCCCACCCACGAACTGCTCTACCTTGGCAGGCATGAGGGGCTTTACTACGTGATACATGATATCACCTCGTACGGTGATGCCAGCCGGCCCAATCCCGACGGCACCCTGGGGAAAATCGTGCTGAACAGGGTCGCGGTTACAGATTTGTCCCTGCCCAGGAGGAACGGCATGCTGTTCATAGACTCCCTTACCGGCGGGAAGCAGATCCAGACCAGGGCCGGGTCAAGCGATTCCTCCAGCGACTATAATGTGAGTGTGTATTTGAACGGTACGTTGGTGGATTTTCCGGACCAGAAGCCTTTTATAGATGTATCAGCAGACAGGGTTTTCGTGCCGGTGCGTTTTGTTTCAGAAGCGCTGGGAGCGCAAGTTGAATGGGTGCGGGAGGAGCAAAAAATACTGATAAACAAGGATGGAAAGCAAATTGCTTTATATGTGGGCCGAAAAGAAGTTTTTGTGGACGGGCGGAAATACACACTGGACGTTGCTGTCAGGCTTGTTAACGGCAGGACCATGGTGCCCTTGAGGTTTGTCAGTGAAGCGCTGGGCGCCGGGGTAAAATGGACAGGTCAGGGCAGCGGCGGCAGGGTGGATATCACAGGTTAAGAAGGTGTTAGCGTGAAAACAATTCAATTACACAACTGAAGGAGTAAGCCTAAAAAAGGACATACTTATCCCTTGGTTTAAAAAATTGATTTTTTAAGCAGATTGTAATGATATTGCTAAAATGTCCGAGGCT
>NZ_QFFZ01000161.1 GCF_004369225.1 Pelotomaculum propionicicum
CCGCAGGGAAGCACGCATGGCAGAATGCCTCATTTTAGGTCACTGCACCAGCCCAATAACAAACCGCTAAAGGAGTGCAATACAAATGGAGATCCTCTATGCAAACTGCTGTGGGCTGGATGTTCATAAGAAGACCATTACAGCTTGCATCATCACCCCTAAAGGAAAGGAGCTAAGAACATTTGGTACTTTCACAGCTGATCTGCTTGATTTAGCTGATTGGATCAAGGCTAAAGATTGTACCCATGTGGCTATGGAATCTACCGGCGTCTACTGGAAGCCAATCTACAACATCTTAGAGCAATACGACCTGAAGGAGATCCTGGTGGTAAACGCTCAACACATCAAGACTGTTCCCGGGCGCAAGACCGACGTTAAGGATGCCGATTGGAGCGCCAATCTGCTCCGTCACGGTCTCCTTAGAGGCAGTTTCATTCAGAACCGTGAACAAAGAGAATTGAAAGAACTGGTCGGCTACCGCAAGAGCCTGGTTGACGAACGCGCACGGGAAGTGAACCGGATTCAAAAGGTGCTTGAAGGCGCCGGCATCAAATTAGCCTCCGTAGCTACTGACATCACAGGAGTTTCCGGACGCGCTATACTTGATGCCATCGTTTCCGGCATCGATGACCCTAAATTCCTGGCATCGCTGTCCAAAGGAAGGCTAAAGAATAAACG
>NZ_QFFZ01000162.1 GCF_004369225.1 Pelotomaculum propionicicum
GCCTTTGTTGACGGTGAGGTCAACTCCGGACAGGGCACGGCACTCGCCGGGCTTGCCGCGGTTGTATGTATGGGTGAGACCGGTTACCTCAATAAAGCAGCCGTGCGTCGCGGAAGCCGGGACATGAGAAACAGGATTGTTCCGTACGGGACCGTTGCCCTCTGTAACAATGCCTGTTACCGGCATCTTATCTCTCACGTCTCACACCGTCCCTTTCATCACAGAAAAATATTTCTACTCTACTCTAAAAACAAGTGTTCGACTGCACATAGAGATACCACAAAAGTCACATTAGACATACGCGCCGCTATTTTTTTTCCAGTAAACGCAAGATAGCCTCTTGCAATGGTACACCTCCAATGAGAATGGGCGTAAGGCGTAGCATATGCTGCATTCCTGAGTGGCAATATGTGAATGAATTCGCTCCTGCACTGGATGTATTACCTGTTTACATTAATTATCATGTATGTAGTTTAACCTACATACATCCAAACGTCAACCGCAGGGAGTATATTGGTTTACCTTTGCCGTTTAACCATTCTACCCCGAAAATGCAGGTGCGAATTCATTCGTAGAAAAGTTACTATAGATGCCCAAGTTCGACGCTGGCACGCCGTGTGCGATTAATGGCGCCCGCGTCCCCAAGTTTTTAC
>NZ_QFFZ01000163.1 GCF_004369225.1 Pelotomaculum propionicicum
CCGACCCCAGGGAGGTGGAGAAAGTGATCACCAACATCGAACGGACACTGGACGAGATGAAGAGGCAAGCTTTGCTCGAAGGTGAAACGAGAGGCAAGATTGAGGGCAAGATTGAGGGCAAGATTGAAGTTGCAAGGACAGCGTTAAAGAGGGGCTTTCCCGTGGATGAAGTGGCAGAAATAACCGGGCTGTCCAGGGAGACCGTTTTGGAACTGAAGAAACAGCTGGAAAACTGAACCGATAACCAGGGGGACGGTTTAACCAGGGGGACGGTTGGCTGGTTGATCCAGGCGGCTGTGCATAAAGGCGTGGTGAAAATAAACCAGAGACACAACCAAAAGGGCTAACTACCGATTTATCGGTGACTGGCCCTTTTGTATTGCCACTGATAGGGAGATGGTGTTAGAGTTCCGGAGATGGGTAAACGTCAACCAGGGGGACGGTTCGAAAGCGCCGGGATAAACCGGCATAGAGTAGGGGATGAGAGAGCCCTACGTGGAAGGTGAAGCTGCATTATTCCTATGATCCCAGCCAGGATTGTCGGAGGCTTCTTAACCGGGGGCCGCGCCTCCCGGCGGCCGGGCTCGCTGCGAAAGTCCGGGCTGCCCGCTGCAAAAGACCGCCACGGGAAGCCGGGGA
>NZ_QFFZ01000164.1 GCF_004369225.1 Pelotomaculum propionicicum
ACGGCCAGGCGATACGGACCTTAAACAACGTGGCCCTGGGGGTTGACCAGGCTGTCACCATAGACAGCGCCAAGCTGGCCAGTGTACCCATTAACGGTACAGCAACCATTAGTATTGAGGCCACCGACAGCGCCGGCAATGCCAGTTACCGCAATGTCACCTTCCGCCGGGTGAATTCGGCGGCCGTGGTGGTCAGCGCCTCCCCTGCCGACCTGGGCGCCAGGATGAGCGCGCCGACAGTTACCTATCAGGTGAGTGATCCGGAGGGTGACAGTATCACCGTCACGGAATCGCTGAATGGAACCGTTCTGCGCACCATTTCGCCGGCAACGCCAAATACTGATCTGACGGTTACAATCCCGGCTGATAAATGGATCACCCTGGGTCTGGTGCAGCATACAATCACCATCCGGGCAACGGATTCAAATGGAGCATATAGCGAGAGAGTATTCACCTTCACCAGGGCTGATGACCGAGCCGAGGTGGAAATGCTGAACGCACTTGAAACAACCGCTCAGGCTGTCAAGATTGTGCCGAGTATTAACGCCATCATGCCGACTGGTTCAATTCTCACAGTAGAGGTTTGTAATAACGGCTTTGATGCAAACCCCACCTGGGAGGATGCCACAACGGCAA
>NZ_QFFZ01000165.1 GCF_004369225.1 Pelotomaculum propionicicum
ATACCATATACGGAATTAAAAGCATACGCAATGCTGTGAGCCAATTTCTGAAGAGCCCGGTGCGGGAAATCCGCACGCCGGGTTCCGTGGGGGTTGGGCCACCAAATGGTGGCCCTTCTACCCGGAGGAAACCATGAAAGTGGTTTCCCTACTCTATTGTTTAGGTAAGTATACTTTTTCAACATAAGCAGACAAAGCCGGCCATATTATGGTAATATTTTGGAATGAGGTATTCATCTAAAATCAAAGAAATACTCAAGTTAAAATGGTCCGAGTATGAAAAGCAAAATGTTCAGCAGCTATCTGTGAATGCGAGCGAGAAGCAGTGACCAAAGTCCTTGGAAGTGGTGATCCTAAGAACGGATTTGCCGAATACCAGTGTTTAACCGCCCGATTAGGGCGGCTTTTTTATTACCCAGAAAATGCAATTGTTGTAATGAAAGCGGAAGAATAGTCAAGTATATGATCTCAGTTAATTCCAAGTGGTGCAGTCAACAGAATAAAAATTCATAAAAACCTCCATCTCGCGCCGCCGGTGCGGGCGACACAAATAGTAATGAAAACGGGTGCGCACCCCCCCCTGGTTGCTGTACAATTTGTCTGAGGAGAAGACACACTACAAAGCACGGTGAGG
>NZ_QFFZ01000166.1 GCF_004369225.1 Pelotomaculum propionicicum
CTCCCATCATATAATCACCAACTGGAAAAATGTTCTTACTATTTCTTTTACTCTATTTTTGAGTCTATACCTGGATGATATTAATTTTGTCTCTTTATCCTAATAAATGGGTTAATTAACAAATAATTTAATAATAACCTATTTCTATTAAGAATAGATTGTTTTATATTTAGACAAGTAATTTTAAGTTGAAAATTAAAACACTTGATTGGTCCTATGCTTTAGCAAGAACAGTAAATTTTGAATAAATACGCCATAGCGTATATTAAATATCGTGATGAAAAATGTGTCATGGAAAAACAGTATCCGTCTTTAATTATTCTCTTGGGTTAAATTAGGGAACTTCTTGACTATGGGCATATAAAACTTATATATTTGATTTGGTTTTTTATATCACTAGAGGGGTTTCAATTCTTTTAACAAACAGGCTACAAAAAAATAAGCAGAAAAGTGGAGGACATCAAGTTGAGTGTTTGTGAACCGCGGAAAAATCTGTCATTAAGCTCCGATCCCGTGAAGGATGCGGCCTTAGGTGGGTTAATGAGTTGGTTAAGCCAGCAGCAGAAGGATGAAGTGGTATTTAATCAGGCAGAACTTAAAGCGCAAAACGAAACCCTGATTAGTGGCAAC
>NZ_QFFZ01000167.1 GCF_004369225.1 Pelotomaculum propionicicum
CCAAGTCTGGCCTCAGCCGGTATACTTCAGCCAAAATACCTGCTCTTTCTACCTCAGGATATACCGCCACTAGTTCCCCTGGCATTCCCTGGCCTAAGTCAACCTTCGTTATAATCGCCCGGGCAATGACTCTGATTGTGTAAGCTGCATATGCCACTTTATACACCTCCTTGAGCTACGATGTCGGCCAGCAGGAGTTCCGTGTCCTGCTGGCGCTGCAATAGATCGTTGTAGGCCGCCACCTGTTCGGCCAGGGTTAATTCTAGGTCCTGAATCCGCTGCTCCTTCGCAGTCTCTTCAGCCCGCTCCTCGGCTAAATCAGTCTGTTTAATAAGCTTTATGGCCACCGTTTTTCTCCCCCTTATTCAAACGCGGCGCCGTAACCCATAATGGAACATTCGCCGGTGGCTGTTCCTCTCGCAAGGGTTACCCGCATCTTGATTCCCCATTTGTCTGCCGTTTTGACAGTGTTGGTGAAGGTATACGCCTTCCGCTGGATGGTTGCCGTTGTGGCATCCTCCCAGGTGGGGTTTGCATCAAAGCCGTTATTACAAACCTCTACTGTGAGAATTGAACCAGTCGGCATGATGGCGTTAATACTCGGCACAATCTTGACAGCCTGAGCGGT
>NZ_QFFZ01000168.1 GCF_004369225.1 Pelotomaculum propionicicum
TGCAAATCCTGCCGTAAGGGATTATTTCATCCTTTTCCAAACCAAGTCGCTCTTGCCAGACGGCAGCTGTCGGCATATTTTTTTCGGCCAGTTCGGCAATTTGAAAATCTTTTAGTTGAGTCGCGTCAAACGGCATTCTAAAAGCCCCCTTAATTAATGCTCCATTAATTATGTAATTGAGGAGTTTGCAAATCAATTAATCATGACAACGATAAACTATCAAACATTAAGTTATATGTCCAGTACAAACATCCTGGTTACTAATTATAGAATGCTTTTAAATATTTTTTCAATATCATTTATTTGTTCCCTTAATTAGAAGCGGGCAATATGGAAGTACCCTAAACCCAGCGGAATACCATCAAGATAACATACGCATCGAAAAAGCCAAATATTAGGATAGTTGCTAATTGTTAATTTCACTCAGGGCCTCCTGCTTTTCTTTCCTGCAATAATTAAAACGTATTCCTTGCCAAATTATTAATAATTAATGGGTTATTATAACATTTCAAGATGGTTATTAAAATAGTTCTAATTTTGAAACTGGTTTTTGATAAGAAAGAAATGTAAAATCTATCTATAGAATAGCCAGTTGGGCACGTTTCATTCGCCAATTTTTG
>NZ_QFFZ01000017.1 GCF_004369225.1 Pelotomaculum propionicicum
GGTTGATCGCCTCCTATAAGTGACCGCCTTCTTGGTTGCCCAGTTATTACCAGTTGAGTATCTGGGATCAGTTTTTTATTGCCTTTTTTGCTTTCCCAGGACAAAATATTTTCCAGTTTTCTCGAAAATGGTGCTTGACATTTTACCGCTGGGCTTTTCCGTTTTAATAGCAACCTGCCTTAAATAAATTCTAATAAAATGTAAAACCCGGCGCAAGCCGGGCCTCAAATACACCTGCCAATTTATAATCATTTTTGCATTGTCCTCACTAAATACACCAGCTAGAAAGGCGCCGCTGAGAATCCCCTTGCTTCCGCAACCCGGCCGATTTCAGGCGGCGCACCCCTTTTCTTAAGCTGTGATTCCTGTATGGCCTGTGCTATTAAACAGCCAAGCGAGTCTAAAAAATAGTCGACATCTTCTTTAGCGCCCAGCAGCGGCTGGTGTTTATATTTTGTGGCAAACCGGTGCAAGGGCAATTCCTCCGGCGGCTTTCCCTTCTTCCTCCAGCGGACTGCGGTCCCCTGGTATATGATGACCGCGTTGGTATTGGCCAGCAGCACCAAATAATCTTCCCATAACCTGGCGTATGATGTCTCGCTGAGAGGGAAGGAAACGCCATCACGAAATACAAGCAGCCCTCTGCGGAAGTCGGGCTGACCTTTTTGGATGGCCTCATAGTCCGGCAACAGGCCTTTCCAGCGCCTGACCAGCTTTACGTAGAGTGAACGTGTGGATATTCTGTCAGCAATATCAACGATCCAGGTTTCACCCAGTTTGGGCTTGCCGCCGCCCGGTAACGGGAGGCAGAGTCCCTGCGGGCTGTTGCCTGCTATAGAAACGCCGTAAGGTATATTAAATGTTACTTTTAACAAAATTACACCCCCGCGTAAGGTAAGGACCCGTTTCTATAATTGTATAAAATTTTATGGTTTTTTTCATGAGACTTTCGTCCTAATTTGCCCTATAGGCCAAAGGGCAAAAAAAGCCCCCGTTAGGGGGCTGTAGACAATGTAGGTTCGATTTCAATCGAACAAGGCGCGTCAGCGCCGACATTGTTTTTGAGGTCAGTGCACCATTGTGCGAATAAATTCGCACCTACAACGCTCAGGTTAGTTCGAGCCCGCCGGGGGGCTGTTGTTTCTGTTCATTACTGAGATGGCTAGGTCAATGGGCGTCTGGCCTCCGAATTGACGCGATACCGCCAGGTCGGATTTTTTGTCACCGTCAAAATCGCCAACCAGGAACTGTCCGGCGGGGTCTTTGCCAAAAACCACAGGCCAGCTTTCAATTACAAACTGCTTATTCCTGGTAAGGATAAACTGCCATTTCCCGAGCGTGTTGTCATAAGCGATAAAATCGTCGACACCTTCACCGGTATAGTCACCTGTCTGCACCTGCCACCTGTCACCGGTTACAAAGCCCGCAATCCAGGGCTGTCCGCCGTTGTCAGCGGGAAGCTCAAATTTGTCCCCCGCACTAAGCGCAACCTGTATAGCCCCTGTATTCTTATTCAGTGCAGCGAGGTCTTTTTTACCGTCACCGTTAAAATCACCGGTTAAAATTTGCAAGCCCGCGCCCGCGCCCCAATTCTCCAGCCAGGGTCTGGCGGGAGTAAAGCTGTCTCCGGCACTCAGCGCCACATAAGCTGTATTCTCGTCCTGTACCCAAAACAGGAGACCATCCCTGCTGCTGTTATTATAACGTCCCGCAAAGAATTTAACCGTGCCCCCGGAAGCGTTGAAGCTGCCCCAGGGCTGCTGAGGGATAAATTTGCTGCCGTCACTCAAAGCGACATTTATCTCACCTGTTTTTTTATCCCAGGAAACCAGGTCTTTTTTTCCGTCATTGTTAAAATCACCGGCGGCAAATTCCTTTGTGCCTCCCTGCCCCCAGTTTTTGAGCCAGTCCGTGGTTGGGGCAAACGACTCTGGATTATATCTGGGCAGAAGCCGGTCCACCCGGCTTAGACCTGCTTGCCAAAGCCCCTTGGCCGGGTCCCCCGCTATAAGGTCAAAGCGCCCGTCTCCGTCAATATCACCAGACAGCAAAACCTTGCCCTTGCCGGCATTAAGGCCGGTTACACGCTCAGCCGGCAAAAAACCTATCAAGTCATAAACCGATACGAATTTATAGCCTCTCTCCTTAAAACCACTAATCAACCTTTTCAGATAAGAATCTGGTTCATGTGCGTAAAACTCTTTTCCCTGTGGTGTTTGCATCTTGTACAGGAATTTAAATTCCTGCGTAGGATGGTAAAAGAAACTGGCCAGGACTGCCGGATCATTTTTATCCAACTGGCTGAATATCCGTTCAACATCCTTGTCAACAGTTATATTATTAAGCGGGGCAGGCACAAAAATCACACTCTGGTTATCCATTCCCGTGCTGTCCCGTGAACTTATATTCTTTAGTGTCTTTTCCCACGGGTTGGGATCATAGAGCAGGCCAAAGTAATTCCCAAAGGTTTTATACTGGTCCAGCGATGCGGTATAGTGAGGTGTTTCCCAGTAATCAACCGGTATACCGGCCCGCTCCATTGCTGCCAGCGCTTTTTGGACCCTCTCTTCAGCGTAGGCCATCTTGGCATACTCCTGCCCACTCTTATCTGAAAACTCAAAGCCGGCGCCGGAAACTTCGTTAAGATGCTGGTGGGTGTACCCGTGCAGGCCTACCATCCCCCCCCTTTCCCGCATGTACATTATGGTTTTATTAAAGTCCCGGATCTGAAAAATTTCGGTATCCCCGACGCTTATTTCAATGTTGCTGGCCGGGTCTTTATAGACGGGTATCAGTGAAATTTGAAAAGGAACTCCTTCTTTATAAAGATAATCAGCGATCTTAACCAGTTTATCTAATTTTTCTCTGGTATCGTAAGTGCCGGGGTTTACATCTTCCAGTCTGATTAAGGCGAGTTTTTGCGAGGCTGCCCACGACGAGTCACCTTGATAATAGAGAGGCGCCGGGTAGAAAAACTCGCGGCCGATAAAGAATACGGCGATTATAATAATTATTGCGGCTGAAAGGTAAATTATTTTTCTTGACAATATGATCACCTTCGTAATAGACACTGAACTAGTTTTTTCTTAAGTTTTTAATTAATTTCAACATTATTCTACTTTATCCTTCTTTCCTTTGTTTGCAGACTCATAGACAGCCCAGGTTGATATAATCCCAATAATTGCATGTATTTTCCATTGTGAATTTAAGCCGTAAAAACACCGGCCAGAGCAGTCGGCACTGTTCCTTCCGGTGTGTTTTCTTAAAGCCTATTCTTTTTTTACCAGGCCCTGATCAATCAGGTATTCCATCAGGAGCTTACCGGTATTGCCGGTAATTTTTATGCAGTTTTTCAAATGTTCAGGTGTGTCGTACGGGTGCGGGTTAAGCACCCGGCAGCAAGTGCCGCCAAAACGGTCTTGAAATAAATCATGAAATTCATGGGCCGCGTTATAGCCTGGCTCACGATCCTTCTCGTTACTGGTCCTCCCCTTAAAAAGACCGATAATTGCCACCGACGCGTTCAGGGCGCCGCATACGCATCCGGCATGTCCGAACCCGCCTCCGAAACCGGTAAACATCCTGACCAGCCCGGCATCCAGTTCGGGGGCAACCAGATCCCGCATGGCAAGAAAAATAGACTCCGAACAGTTATAACCCTCCCTAAAATATCCTCCTGCCTTATTACGCGCCTCTAAAACAAGATCCTGACTCATGATCCGCCTCCCTTTTTTAACAATGTTAAGACCCTGAAGTCATTGTATCAAATTATCAGACTCTTTTGTTAAAATCATTATATATTTATAGAATGTTCCCTCTAGAGAAATTCGGTTTGGTAATCAGTGATAAGCACGCTGCCCTGTGCTTCTATGAACCTGACCACCGCCGCTAAAACCTGGTGTGCGTGAACTTTTTCAGAGCTTACAAAAGCAACGCCGATGACAGAGCGCTGCCAGGTATCTTGTTCACCCACTTCAGCCACAGAAACATTAAACCGGTTTTTAGTCCGTTCTATTACACCTTTAATTACTCTTCTTTTATCCTTAAGAGAAGCTGCTTCTCCCAGATGCAGCTCAACGGTCAAAACCCCTATAATCAATTAGATTGCCTCCATAGCATACCTTACCTTACATGCCTTACAGGTAGTTATTCAGTTCGTCCCACCGGTCAATCATACCGTCCGGCCGCAGGCTTGCCAGCTCCTCCCTGCTGCCAAGGCCCCAGGTTACGCCAAGTGTGCGGGAACCGGCGTTTTGACCGGTTATAATGTCAAATTTGCTGTCTCCCACATAAATAGTATCAGCCGCCTGTGTTCCCAAAAATTTTATGGCATTCAACAGAGGCTCCGGATCGGGCTTATGTTTCTTAACGTCGTGTGCGGTGATGATTACGTCCATAAAGCAATCCAGCCCGGTAAAAAGGGTGGTTCTAGAAGTGCCTGTCTTTCCCTTGGAAGTGACAATGCCCAATCTGACACCACGTTTTTTAAGCTGCTCCAATAAAGCGATGGTACCGGGATAAAGCCTGGTGAAAAGGTCAAGATCACGGTGGTAGTAATACTGGTAAAGCTCTTCAAAACGGGACGCGGCTTTCCCCGCAAAAAATTTGCCGATATCCTTTAAAGGAAGCCCGACCAACCTGGCCAGATCATTGTTGTTCCATGGTATCTTCATATCGGCGAATACCAGCCTGTAAGTCCTGAAAATAAGCGGCAGGGAATCCACCAGCGTACCGTCTAAATCAAACAATACTGCTTCAGTTCTCATTTAAAAACCCTTTCTGACTTGGAGACTTATTCATTAAGCTTATTTTTCACTTTTTTATAGTACCGGTTTAGTAAAAAAAATAGCATGGAGCTTTTAAAACCATATACTATAAAAAAGGGTTGCAAATATGTTTAATTTTAACCTCTTTAAAAGAAAAAAACCAGCCCGCAGTAAAGTTAACAGCTCACCTAAAAAAGTTTCTGTATTTGAAAACGGAACTGAAAACCAACTGGAAATAATAATAGGTGATATCTCGCTTAAAATAACCCGCAGTTCAGCGATACCACCCAGTAATGAGCTTACCGTTATCATTCCCAGGGCGGAAATCAGGCGCAGGCGCTATGAGCGAGGGCTGTTAGCCGGGACTGAAGAAATACTGCTTTCCAGCGTCACTCTGGTCGACTCGCCCCGTCACCCTCCTGAAAAGCCAGCTCTGTGATCAGGGCCGGAGTAAATTTGAGATAATCGGCGCTGACCAGGTGAAAGTTGATGCCCCAGGCCTGTCCCGGCAGGCGCAGCCGGGCGGCGGCGCCATGCAGGTGGCTGTAAACAACGTTGCCCACATTATACTTTTTAAACAGCTCAATAAATTCATTCATTTCATGCCGCTCGCTGGTCGGCATAAAATGGAGCATCGCGATAATCTCTTCAGCAGAGCCGGCTGCCCCTCTTAAAGAGTTTTCCATCCTGATCAATTCCCTGCGGTATATCTTCAAGTCATCTTCTTTAAAATAATCCGACCCGGGACACCACCAGCCCCTGGAGCCGCAAATGGCCAGACTGCCGACCCGCACGTGATCATTTTGGATTACCTTCATATTTGGGGGCAGTACGGCCCGCACTTTAGACAGGCTCTGCCACCAGTAATCGTGATTGCCTGCCAAACAAATAATCCGGCCCGGCAGCCGGCCGAGAAAATCCAAATCAAAGCGGGCCTCGTCCAATTTCAAAGCCCATGAAATATCGCCGGGCAGTAGAACCAAATCCCCGGCGCTGACCGTATTAGTCCAGTTTTCATATATTTTACGGTAATGTTCATGCCACTCCGCACCGAAGACGTCCATAGGCTTGTACTGCTCAACACATTCCCATCGCTGCGGGTCAACCGGCCGGCTAAAAGAGAGATGGACATCACCAATAGCGTAAATCTTCAATTTGTCCTCACCTGTCCACCCTTCTAATTTAACCCTTTTCCCGGAGAAATAAAAGGCAAAAGCCCCTAGAGGGCTTGGTTTGTAGAGAAAGCCGTCCATACCGCTGATGCGGCAGCAACGGATTAGAAACTGTAGGTTCGATTTTAATCGAACAAGGCGCGTTAGCGCCAAATTTGTTTGAAGCCATTACGACATTGTGCGACTAAAGTCGCACCTACAATTTGTAGGTAACATCATTATCAGATTAGTCTAAGCCCTAAAGGGGCTTTTTATCTGTTGAGATTTTTGATTCTTTCCTCGGGGCCGATGATGTTGGTGATGCGGACCCCGAAGTTCTCATTGACAACAACCACCTCGCCCGTCGCCACCAGGGTGCCGTTGACCAGAACCTCCACCGGCTCATCAACCAGGCTTTGCATTTCAACCACAGAACCTGGCGAAAGGCCTAGTATGTCTTTAATCGGCCACCTGGTCCTGCCAAGCAGGACAGTGACTTTAAGGGGTATATCCAAAATCATGTCCAGGCGCTGCTGGTCAAAGCCGGGCGGCGCCGTCACGGGCCTGGCCGGTGAGGACGGGCGGGGAACTGCTTTAACCGGTTTTACTGCAGGCGGCTCTTGTGGCAATTCCGGTTCGGCAGCAGCAAAAGGCGCCGCTTCGGCTGGTACCTCCATCAGGAATTCTTCGAAACCGGCCGGTTGAACAATCTCACCTGAAGCGCTTGAGTCAGCTAAATCAACAGGCTGGCTTTCCTCTTCAGCCGGGGGTGTAACTGCTTCCTCACCAAAAAGCTGGCCAAGAATCAGCCCCGCTTCCTCCCTGGCAGTGTCCAGCCCCATAACCTGCATGATTTGCGTGTAGAGGATATCGCCTATAGACATATCAAACCATACAGTGACAATAGGTCCCTCCGTGGTAATATTCAGGTAGTCCAGGTCCTCGGAATTATGACATACCCTGGTCTCCGGGGGAGAAATATTTACTGTGCGGTTGAACATTGTAGCCATAGAGGTGGATGCTGAACCGATCATCTGGTTCATCGCCTCGGAAGCCGCGCTGACTCCGATCTCGTTCAACTCTTCGGTTATATTTGACCCGTCGCCGCCCATCATTAAGTCGGCCAGAACAGCCGCGTCCTGGATTTTCATGATCAGCAGGTTAAAACCGGAAAGCCCTTCAATAAAGCGTACAAATATGGTTATATGAGGGATGGCGAAACTGTCAAAAAGCTCTTTCAGGCTGGTGATGGTTACCCTGGGACTGGTGATATTCACCTTTTGGTTAAGCAGCATGGAAAGTGTGGTTGAAGCCGAACCCATGCAGATGTTCCCGACTTCTCCCAGGGCGTCTTTCTGTTCATCTGTTAAACCTGCTTCAGGTTCTTTTGCTCCGGATTCTATTGCACTTGTTTCCACAGCCGCGCTTGCCGGCTCAGGTTCTCCGGAAATACCTTCTTGAGCTAAGACTTCCTGCAGCGGTATTTCCACAAAATCCGCGTCAGCAGACTCTGGCTGAGACGGCTCAGCATCTTGAGCATTAAGCAGAGCGTCTATCTCTTCTTGTTTTAGAAGCCTATTAGACATCCTTTTCACCCTCCACCAACGCGGTAATTTGTACGGCAAGCTGTTTATTTAAAGTTCCTGCCTGCACTTTAAATTTTAACTGCTCACCAATATACAGATCCATATCCTGGTCCACTCTTCTGTCCAGCAGTAAAACATCGCCCTCCTGCAGCTGCAGGAAATCATTGACGGTCACCCAGGTTTGTCCGGAAAGGACTGTGAGTTCAACTGTGGGCAGTCCCAGCCAGTGCTCCATTTTCTTTTTTTCCACGTCATCAATATCTGACGGGTGCGGTTTGAAACGTCTTTGAATACTCATCTGGGATACCATTGGGTCAAGCAGGGGAAAAGGAAGGCAGAGGTTGATAAACCCTTTGGCAGATTCACCTACCTGCGTGGAGAATGACACCAGGGCCACTATTTCATTAAAAGAGAACATCTGATGCAAATGCGGGTTTGTCTCGATGGAATCAACGGAAGGCTCCACCTGGACTATATCTTTCCAGGCTATGGCAAGGTTATCCAGAATCTTTACAGACAATTTTTGAACTACGGACAATTCTATGTCAGTCAAATCGCGAATGGTTTTCGGACTTTCACCGTTGCCCCCGAAAAAGAGGTCGATCATCGGAAAGAGAAACATAGGATCAAACTGGATAATACCTGTTCCTTTCAGGGGACTCATAGAGAAAATCATCAGAACGGTCGGACTAGGAATAGAACGGATAAAATCCTCATAGGTCAACTGGTCGACTGAAACAACCTCAATCTGAATATTGTTTCTCAAATAACCGGTTAAAAAGTTGGAAAGAAGGCGGGCGAAACTACTATGTAAAACCTGCAAAGTCCGCAGCTGCTCTTTGGAAAACTTGTTGGGGCGACGGAAATCATAACGCTTGTAATCTATTTGTTTAACATTTTCCTGCAGTTCACTAATCTTGACATCACCGGTTGACAGGGCATCCAGCAACGCGTCAATCTCATTTTGTGATAGAATATCCATCAGTAAACCCCACAGTTCGGTAGTCGGTAGTCAGTAGTAGGTTGTCGGTATATACTGCATTCTTTTCGGGTCCTAGGACCATAAAATTATCATATTACAATAGCTTTTTGCGTGCAACTTGCTTGTTTATCTGAAAAGCAAATAAACCTGCAGGTGGGATTGATCAGAACACTGCAGTTTGGACATTCTTTTCATCGATAGCGACGCAGGTATACTAATACTTTGTGCGAATGAATTCGCACCTACATCTTCTCACGTCCCACGTCTCAATACCCACGTCCCATTACTGTTCAGCCCTGGCCAGAACTCTGCCAATGGCCTGCAGGATGCGGTCCTGTTGAAAAGGTTTGACAATAAAGTCTTTAGCACCGGCTTGAATAGCTTCCATTACCATGGCCTGCTGGCCCATTGCGCTGCACATAATTATGTTGGCATTGGGATCAAAACCCCTGATGGCCTTCACCCCTTCTATGCCGTTCATTTCCGGCATAGTGATATCCATGGTGACCAGGTCCGGTTTCAGTTTCTTGTACAGTTCCACCGCAACCTGACCGTTCTCAGCTTCCCCGACAACATCGTAGCCATTTTTGGACACGATGTTTTTGATCATCATCCTCATGAAAGCTGCGTCATCCACGATTAGAATACTTTTAGCCAAGCTCAATCTACCTCCCGTATTCTCCTTTGTTCCTAAGCCATGCCCAGGGCAGCAAAAAGGCTGCTCAGTGAACCAGTCTCAGGCAACAGGAAAAAGTGCCCTTTAATGCGGTCGTTATTTTGATAAAACAGTGTTTCAATTACCAAGATTTGGTCATCCCAGTATCCGCTAGCCACCAGTGAAGTGCTAAGGAGCGCCCCCAGCATATCAAAAGCAAACATCGGCACTGTTGTGTTCATATTCAAACCGGTCATACCGCCAATAGCATTGATGAAAGAGCCGGTCAAAACGTTTCCGATCTCAGAAACGGCAGATTGGCCGAGTTCGTCAAGTTCTTTGGTGGTGCCGAGTTCGTTCCCCATCAGCATATCTACCAGATCATAAGTGCTTTGCTCCGTGAACATAAACATAACTGTACCCGGGACATCGCCTTCCAGGCTTAAATCTACACAGGACACCACTTCCTCAAGCCCGCCCACCAGCGAGAAAACCTCATCAAAATCAAAAAAACAGGCTTGGGGCACAGCAATATCAATCTTTTTCTGGAGCAATTCGGCCAGAGCGGTTGCCGCATTGCCAAGCCCGATGTTACAGATCTCCCTGAGAGCGTCCATATGCATATCTGACATAAACCCGCTTTCAGCCATTTCCCCATCCCTTCCCGGAATTTTTTTATTTCTTGCGGTAAAAACAAGGGGCAAGTTTCTCGAAACCATATGCCCGGCAATTAAAAATCATTTCACTGGCGCCGATAAACAGTACTCCGCCTGAGTTTAACGCTCTGTAAAAATTCATGTATAACTTTTCCTGCGCAACCCTGTTGAAGTAGATTGCCACGTTGCGGCAGGCAATCAGGTCAAATCCCTGATCGTAGGGAGACAGCAACAGGTCATGCCGGCGGAAAAAAACTTTATTTTTGATACTGTCTATTAAATAGTGATTGTCGCCATCCCGTTTAAAATACTTGAGCAAGCGCAAACCGCTGACATTTCTGATCTGGTCCGGGGAAAAACAACCTTCCCGCGCTGCATTAAGGGCGTTTTGGTCAATATCGCTGCCTTCAATATAATGGCTTGCCCCGGGTGTAATTTCATCAAGAATAATAGCGAATGAGTATGGCTCCGCCCCATTGGCGCAGGCCGCGCTCCATATTTTCAGGCTTTTGCCGCCGGCTGACAGGGCTGGCAAAACATATTTCTCAAGATAATCAAAAAAGTGTTTGTCCCTGAAAAACTCGGAGATGTTTATAGTCAGGGTGTCAAGAAATTCTTTATAAGCGCTGCGGTCAGCGGCTAAAAGCCTGAAAAAACCGGCATAATCACCCAGGTTGACCCTGCGTTTTGCCATCAGGTTATCAAGCCTTCGCCTTAACTGGTTCTCCTTATATGAACCTAAATCGAGCTCGAAGCTGCCGCGAACTCTTTCCATAAAAACCGCAAATTCCATTAAATCACCTTTAGCGGGACGCCAACCGTACGGATCAGCACCTGTCCGTTAACAGTATCCAGGATCATGGTCCTGCCCCGGTTGCCGCCTACTTCTTCCGCCAGCACCTTAATGCCCAGGCGTTTTAAAGCGACGCGGGCGTTAGAAATATTGCGCTCACCTATGTTGAGCATAAACTTTTCGTTAGCGCCTGAAAACATCTGTGCCCCTCCGGCCATTTTAGCCTGAAGGTAGTTGACTTTACCCCCCCTGCGCCTTATTTCCGTTACCAGCAGGGGAATGCCCAAATCGGCAAATTTCGCGGGTTTAGTTACATTGTCAAACATAGTGCTGTCAGGGAGCATTATATGTAAAAGCCCACCGATCCTGTTTACCGGATCGTAAAGGGCAACTCCTACACATGAACCGAGTCCCATGGTAACTAACCGGTCCGGCTGAACTGAAACCTTCATCTCGGCAATACCAACATGGATTTCGGTAACGGGTGACGTCTGGCTTGAGGCTGCCGCCCGTCCCGGTGAATCCTGCATTCAAATCACCTTACTTCCGCATATTGTTCGCTAATCCCCACATCTCATCAGCGGTTTTAATAACACGGGAGCTAAAACCATAAGCGCGCTGCGCTTCAATTAAATTGACCGTTTCTTCCAGCAGGTCAACGTTGGAAGTTTCCAGACAGCCCTGGTTTACCGTACCATAACCATCTTCTCCGGGCACACCTGCCTGCGCTTCACCCGAAACCAGTGAGTAGAGGTTATTTCCTTCCGGTTTAAGGCCGGTCATGCTGGAAAATTTGTAAAGCTGAATTTGCCCGGCTTCGGTGGTGCTTCCCTCTTCGCCTGTGAATACTGTTCCGCTCTGAGTTATTACTATCTTGCCGGGATTAGCCGGCAACTGCACCCCTTCCAGCGTATAACCCGTAGGTGTGACCAGGCTTCCGTCCTGGTTCAGCGTAAAGTAGCCGTCACGTGTGTACCGCTCTTCGCCTCCCGGCAGCACAACCTTGAAGAAACCTTCGCCGTTAACTGCCAAATCAAGTGGCCGGTCAGTTTTAATAACATCACCCGGGGTATAATTTTTCACCACCGCGGTGATCATGGCGCCGCCGCCCACAGTCTGCTGCTGAACATTGTTCGAGATCGGGATGCCGTAGTTGTTCATTTCCTGGCTGGCAGCCTCAGCAAAAATAGCGGTGTCTTTTTTATAGGCGGTTGTGTTTACGTTGGCCACGTTACAGGCGATAATATCCATTTTTTGCATCTGAACGTTCATAGCGCTGGCCGCTGAATTAAGAGCCCTAAGCATCTCAATCACCTCTCTTTGGTAGCATAAACAAATTGACAGGATTAACAGGATTAATTCGGATTAACATGATTTAAAATAATTTTTTAAATCAAAAGACTAAATCATTTATCAGAGTTCAAATTTGCTTTTCACAAAAAGTAATTATTAATTCGCAATGATATAAGTAATTTTAATAAGTTCAAATATTAATTTAATTTTATAAAATTCTGTGAATCATGTTTTAATCCTGTTAATCCTGTCCTTGTTGTTTACTTAATCGTCCCCACCTGGTTAGCTGACTTGGAGAGGATTTCATCAAAAGTCTGAATCACCCTTTGATTGGCTTCATAGGTTCGCATTGCGGATACCAGGTTGATCATTTCGTCGGTGACGTTGACATTGGACATTTCTAAAAAACCCTGGGAGACAGTGGTTGACGCAGCCTGCCGGCCGCCTCCCGGCGGGGCTGTAAACAGTCCTTCTCCTTCTTTAGTGAGGCTGCCGGGGTCATCAAATTCAATCAAACGCAGTGTATCCACTACTGTCCCGTCCACCTCCATTTTGCCGTCACTGGAAACTTTGAATTTAGCGCTTCCGACATTGATCTGCCCGACTTCGCCAAGTATCCGGTTGCCTACGGCATCGGTGAGATATCCTTCCTGATCGACTCTAAAGGAACCGTTCCTGGTGTAAAAAATTCTCTCCGGCTCACCGGGCTGAACTGACTGCACAGTAAAAAAGCCAGGGCCATTAATCATTATATCGGTATCATTGCCAGTTTCCTGAACCTCTCCCTGTGAATGGTCAATTACAACACCCGACAGCAGCACTCCTGATCCCATTGTTCCAATCTGTTGTGACAGGTTTGACGAGGCAGCTCCACCTTTGTTCCGCCGGCCGCCCTGTTGAATTAAAAGCTGCTCCGGAAAGCTTTGTACTATGACTTCTTCTTTTTTATAGCCTGGTGTGGAGGCGTTCATAAGATTGTTAGAAATGCTTTCAACTTTTACCTGATGTACATCCATGCCAGTGGCGGCACTGTACAAACCTCTGAGCATTTTATTTATCCTCCTCAAATGAAATCTCACAGTTTCAATAAGTTATAGCACGAACAATTCATGTTCAATTGAAATTAAATTGCTTGATTTAATAAGCAGCCTGCTCCAGTTTGCTCCTCAACCTGTTTAAAGCCCTGGTGTGCAGTTGGCATACTCTGGACTCGGAAACGTCCAGCACCTTCCCAATCTCTTTTAAAGTCAGTTCCTCCTGGTAATAGAGAGCCAGAACAGTCCTGTCCTTGTCCGGAAGTTCTTCAATAGCCTGCACCAACAGCCTTCTGCTTTCTTCCTTTTCAATCATGTCCAATGGATCGGGACTTTCAGGATCATGTATCATATCCCCCCACCTCACTCTTTCACCATCTGCCACGGATACTGTTTCATCAAGAGAGGACAATGAGAGAAGGTTAATCTGCCCCTCCAGCTTGTACAACTCCGCTACGGTAATCCCCATTGCTTCAGCCAGTGTCGCGTTTGGGACCTGTTCCCCTAGTTCCTTTTGCAGTCTTTCCCTGGTGGTATTTAAGAACTGGATCTTCTGCCATAATGTACGGGGGATCCAGTTTAATTTTCTTATTTCGTCAATCATGGCGCCGCGGATCCTGCTATAAGCGTACGCTTTAAAAGTTACCCCTAAATCAGGGTTGTATTTTTCCACAGCTTCCAGAAGACCGAAAACACCATAACTTTCAAGATCCTCCTGCCCGACAAAAGCCGGCAGTTTTACCGCCAAACGTCCCGCCAGGTATTTTACCAGGGACAGATGGGCCAATACGATTTCATTTTTAAGATTGGCATCTTTTGTGTTACGGTATTCCCGCCAAATCTCTTCTTCAACTGCCATAGCTTTTCACCCCGCCTTCAAGGAAACCGCTTTATGTAACAATCTAGCTGAGACGCCTTTGTTCGGACATTTTGCAAAAAATATAACGGACAATCAGGTCCTGCTGTCTGCGGCTGATCTCTATGAATTGTACAGCAGCCTGAAATAACTCCAGGTGTTCATCCGGCAGGGATCTCACCACCCTGCCCATTATTTCCAGACATTCCAGTCTGTTTTTTATTGGAAGGTCAATCTTTAGCAGAAGTTTGGCGCCTACCGGAAGATCCTTTTTTAGCAACAGCCGGATGCCGCCGCCGCTCAAGTCGAGACTGGTACTTTTGATAAACTCATATTGATTCCCTTCCTCAGGGACTTCAGCGTACATAACTTCAAGGATAGTGGGTATCCTGACAAACTTCCTCAGCTGTATCCGCCTGCAGGTTTCAGGCAGGGCCAGCGCGTACATGGGAATATTATCATAACGCCAGCCAATTACCTTGGTTTTAAACTCATACCTGGTCGAGTCTGAGATAAATGATACTTCAATTAAGTCACCTGCGTTTAAGCTTAACGGATTTGTACCTCTGGTCGGGATCGCAATAGTTAACTCCCTGTCTTTGATATCCTGGATATTGGAAACATATAAGTTTCCCTTGTCGTTTTTAAGGTTCACCAGGATTTTCTGGTTGATCTGAATTAAATCCTTTACTTCAGCCAATGCCAGTCCCCCTAGCTGAACAAACCCATCAACTTATTCCAGAATCCTTCGTTAGGAGCTATCAGGCAGCCTTCCATCAGGGACGCCGCGATCCCGGCCACACTCCGGGAGGCCGGTGAGTTGGGGTTGGTTAAAAAATATGGCTGCTGGTTTTTCACCGCCTGGGTTACATGTTTGTCCTCGGGTATCCAACCCAGGAAATTTAGTTTTATTTCAAGAAACCTTCCGGTTGCGTTCGATATCCTGCCCATGGTGCGTGTGGCTTCCCGCCTGTCCGCCACACGGTTGACCACGATATTAACTTCCGAGTGCAGCTTAAAATTGGCCAGGATCTTGATTAAAGCGTAGGCATCGGTTAACGAAGTAGGCTCCGGCGTAACCACGATGATTACATCTTCGGCCGCGGCCACAAAGCCGAGTACGTTTTTGTTAATACCGGCGCCTGTGTCAATAAGCACAATTTCATCCTTGCCGATGAACTGGTTGAACATGCGCAAAAGCTGCTGCCGCCTGGAACGGTCAAGGTTAGCCATTTCCAGGAAACCGGACCCGCCGGAAATCACCCTGATCCCCATGGGCCCTTCAATAACTACCTCCTCCAGGGTCATACCGCCATAGAGCACTTCATACAGGCTATACGGGGGAATTATCCCGAGCAGGACTTCAGCGTTGGCCAGACCCAGGTCAGCATCAAAAATAGTGACCTTTTTGCCCATTTGCGCAAAGCACAGAGCCAGGTTTACAGAAAGAGAGGTTTTGCCCACACCGCCCTTGCCGCTGGATACGGCTATAGCCCTGGGACCCCAGTAATTCATGGTGTTTTCACTTTTAATTACATTTCCCTGGTAGATTGCCTGGCCTGTTCTAGGTAGCCACAATCTCATCGGGGTCGACCCCCTTGAAAAGTAATTTTGCGATTTTTTTCGGGTTAGCTTCACTGATATCGTCAGGTATTCTCTGGCCGTGCGAAATATAAGCCACCGGCGCTCCCAAATCACAGACCAGGTTTAAAATTGAGCCATGTGTTTCAGTCTCATCGATTTGGGTAAAGATAAATTTGGAATAACCCACCCTTTTAAATTCATAAGCCGTTTTGGCCAGGTCCCTGTTTTTCGCCGTGACGCTTAAAACCAAATAAATGTCTAGGGGTTCGCCCGGCGCCTCCAAAAAACCTTTCAGCTCAAGCACCTCACCGGGGTTCCGGGCTGAACGGCCGGATGTGTCTACTAGTATGAGATCTTTATCGGCATGTTTTTCCAGCGCCTTAACAAGTTCAGCCGGGGTCATCGCCACCTCAACCGGTATTTTAAGGAACTCGCCATGTGCTTTGAGTTGTTCCACAATACCCATACGGTAATTGCAGACTGCAACTATAGCAATCCTTTTGTTCTCATAAACACTAAATTTCGTTGCCAGCTTGACCAGCGTGGTGGTTTTGCCAACCCCCGGCGGGCCTACAAATGCCAACACCCTGGCAGAGTTATCAGAACGGTAGGCCGTTTCCATCAGGTCAGCCACCTGTTTTTGCAGGGAAAAGTAATACTGTGCACGGCTGTCTGCCGCCAGTTTTTGCTCACCGCCCAGATCATGCAGCAGGCGGTCAACAATGGCCTCATGTATTTCCATGTTCAGCAGCGTTTTCCGCCAGCCAGGTCCCGGGTCGCCGTTTTGTCCCGCCTTGATCTGTGTATTGACCATCGTTTCAAAAAGGGAACCGCGGGAGGGTTCAGGCCGGTCCTGACTCCCGGCGGTGATCCTGTTGGCCAGGGCGTCCTCCACCAGCTCTTTTTTCAGTTCCTGTGCTATAAGTTCAGACCTGTCAATTTCGCCCTCATTATCGTTATCCTCAAAATAACGGCTTTTCCGCCGGGCTCGCGCCTCCCCGCCGCCTGACTGGTAAGAAGCGTGAGGCCTGGCGGCGGCATTAAGCTCCCTTTCAGGAGAAGGCACATCGCCGGTAACAGCCATCTGGGCCGGCGGGCAGCCTACACTCAACTGTATTTCCGGGTTTTCATCCAGCACTGCCGTTACCTCCAGCAGGCGTGGTGAAAACAGCCCGATCAGGCCCTTGCCCGGGACTTTATAACTGCTTACAATAACCGCTTCAGATCCAAGATCCTGTTTAATCAACCGGATTGCTTCCTGCATCTCCCTGACTAGATAACGTTTAATCTTCAATCAAGCATCACCGTCCCGATTGCCTCAACCTCGACATTTGGCGCTATCTCATTCAGAGAAAGGACCGTAAGGTTGGGTAAAAATCTTTCAGTTAATCTTTTAAAAGGAAGCCTGTTCCGCGAGGAACAGAGGACCACAGGAGGAAGTCCCTGCAGTGTCAGCTTTTCAACCGAATCCTTCAGCCTGTTCAGGATTTGCCTGGCTGCCTGCGGCTCCAGGACGGGATAAGTGCCCAGCTGGGTCTGCCCGATAGAATCGGTAATCATCTGCTCCAATTTGGGATGCAGGGTAATAACTGAAATTTTATTAGATAAACCGGTATACTGGCGGCAGATAATTCTGGACAGGGACTGCCTGGTATATTCCGTCAGGTAGTCGGCATCCTTACTGTTCCTGGCCCCGTCAGACAGCGCTTCCAGGATAGTGGCCAGGTCCTTGATCGGCACCCTTTCTTTAAGCAGGTTCTGCAAAATCTTTTGCACCTCACCTAGGGTTAAAAGATCGGGCACCAGCTCTTCCACCACCACCGGTGTTTTTTCCTTAACAACATCCAGCAGCTCTTTGACCTCCTGCCGGCCTAACAGCTCGTGAGCATGCCGTTTGATAATTTCCGTCAGGTGAGTTACCAGCACCGTTGAACAATCGACCACGGTACAGCCGGCGAACTCAACCTGATCCCTGTCCCCGGCGGCTACCCACCAGGCCGGCAGCCCGAAAGTCGGTTCAGTGGTCGGTATTCCTTTTATCTCCAAATCCTGCCCCAGCGGGTCCATCGCCAGGTATTGGCCCGGCATCAGCTCGCCTGAGGCAATTTCCGCGCCGCGCAGCTTAAAAGAATAGGCGTTTGGCGCCAGCTGCAGGTTATCGCGGATACGAATCGGCCGCACGTAAATGCCCATTTCACTGGCACACTGGCGCCTGACAGCAGCCAGGCGCTGCAGCAGGTCACCGCCCTGGCCCTCGTCGGTAAGTGAAATCAGGTTGTAGCCAATTTCAATTTCAAGCGTATCCACCTGAAAATAAGCAAAAACATTTTCCGGTTCCCTTTTTTGCTCCTGAGCCTGCCTTGCCGCCGCCCTTTCCTGCTCCAGAGCCTTCTTTTTTTTCTCATCCTGGACCATGGTATATGAAATGTACCCGGTTGCGCCGGCCAGGGTCAAAAACAAAAAGTTGGGCATGGCCGGGACCAAACCAAGTATGAAAAGGATGCCGGCAGCCAACATCAGCACCTTGGGAAAGTTTGAAAACTGGGTGGAAATATCCTTGCCAAAGCTGGTGTCAGAGGTTGCCCTGGTAACCAGGATGCCTGTCGCGGTGGAAATCAGGAGCGCCGGTATCTGGGCAACCAGGCCGTCTCCTATGGTAAGGATCGTATAAGTCTGCACCGACTCCAACAGCCCCATGTTTTTTTGGACAACACCAATAATGAAACCACCTACAATATTGATCATAATGATGATAATGCCGGCTATGGCGTCACCCCTGACAAATTTGCTGGCGCCGTCCATAGCGCCAAAAAAGTCAGCCTCTCTTTGCAGGCGTTTTCTCCTGCCACGGGCTTCAGCCTCATTAATTAAACCGGCGTTGAATTCCGCGTCAATACTCATTTGCTTGCCCGGCATAGCGTCCAGGGTAAACCTGGCCGCGACCTCCGCCACCCTGCCCGCGCCGTTGGTAATAACCACGAATTGGATTACGGTAATAATTACGAAGACTACCATACCTACCACATAGTCCCCGCCCACCACAAATTCCCCGAAAGCGGCGATTACATTGCCAGCCGCGGCGTTGCTGAGGATCAGCCGGGTGGAAGAAATGTTCAGCGCCAGGCGAAAAAGCGTGGTGACCAGCAAAAGCGCCGGAAAAACGGAAAATTGAAGCGGCTCAACAGTGAACATGGTTATCAGCAGGATCACCAGGCCCAGCGTCATGCTGAGAGTGAGTAAAATATCAAGAACACCGGGAGAAAGCGGTATGATAATCAGCAGGACAATGCAGATAATCAGCCCCGCGACAATCATATCGCTGCTCTTTTTCAGATATGACTTTGCCGTTCCCAGTGAAATAGTTGGCGCAGCCATTGAAACCTCCGTTATACTGCCCTGTAATTCTCTCTGTCCTTGAGCCGGTATACCATGGCCAGGATTTGTGCTACCGCCCGGTAAATTTCCAGCGGGATTTCCTGACCGGGTTCAACTGATTGATAGAGGAAACGGGCTACTTCTTTGTCTTCCACCACCGGCACATTATTTTTTCCGGCAATTTCCCTGATCTGGGCGGCCAGCCAGCCTGCTCCTTTGGCAACGACCACCGGAGCGGACATTTCTCCCTGCCGGTATTTTAGAGCAACGGCCAGGCGGGTGGGGTTGGTGATAACTACCGTGGCCTGCGGCACTTCAGTGATAATCTGGTTTAAACTGATACTCCTGCGCATTTCACGCTGCTTGGCTTTAACCAACGGGTCACCCTCGGTCTGCCTGTATTCTTCCTTTACTTCCTGTTTGCTCATCATCATGCTTTTATTATAATCATAGCGCTGGTACATATAATCCAGAAACGCCAGGACCAGGTAAGCGAGCGCGCCCCACCAGGCCACCTTGATAATAAAGCCCAAAACACTCCCGTAGATTCCTTCCGGGGTCAAGTTGAAAACCAGCAGCAGGTCTCCTATGTTGGCTTTGATCAGGTAATAAGTAATCCAGCCTATGATGGTGAATTTTAATACTGATTTAACAAGCTCTACCAGGCTCCGCCTGGAAAACATTCTCTGCAGGCCGGACATCGGGTTAAGCAGTTCCATTCTTGGCTTTAAAGCCTCCGTGGAAAACAGAAACCCGACCTGTACAAAGTTGGAAGCCAGGACCACCAGCAACGCCACTACGAAAAACGGCGCCAACAGCTTTAGTGTAAACAGTGCCGCGCTTTGTAATATTGGCACGGGACTGCTCCCCAGAACCTGCTCATGAGCGATTTCACTGAAATAGCCTGTCAGGTAGCGCTGCAGATCCAAAAAAAACTGATCTTTGGTAACACTGAGCAGCGCGATCATGGCAAACAGCATCAGCGCCCCGGTCAGGTCGGCGCTCTTGGCCACCTGTCCCTTGCGCCGCGCCTCCTGTATCCGCCGTGGTGTCGCCTGTTCGGTTTTTTCCTGTCCGGGTCCGGCCATTTTACAACTGCACCCTCATTAATGTATAAAGATCCCGCTCAATAATATTAAAAATTGAACGGAGAACAGTACCCAGCAGCGGAATCAACAAACTTAAAGTCAGCAGGCCAACCGCTATCTTAATCGGGAAACCTGTCAGAAACACATTAATTTGAGGTGCCGTCCGGGCTAAGAAGCCAAGCGTCAGGTCGGCTATTAAAAGCACAGCCAGTATCGGCGCGCTGACCTGAAGGGCGATGGTAAATGCGCCTGCGAAGATTTTTAACAGTACTAAAGAGACGCTGTTATCAAATGAAGCCGCATTTAAGGGCACAATCTGGTAGCTTTTGGACAAAGCCATGATCAAGGTGTAGTGCCCGTCAATCAACAGCCAGAAAATCAGAGCCAGAAGGTAAAGATACTGTGCCACAAGTGTGTTCTGTGTCCCGCTGGCCGGATCGACAATTGAGGCCATGGAGTACCCTATTTGAAAGTCAATCATCTGCCCGGCCATCCTGATACTGTTAAGAACCATTGTAACCGCAAGGCCGAGCAAGAGCCCCAGGCCTGTCTCACTGATCACCGCCAGGCCGTAACCCCAAAGTCCTTCCGGCAGTGACGCCGCAGTGTCAGCTGGCAGCACCGGATAGACCACTATAGCCAGGGCCAGGGAAAAACCTATTTTAAGTAAAGGCGGAACCCCACCGAACGCCAAAAGCGGGCCGGCCATCATAAAGGCCAGCGCCCTGAGAAAAACCAAGAAAAACACAGAAACCTGGCTGAAATCGGGCAAGTCAAGCCCCCCGTCATCACATCTGATAAGCGTTATCTATTCAACGAATTACGTTTGGTATCTGTGAATACAGGTTGGTGGTATATGTTACCGCGCTGTTCAGCAGCCAGGAGCCCAGGACCAGTATAACCACAAAAACGCCCACTATTTTAGGCACCAGATTCAGCATTTGGTCCTGAATCTGCGTAGTGGCCTGAAGTATACTGATAATCAGCCCGATCAGCAGGGCTGCCAGCATAGCCGGACCGGCCAGGAGCAGGACCATGAAAAGAGCGTCCCGCGCCAGGTTAATCACAAAGGTCTGGGTCAACACTCCGCCCCCTTACCTGAAACTTTCAACAAGCGATTTAACCACCAGATACCACCCGTCTACCATCACAAAAAGCAGCAGTTTAAAAGGCAAAGCTATCATCACCGGCGGCAGCATAAACATACCCATAGACATAAGAATGCTGGCCACCACCATGTCGATAACCAGAAAAGGAATAAAAAGCAAAAAACCAATTTCAAATGCTGTTTTCAACTCACTGATAATAAAAGAAGGAATAACCACGTGCATAGGGACATCTTCCGGCGCAGCAGGTCTTTCTATTTTGGCCAGGTTGATGAATAAAGCCAGGTCTTTCTCTCTGGTCTGCCTCAGCATAAAATCGCGCAGTGGTTTTGCCCCCAACTCCTGGGCCTGCTGCTGGTTAATCTCACTCCTCAAAAATGGTTGGACTGCTTGCTCGTTGATCTGCTTGTATGTTGGAGCCATAATAAAGACGGTCAGGAAGAGAGTCAGTCCTATCAGGATCTGGTTGGCCGGCGACCCCTGAACACCAAGCGCCGTGCGCAGCAGTGACAAGACAATGATAATCCTGGTGAAGGAAGTCATCATAATCAGGATGGCCGGCGCCATGGACAAAACTGTTAACAGCAACAGCAGCTTAACAGTGTCCACCACCTGCTCGGGACCGTCGGAAGGGGTTATGTTTAAATCTACCGCGGGCAGAGGCGCCGCGGCAGTTTCCCGGGTCAGTAAAAATATTAGTGATACTGCCAACAGCAGGATTACCGGGAATTTAAACTTCAACCTTTTTTTCACCCTTTTCGCTGTCACCAATCCTTTTGGACACCCTGTTCATAACACTTCCCCCGGCTTGCGCAGACTGCCTTGTAATCAGGTTAATACCAACCCTGAATTTTTCAAACAGAATCCCGGGTATATTTTTGACTTCACCCTCATTTCCGGCTTCCCGCAGCTGGCTGTATTCCTCAATGGTATGCGGCGTCAGTTCCACAGCACTGGCAATTTTTATATCCTCAAGCTCAGGCAGCTCCCCAAGTTCCTTAATCAAGGTAATTGAACCGTCCTGGTGAGCCAGGAGAAAATACGCATCTCCCAGAGTTACAAGGCTGAGCGTGGTCTTTGGCCCCAGGGGAAGCTGTTCCACCAGTCTCATCCTGCGGTTTCCGGCAGTCATGACGTAACGGCGGGCTACACCATACTTTAAAACCAGGTAGGCCAGGCCCAGGACAAGGGGCAGGGCCACCAGCATACGCACTATCGCCCAGACAAGGTCACTGCTCATGCCAGTCCCTCGGACAGCTTCGCATGATAAGCATGGTTGATAGAAACAATCCTTACACCAAAAGATTCATTGATGACCACTACTTCGCCCTTGGCGAAACGCTGCTGGTTCATAATAATCATCACTTCATCGCCCACAGCTTTGTCCAGTTTGATCACGGAACCAGCGGCCAGGCCCAGCAACTCTCTTACCTTTAGCCACGCCTGGCCGAGTTCCACGCTGATTTCTATCTGGACATCCTCAAGGTGGGACAGACTGGTTTTAACCCTATCTATGCCTCTTACAGCCTCAAGGGAGGGGAACTTTACTTTTTTAATGCCGGCGTCACCGGTGTTCGCGCCAGCCAGAAAGTTTCTGATTTCCTCTTCAGTCAACACAGTCCGTTCCCCCAATTTCAGTAGTGGGTTGTCAATTCGGTAGCCGGTAGTAGGATTGCTTGATGGAATTCGCTTTGCGAATTCCTTCCCCATTAAAAATACTAACGACTAAACCTCTTATTCTACTGGACGAGAAAATCGGTAAAATAGACGCCTGTTATCTCGCCCGCATCAAGCTTGTTATTGATCTCCTCGATAAGGCTGCTTTTCAGCCCCTGGAGGGCACTGGCGTTGCTTACTTCCGCGAGTGTCTTAGAACGCAGGGTTGCAATAATTACATCTGATACTATGTGCTTCTTCTTCTTCAACTCTTCCGCCAGCTTCTTGTTTTTTGGATAATCAATAGTTACCTTAGCCCTGAGATAATGAGAACTGCTCCCGTTAAGGTTCACAATCACCTCGCCCATATCAAGGCTTTCTTTTTCCTCTACTTTGGTTTTCTTAACCTCGCCTGCCTGAGCGGCCGGTCTGAGGAAGAACATATAGGCGCCGGCGGATGAACCTGCCAGCAGTACCAGTATCACTAAAACAATTAAAATAGTTTTTTTCTTCTTTGGCTTTCCGTTTTTTCCTGCTTTTTCTTCATTATTCTCTGAAATTTTTGTCTTGGCCAAGGTATCACCCGCTTTTTTCAGCAACTTTTTATAGCAAAAATTTACTGTTTGATATTCAGCAGTTCCTGCAGCATCTGATCTGAAGTGGTTATGGTCCTGGCGTTTGCCTGATAACCGCGCTGGGTTGTAATCAAATTGGCAAATTCGTCTGTGAGGTCAACATTGGACATTTCCAGGTAGCAGGAGTTGATCGTAGAATTCGCTACACCCGTGTCGGCGGTACCCGCTATATTCATCGTTACGGGACCGGATGCGGCACTGGCCTGGTAAAGGTTTTGCCCGGCTTTTGTAAGGCCGGTGTCATTGGGGAAGGTTCCCAGGCCTATCTGATAAGTATTGGTACCAGCACTGTCTGTTACCACAATCTCGCCGGTATTAGAAATGGTTAAGGAACTGATTGTTTCGGGCTGATCACTGACGTGGATAATTGCACCGGCATCATCACATAAATAATAACCATTGGAATTTACCAGGTCCCCGTTATTATCCAGGTAAAAACTTCCTTCACGAGTAAAGAAAGCCTCATCATCAGCGTCGCCGCTGTCCTTTTTAATCATGAAGTAACCGTTACCCTCGATAGCCAGGTCCAGAGTACGTCCGGTGGACTGTAGCGCGCCCTGCCCCATGTTGTTGGCAATCCCGGCAACCGTGACGCCCAGACCCACCTGACTCGGGTTGACACCGCCGGTTGTACCGTCGCCTCCAACGGGCGAGCGCAGGGACTGGTTGAGCAAATCCTGGAAATTGCACCTGGCCGACTTAAAACCAACCGTGTTTACGTTGGCTATGTTATTGCCTATGACATCCATACGGATTTGGTGGTTTTTCATACCCGAAACACCGGAGTAAAGAGATCTGATCATTTTTATTCTCCTTTCAATTAGGCCGCCTCCTTCGTTCAGCGGCCACGCAGCCTCCTTTCGGGCCGGCTGCAAAATTAGTAGTGGGTAGTGGGTCGTGAGTCGTGGGATTATTAGGTATTTCTTACGGGTCCTTAGACCTTATAAACCATCATTCAATCAATTTCACACGTCTCACGTCTCAATTCTCATTTCACAATTACGGCGCTGTCGATGTTGGTAAAGACATGATCCTCTGAAGATTTGCCGTCCACGGCTGTCACCACTGTTTTATTGCGTACGCTGGTAATCAGCGCCAAATCACCGTAAATTATCAGTGATTCCCTTGATCCTTTGGCCTCGGCCTGCCTTACCGCTTTATCAATCTTGGCCAGATCCTCGCTGGCGAGGACTATATTTCGTTCTTTAAGCCTTTTTTCCGCGTGCGCTGAGAATTTTAGCCCCTTACTTTTTTGAAACTCTAATTCCAGCGCCTTTTCAAAGGCAAAATCATTTACTTTTAAATTGGCCTGCTTCCCTTTGGGAGCAGCACCCGGCAGTGGCCCCGCCGGTTTAATTGGTCTTATGTCGCGGTCCATATCCCACCATCTCTCATGGGAGTGTAATAAGATCAGTCTATTCCTTGGGCAGCAGTTGTTCTAAAAGATTCAGCGCTTCCGCCAATGACGAATAAATGTTGCTAAACTGTATTGTTCAATTGAGTAAGCTGCTCGTTTTGTACAGGGGATTCGCTGCCGGATATTTCAGTCACGTTTTCAGGGTCATAACCAATGCCGTCTACATAAACCAAAATTCCGTTTTCGCTGAAAGTCACTTTCTCCACTTCGCCGCTGACGGTGCCGTCATCAGTAGCAACGTTTACCTGCTGCCCGAGCAGCCCAGTGGCCTCCACTACCTTCTGGGTCTTAACCAACTCGCTCATAGTATCGTTAAGATTGGTAAGCTGCTCCAGGATGCTGAACTGGGACATTTGGGAAATGAACTCGGTAGAATCCTGCGGGTTCATTGGATCCTGGTTTTTGAGCTGTTCGATAAGCAGCATAAGAAAGGCTTCCTTATCAAGAGTACTCGTAGTCTCTCTGGCTGTGATGCTCGATTCAGTGCTGTTATTGCTTACTGAATTAACCTGCATGATCTCACCACCTTGATTATATTAAGTAATTAACTATCTTGTAAGAATTCCCACCCGGTTCGTAGGCTGCCGCCTCCGCAACGATTTCACCATATGTTAGTCCGCCGTAAGATCTTGGGTAATGCGCCGGCTGCCTGCCGCCGCTTTCTGATTGACCTGTGCCGCTGCGCCCGTCATCACCAACGAACACGAAAGCCTGGTTCAGTTTCAAATCCTGCTGGTCAAGGGTCTGCCTCAACTGTTGGATGGAACTTTCCAGAACATCTTTCACATAGTCATTTCCGGCATAAAAGTGGGCATTTAGCTCTCCTCCGTTAAAAAAGAGCTTTATCGTGAGCTTGCCAAGGTGCTCAGGCTCCAGTTTCAGATCAACTTGTGTCCACGTATCGGATTTTTGCTGTCGGTAGGCACGTTCGATTTCTTGCACCAGCGCATCGCGCATATCCGCCAGTTTTACAGTTTTCAGATTATCTGAGGAACTTGACATTGGGGATACAGGATTATATTGCGGTGCGTTATTGGGTGCAGTATTTTCAACCACGCCGCCGGCTCCCTTGCCGCCTGTTTTAGCTGCCTCTGTATCCACTGCCGTACCTGCCGGGGAGGTCTCCGTTTTTCCGGTAGAAACCGCTTTCTCTTCTTCGGCTGACTTTACCGCCGCGCCGCTGTTACTGGTTGCTCCCGTGGGAGCTGCTGCAAGCTCCTGACTATTCACAACCTGGCCGGTTGCTGACTGACTGTCTGCTGAGACTGTCTTTAACACCTGGTCCGGCACGTCTGCCGTTCCCGCCCTGACCGTGGTTACCGCCGGAATACTGGCATCAAACGCTGGCGCATCTTCAGCTGCCGCCGCCGCTTCAAATAGAGCGGGGTATCCCAGTTCTGCCACAACCGGTTTCGCCAACTTGGTAAAAGTGGTGTTTTCAGCTTCAGTAGTTTCCAGCGCCGCCTGGATCATATCATAAACCTGGCCCGGTGCGGCTCCCGGTTCCCTGTCCGGCTGAGCAAATAAGGGGATTGGAATGTCAGCCCCGGTTGCCTCATTTACTGTCCTGGCTAATAAGGAAACTTCCTGCCCGAAAGATGTCACTTTTGTCTTGGCTGCTCCAGATGCCTTTTCCCCGGGAGCCAAAACTATTTCTCCAGTCGCCTGGTCAAATAAGAGAACACTGTTCCGGTTGACGGACGCAGCCGGCGTCTTTGCTTTTCCGGTAAAAACCGTGTTCTCTTGCCCGGCCGACTTTTCCACCTCACCGCTGGTACTGGTTTCTACCATTGAGGTGGCTGCGGGCTCCCGACCGGCCACAACCCGGCCTGCCGCTGGTGGACTTTCTGCTGGGACTGTCTTTAACACCTGGTCCGGAGCTTCTCCCGCCGTATCCTCCCCAGCCGTGGTTACCGCCGAGCTGCCGGTATCAAAAACTGGCGTACCTTCAACTGTCAGTGCCGCTTCAAACATAGCGGGGTCTCTCAGTGCTGTTACCGGATTTTCCAATCTGGTAAAAGCGACCTTGTTAGCCCCGTCTGCATCGGAATTCGTTACCGTTCCTTCGGCTGAAGTCAATACCGCCGTCTGGGCCGGTACCGAGACACTCCCGAAGTTCGTCAACTCATTCGCACCGGGAATGGTCACCTGCAGCTCAGCCTGTGACAGGGAGTGGTTTAGATAGGTTAGCGTCAACTCATTCGCGCCGGGAATGGTCACCAGCGGCTGAGCCGGCCGGTAGTCTTTTTCAAGCGGAAGAATACCAGTAAACATAGGTGGATTCTCCCCGGCTTCTTCCGGACTACCGTTGCTGTCGGGCTGTACAATTCCGGTCTCAGTTTGTGCTGAACTATCTATAGATCCGTCTGTCACCACCTCTGGCCGGGTTTGAGCCTGTCCCGGTTCTTGCAAGCTGACATACTGTTTTCCTGAAACAGCTGCCTCAGTGTTAAACACCGGCAGGGACACCGGCTCAAAACAATCTCCGGCCAACTCTGTGCCGCTTTCATTATTAACAGGCGAGGTATTAGGCAAGGGCGTGTTGAGCAGAGCCATAACCGAAGCCATGGCCAGGTCAAAATCTCCCGGGGCAGACTGGCTTACCAGCGCTTGCTCTTTAGGGACTGGTACAGCCTCACCAATAGAAGTTAATTTCACATTTTCACCTCCTTTCATAGATTCTTTTAAATGATTATACCGCTTTCAAGACTATTTTAAGTTGTTACTGAGTAAAAGAAATAATCATATTCTTTTATTACAGCTTTATTCCGTTGAACGAAAATGAGAGTACAGGGCTAACTCGTCCACCAATTTCTGCTCTTTTGCTTCTTCCTCACGTTTATGTATTCGCAGGTGCTTTTCTTTCAGTTTTTCTATAGCCTGGCGTTCCTGCCTGGCCTGAACCGCCGCCTGGCGGCTGTGCTCCAGAGCATTGGCGGCGTCATTCACGTCTTTCTCCTGGGATATAATTTTCTTGCTGAGGAATTCCCGGTACAAATCCAGGTGCATGTTTTCAAAGACATCTATATTTTCTTCATCTAAGATGAGTGCCTCTTCCAGGCGCCGCTTGGTATAATTAAGAATTTCACAGCGGTTGTTATACTCGTTGCAGGCCAGGGCCAGGGCCTGTTCCGCCGCTTCTTCCTTTGTCGAACGTTGTAATAAAACAGGTTCGAGTTGAAATTTAAACCTGGCCATTAGTTATTCACCCTTTTGTCGATAATCGCAGTCAAAAGCTTCAGAGTTTCATCATAATCTGTATGTTCATGCAAGTTCTGGCGCAGGAAACCTATCATCTGCTGGTAGGAGGCGATAGCCTCGTCAACACGCGGGTTGGAGCCGGCAACATACGCTCCGATATTAATCAAGTCTTCAGCCTGCTTATACGCGGCCAGCATGTCGCGAAACTTACCGGCCAGGGCACGGTGCTTTTCTGTGGTAATATCAGGCATCAGACGGCTGACGCTGCTCAACACATCGACCGCCGGGAAATGGTTGGCGGCGGCAAGAGCGCGGGAGAGAATAATATGACCGTCGAGGATGCCGCGCACAGCATCGGAAATAGGCTCGTTAAAATCATCACCATCCACCAGGACGGTAAAGAAAGCTGTAATGGAACCATTATGCGACATACCCGGCCGCTCCAGCAGCCGGGGCAGCAGCGCGAACACGGAAGGCGTATATCCTTTAGTCGCCGGCGGTTCCCCGATAGCCAGCCCAACCTCACGCTGGGCCATGGCAAATCTGGTCACCGAGTCCATCATTAAAAGCACGTCTTTACCCTGATCGCGAAAATATTCAGCGATGGCGCAAGCCACAAACGCGCCCTTTAAACGGACCAGGGCCGGTTGTTCTGAAGTCGCCACAACCACAACGGAGCGGGCTAGCCCCTCCGGCCCCAGGTCGCTCTCAATAAAGTCCAGCACCTCACGGCCCCGCTCTCCGATCAGGCCTATGACATTTATATCAGCGCTGCTGTAACGTGAGATCATCCCCAGAAGAGTACTTTTACCAACACCGCTGCCGGCAAAAATACCAATCCGCTGGCCCAGGCCGCAGGTCAGCATTGCATCCACGGAGCGCACCCCGGTCGACATAACCTTGGAAATCCGCCTTCTTAAAAGTGGGTTGGGCGGGCGGTTGTTTACCGGGTATTCCTCACAATCAATACTAAGCGACCCGCAGTCGTCAAGCGGCTCGCCCAGCCCGTTTAAAACCCTTCCCAGCAGCTGCCGCCCCACTTTGATGTTGAATGGTTTACCCGTAGGGACAACATCACAGCCCTGGTAAATGCCCCGCAGCTCACCCAGGGGCATCAAGAGAGAACTGCCGTCGCGAAAGCCGACGATCTCAGCCCTGACCGGCTCGGATTCACCAGGAACCATGATTTCACAGACCTCACCAATCGGGGCGTTGATCCCCTGCACTTCCACAGTAAGACCAATTACCCGTGTGACCTGGCCGATAACCTTGATTAACCTGGCCCCCTTGAGCCGGGACCGCCATTGGGCTAAATTGACAGGAGCATTCTCCATTGCGTTCACCTATATATAAATTCGTTAATTCAGAGAACATTATTTAGCCGCTGGAAAAATTTTTTTAATAAGACCGGTCTTTGGCATAAAGCACTTTTTGCAGGGCTTCGCGGCGAGTCTCCATGGTAGCGTCAACCCCGCCCTGCCCGGTGTCGATCCTGCACCCGCCCGGCTCAATAGCGGCGTCGGCGATCACCTGAAGCTGCGCCCTGGCCGGCAGCAGGCTTTTTAACTCATCTTTTTTACTTTCGACCAGCTCCAGCTCATCCGGGCTGACAAACATTACCACACTCGGCCTGTCCGCCACCAGTTTCAGGGATTCGGCGGCAACGCTTAAAATAGCCTCCCGGTCCAGGCTCAGCTGCATAGTCAGAAGCTTCTCAGCGATCTCCACAGCCAGGTCGATAATCTCCTGTTCCAGTTCCGCTAATTTTGCCCGGCGCAGTTCCTCCGCCTGGGCCAGCACATCATTAGCCCGGGCCCGGATAGCCTCGGCCTCTTCGACAGCCTTGGCCATCCCTTCATGGTAACCCCGGTCATACCCTTCCCGGCTGCCCTGTTGAAAACCGTCCTGGTGGGCTTTTCTTTTGATTTGCTCACTGTCAAGCTGAGAGTGTCGAATGATCTCATCAGCTGTGACGCTGGCCCTTCTGATTGTCTCCTCAGCCTGTGCCAGAGCCCAGGCTTGAAGGTTGTCGCCGGCATCCGGGGTAGCGCTGACATCTTTTTTAGCGCTTTTTTTGATCCTGGTCAGTTCTTCTTTAGCTTTTAAAGGCAGGACCTGCCAGAAATCAGCCTGTACCTCGGCGCTTTTGATGATCTTAGACGATGATGACATCTTCGCCACCTCGGGAAATAATAATTTCACCACTCTCATCAAGCTTGCGGATAATAGTAACAATTTTCTGCTGGGCCTTTTCCACTTCTTTCAGGCGGACCGGGCCCATGACTTCCATCTCTTCCTTGATCATCTCAGCCGCGCGCTTGGACATGTTTTTATAAATCCTGCTGTTTACCTCTTCGTTGGCGCCGCGCATAGCCAGTACCAGGTCCTTGGAGTTGACCTCCTTAAGCACCCGCTGGATAAAGTTGTCCGGCAGCTGAATAAGGTCTTCGAAGACAAACATGCGCCTCTTCACTTCTTCCGCCAATACCGGGTCCTCTCTTTCCAGTCCCTCTAAAATGACTTTCTCAGCGCTCCGGCCAACCCTGTTGAGGATATCCACCAGGGACTGCACGCCACCTACCACCGTTTGGTCCTGCTGGACCACGGAAGAAAGTTTGCGCTCCAGCAAAAACTCGACATCGCGGACGATATCAGGTGTAAAACGGTCTATTATAGCAATCCGCCTGGAAATTTCGCTCTGCAGTTCCTGCGGCAGCATGCCCAGGATTACTGCTGACTGTTCAGGTGTAAGGTGGGCGAGGATCAAAGCAATGGTTTGAGGATGTTCTTCCCTAATAAAGTTGTAGATTTGTTTGGGGTCCGTTTTGCGCAGTGAGCTGAACGGAATCGCCTTCATGTCGATGGTCAGTTTGTTTAAAATCTCGGTAGCCTTCGTGTGGCCTACGGCTTTCTCGAGCAATTCCTTGGCGTAATTCAGCCCGCCGTGCATTAAATAGTCACGCGCTTTCTGCAGTTCCATAAACTCATCAAGCACCGCGTTTCTGACTTCCACCGGAATTTTGATCATGTTTGATATTTCGTGGGTGAGCTGTTCAATCTCACTTTGCTGAAAATCCTGCTTAAGCACCCGTGAAGACAAGTCCGAACCCAATGCTATCAGTAAAATGGCCGCTTTTTGGACACCGTTAAGCTTGGTAAGCTGCAACGCCATCCCCTCCCAAATCCTATTCCTTTTCTTTCATCCAGACTTTCAAAAGCTCGGCCACATCTTCCGGCTTTTCCTGAGCCATCGTTCTGACCTGCTTTTGTTTGTCGTCCTTTTTCTCCGGTTCCGGTATGGATTCCAGTTCTTTTACCGGCAAGAACACTTCCTCTTCCTCTTCCTCATATCTTTCAGCGCTGCGCCGCCGCCACATAATCAGCATAACCAGGACCAGGATTGCCCCCACCGCTATCCCGGCCAACCGGGCATATGTGTATAGGCGGTCCTTTTGCTTGGCCGAAGCCTCGGCCTGGGCCATCTCGTCGCTGACCTTTTTCTGGTATGAGTCATCGAATACCATGCTGGAAACGTTGATTTGATCTCCCCTGTTCTGGTTGAAACCTATGGCCGCCGCCACCACATCCCGAACTTTCTGGGTGTCCACAGGACCGTCCGCTTCGCTGATTACCACTGAAGCGGAGAGACGCCGCACACTGCCGGGCGCGTTTACCACAGTTTCCTGGACAGTGCTTACCTGGTAGTTTGTGGTGCTTTCTTCCTTGGAATAACTGGAAGAGCCTGAGCCGGTAAGATAAGGGTTGGTGGTAACATTGGAATCGGTGCCCGGGGCGCCCCCCGCACCGCTTCCGGTGCTGGTTTCCCTGGATGTGTGCTCACTGCTCTTGATATTTTGCGGGTTTGACGTTATGGTGCTGGTAGTTTGCTGCTGGTTAAAATCAAGGTCTGCGGTTACCATCGCCACAGCCTTGTCCTGGCCCATAATCCTGGCCAGCATTTGCAAAACTCTCTTCTCCAGCTCTTTTTCATACTCTCTTTGAGCTTTTTGCTGGTCCAGGGTAGCCCTGGTCAACACTGCTTTGGGGTCGCTTGATCTAAGGTTGTCGCTTAAAACATTCCCCTCGGTGTCAATAATGTGGACGTTTTCCGGCTTCAGTCCCTCCAGGCTGCCTACAAAAAGGTCGCAAATTCCCTGAACCTGCTCGGTTTTCAAGCGGGCGCCGGTCTTGAGCTTTAAAGCCACAGAAGCTGAAGGAACGCCTTGCTCAGCATTAACAAAAACGCTTTTCTGAGGTATCACCAGGTGTACCCTGGCCTGTTCAACTCCTTCAATTTGCACCAGAGTTCTCCTCATCTCTTCCTGGAGAGCCCTCTGGTAGCCGACCTGCTGCTCAAACTCGGTCTGCCCGAACTTGCTCTGGTCAAAAAGCTCGAAGCCCATCCCGCCGCCAAGCGTACCGCTGCTGGCCAGCTGAATCCTGGCCTCGTAAACCTGGGACTCCGGCACTTTGATGGTTTTACCCTGATCGGCGAGCTGGTAGGGGACCTTCATTGTCTTCAGTTTTTCCACAATGGTGCCCGCGTCTTTTGGGTCAAGCCCTGTAAACAAAGGGGCGTAAGCGGGACGTATCGCAAACTGGATCAGGTAAAACAAAGAAACAACGACCCCAACCGTTACCAGGATGGAGATAATTCTTTGAGTTTGGTTCAGGTTCTGCCATCTCTCCCTGAACCTGGCTATAATGTCGCCCGGGGTCAATCTAAACCACCTCAAACTATCGGGGACATGGGGGACTAGTCCATCAACCAGTCACACCTACCAACAATCTTACTTAACAAAGAAACCCATTCCGATGGGGACATTCCTTGACTGATTTGTTAATCAGCTACTCTGACCAACAACCTTCCTTAACAAGTGACACACTTCCTCAATTAAGAAACCAAAGATGTGTGTCCCCTATCCTCTGTCAGTGCCCCATCCCATCGATAACTAAACATGTATACATCGGGACATCCCTTGACTGCTTTATCAGCCAGTCGCACAAACCAACAATCTTCCTTAACAATGAAACCCATACCGATGGGGACATTCCTTGACTTATCAGTCAATCAGCTTCCATGTTTAACAAACCTTACTTAACAAAGGTACACTTCCTCAATTAAGAAACCAAAGAGGTGTGTCCCCTATCCTCTGACGGGGTTCCAAAGATCGATAACTTTCCTCTCTCCGAGCTTCAAAGATCGATAGCTTTACACCTGCATCCGCGAAATCTCCTGATAAGCCTCAACTACCTTGTTTCTCACTTCAACAGCCAGCTGCATGGACAGCTTGGCTTCCTGCATAGCTATGGTTACCTGGTGCAGATCCTGGACCTCACCCGTTAAGAACTCCATGGCCAGATTATCAGCCCTGGTCTGGGTATCGTTGAGTTTTTCAATGGCGTTGTTCAGCATATCTGAAAAAGATCCACTTCCGGCAGCGCCCTGCTTATTACCGGTCTCCCCTGACAGAATAGGCGCCTGACTTATAGGCGTAACTTGCATATTTTAGACCTCCTTTTAGCCCCGCCCTATTTCCAAAGCTTTGAGGGCAATATCCTTGGCTGCGTTTAAAGCGGTCACATTGGCCTCGTAAGCCCTGGTGGCGGTAATCATATTAACCATTTCGTTGACAACATTGATATTAGGATAAGCGACATATCCCTTTGCGTCGGCGTGGGGGTGAGAAGGGTCATATACCAGGCGGGGCGGGCCGTTATCATCAAGCACCCTGGCGACCCGCACCCCGGCTCCTCTGAATTGCGACCGCAAAGCACCACTATCCCCCGCTTGTTCGAGCATTTGCACAAAAATAGGGATTTTACGCTTGTAAGGTGGATTGGCAGGGTCATTCGGCCTGCCCGTGCTGTTCATATTGGCAATATTATTGGCCGTCAAATCAAGCCTCAGCCTTTCAGCTGTAAGACCTGAAGCGCTGATGGAAAAAGAATCGAAAACACCCATCTTTTATCCCTTCCCTCCGGTAATAACATAGCCTAAAAGAGAGAGCCGTTCACTAAGTTCTCTTGCCGTAGCCTGGTATTCAATGCTGTTGGCGGCAAGGTTGGTCATCTCTTCGTCTATGTCGACATTATTTCCGTCCGTACGCATAGAAGTCGCTTCGTTTACCCGCACTTCCGGCCTCAGTTCCGCCAGAAGGGGGGCCGCGCCGAAATGCCTGGGATCGGTGGTAGTCAATTTTATCGAATCCCGTCCCAGGGCTGCTTTAAGCAAACTCTCAAACTCAACGGTTGATTTCTTAAAATTGGGCGTATTAATGTTGGCAATGTTGTCGGCTATCACTCTCTGCCGCAGGGCCCCCGCGTCCAGTGCCTTTTCAAGACTTACTATTACCGGACTCGATAAAAGGTCCAACTTGTCCACCCCCATTTTATCTGGCTTATAATATTTACTTTAATAAAAAACCAAGCCAAATTGAAAAGGGCTTGGTTTAAAACACATTCCCGGCAACCCAGCCGCCCTGGCCATAAAGTCGTAGACTTAAAGGTTTAAGTAGCATGTCTTTCTTATGCGTACCATAAATAAAGCCTTATCTAAGTCGACTTTTGGCTTTAGGCCTGTCAGCTTTGCGCCCTTCCCTTTCGGGAAGTTTGCCCTTTTACGATCCTAGATTTAATTGTATTGGTATAAATTGCCTTAGTTTTGTAAGTATATTCTACAAAAAAAGACTGAATCCTGCAATAAAAAATTTTTTTTACATTCCATCAGCGAGTAAAAACCAAGCCACAGCTAACGGGCTTGGTTATTTGTTTACTAACAATATTACTTTAATAATATCGGTTTAAAATTAAAGGCTTATACTCTTATTGAATTTTTATTCTAAATTTGTCTATATCTCTAAAGATTGACTTAGATAAACTTGTCTAAAATAAGACCAAGCATTTTTTTGATATCAGCTACAAAATCAAGAACCCGTTCAGGAGGAATTTCCCTGATAACAGAATTATCCCTGGTATCAATTACCTTAACCATAACTTCTCCGCTTTCCTTGTGGATGCTGAACCGTAACTCCGTGTTATAGGTTTCCATGGTCTTGTTGGTTTGTTCAACAGCTTCTTCTAATTTTTTGTCATCTGCCGCCTTTTGCTCAGTTTGCTCCGGGGGTTTAAATTGAACATCGGGTGGATTTAAGCTTTTACCTCCTTGTATGACCTTCATTTTAACATCTTGTTGAGCAATAGCTATGTTATTTTCAGTAATCTGAACATTCATATATAGTCACCCCCTAACTTTATTTTTTCTTATCGATGAAATAACCATCAGATTGAAGAGCATATCCCTGATAAGCTTTTAATGTTCCTCTTTTCGTGTGAAGCAGCGCAATTTCATCCTTTAATTTTTGATGTTCTAAGCTTATTTTGCTCAGGTTCTCATTTTCCAGCTTCCGGGTATCTTCTAATATCACAACCATCTGCTTCCGCAGATTCTCTACTTCTTCCAACATTACCTTAGCGCCCTTATTTGATCCATCCCCTACCGGAATTCCGTTCAGATATAAAACTTCTTTCTCCAGGGGCGCCACCTCAGCGTCAATTAAACTAATTTCATTTATATACTCTTGCTTCCTCTCGATTGTAGCCAGAAGATCCTCTGCTTTCTCCGGCGTTAATAATTTGGACTGCTCAACAGTTATATTGATAATTCTTTCCATTAGTCCCTTTTTACGGACTAAAAGGTCAATCATCCTTGTTAGTATGTTATTTAAACAATTTCCGCTCATGTCACTGCCCGCTGGCCATGGGCGCCTTGGAAAGCTTGAGCGCTTCCTTCCACGTATCCCTTAACTGGCTTATGAAATCTAATGCTTCGCCAAGTATATCTCCGTCTTTTTTAATATTGGCTTCGATTAAGCGCCGGTTGATATAATCATAGAGCAGGGTCAAACTGCCTGACAATTCATAGTCCGTGTTTAAGGTTTCATTTAAATGAGATATTATTTCCTGGGCCCTGATGATGGAGTCATGTGCGGACTGGATCTTATTTTCTTCTATTGACTTAATGCCTTGCTTAATAAACCTTACCGCGCCGTCATAGAGTATTAAAGTAAGCTCGCCCCTGCCCGCGCTTTTAATAAAATTTTGCCGGTACTGTTGATATGGATTGACATTTGCCATTAGTCAACCCCCCCCACTGTTTTTTTATTATGAACTGCTGCTACTTGCTGCTGCTGAACATCTGGGTAAGATACTGGCTTTGCTGGTTCATCTTGTTCAAAGCGGTCTCCATCGCGGTAAACTGCCTGTAATACCGGTCTTCTATGTCCTGCAGCCTGGTGTCCCAGTCTGAAATCTGTTTGTTATATTCAGCTATTTTTTTCCCCAAAAAGCTGTTGTCTACCGTACTATAAGAGTTTTCGGAGCCGGCCTTGTCGATAAGCTGGTTGATCCCGCTGGTTAAATTATCATACAACCTGACAGCCAGACCTTTCTCGCTGTTTACATCCGAACTTTTAGTAAAAAGATCCATCACCGCATCCGGGTTGGCGTTAATGGCTTCTTTCAGCTTGTCTTCATCAATATACAATTTGCCTTTTTCAGAGTAATCACCGGTGGTTATACCTATGCTTGCCAAACTGTTATAACCGGAGTCCGCTTTAGAGACAAAAGAAGATAGCGCGCTTCGCATGTTGCCGACGATTCCGTTTAAAAGACTGTCATTGCGCAAAAGACCGCTTTTTGCTTTTTCTTCCCATTGTTTTTCCTGGTCGTCAGTTAATGCCTCCCGCTGCTCATCCGTTAAAGGCGGATAGTCTTTATACTTTTCCTCGGAAGTTTTTTTGTTCACCTTGTCAATGGTTGTGTTGTAAAGATCAACAAATGTTTTAATTGAATTGTAAATTGCGTCCGTGTCGCTGGTTATATTAACATGTACCGTCTCGCTGGTTGACGTGCCGGTCAGGGTGTAGTTTACCCCGGCTATGGTAAACTGGTTGGAAGCCTGATTCAACAGTGTGCCGTTTAACTCAAAAACAGCGTCGGTCCCGTTGACAGCGGCAAAGGGATCAATTACCCCCGGATCGGGGTTGCCGTCCAGCTTTAAATCATTGAACAATTCACTAGAGTTGGAAACATTGTCAAAATCAATTGCCGCAGCGGCGCCGGTAGAATTGGATGAAATGAAGATGCGTTTTAGTGTTTTGTCAAAAGAAGCGGTAACCCCGGCGCTGACTTCAGTGCTGGATCCGTCGACTGTCACTGTTTTCTTTGCGCTGTTAATCTTGCTGACCAGGGTGTCAATTGTATCAATGCTTGGATTAATGCTTATTTCCTGGCTGCCGTTGACTTTAAACACTATTGGGTCGGTGCTGGTCAATCCCATCTGGTCGTGTAAATTGGTCTTGCTTGCATCAAAGGTCACCGCTTCGCTGCTGTTTAGCCTGGCGTTGCTTGCCAGAGCGGTGACTTTGATATCCTGTGCTCCCACCACTGCCGTACTGGTGGAGCTTACTTTTACGATCCCTTCATTGGAAGAAACAGCCTTTTTGGTCAGGTAGGATCCCTGGAGCTTCATTTTGAAAACATTATCACGCAGGGAGCGCAGCGAATTATTAATCTCCCGGTAATCGCTCCTCTGCCAGTCAGCGATAGTTTTATTTTGCTTGATTTTATCTTGTTTTGTGCGCTGGGCTTTCATCAAGCTAGTAACCATCTGGTCAATATCCAGACCCGATCCTGACAGGCCGAAATACCTGGTTGGGCTGATCGTCGACATTGTTATTCCTCCCTATCCCCGAAGTGGCCTTGAAACACTGAGCCTATTCTTCCTTAAGACTTAAACTGCCAGGTCAATTTGCTGAATCGTACCTGCCAAACCGCTTTCGTAAAGAAAAACGCCTGAGTTTTTCACCTGGCCCTGCAGATTAATACCGCTATCCTTCATTTCAAACGGTGTATTCGTGTTCCCCAGGAAAATTGCGCCTATTCCCTTTTGGCCCAGGGCAAACAGGACATCCTTACCGTCCTGGTCCTTGGTCCAGATGCGCAACCGTTCATAAATGGAATCGTTCTCATCGATCCAGTGGTTGCCGTCTTCATCATATTTGGACAGTTCGGCGAATCCATCGCCGGTACTCGGTCCAAAAAGCTCGCCGCCGTTGTCGATGCGGCCGTCTCCATCGAGATCGATTGCCAGGAAACCGCTGCCAGGGCCAACGAAAGAAATTTGATCTTCCTTCCCGTCCGAATCCAAATCAAAGCTAAATTTGTTACTTGTCAGTTCAGGAGCTGTTCCGCTGAAATTTATCACCAGCGGGTCAATTTTCGCGGCGTCTCCGGCCCTGATGCTAATATCCTGCCGGGCGGCAAATTCCCTGCTCATGTTCAGCTGCACTGAAAAATTGATCTCCCTGCCATCCGCCGTTTTGACAATACCTTCCGCTGTAAAAGACATCTTTTCCTGCTCGTAATAAGCTTCATGGAGATCATACTCCAGGCCCCAACCCTGACGCTGCTGTGCTTGAGGAATCGTTTTTACGGAACCGTTATTCAGCCCCGTCTGCGCGGAACCCAATTTCAACTTGTTCAGCACGTAGAACTTTATTTTTTTACCAGTCAGGGCTTCCAACATTTTTTGAATAAGTTGGATCTTCTGCTTGTCCTGATCACTGATTTCGAACTCGCCGGCGCCGTCAGCCTGCGCCACCCCCGCTGACTGCCCTTTTCCCGCCGCCAGCGCGGCTTTAGCCTGATCCGACAGTTCAAGCACGTCCACCTGCAGCATCAAAGGTTGCCCCGCCGTACGGGAGTTATTCCCCTCAAAATCAAGTCTTTGCATACCATTCCAGGTCTTCAGGGATTCCTCCCTGGTGTAGCTCTTATAAGAGCTGCTTTCTCCTGACATAATAACAGCCGAGTCCATAATTTTCATAATGAATATTCCCCCGTTCAGGGTCAAATTTAAATAAAAAAGGTTTTGTTTAAAGTTATTCTTACACCAATTATCGGCATGCTCCAGCAATTATTTATAAGACAAAAGTCCCATTTAATTTGTTATGTTTCAAATAAGAGGTAAAAACCGTAAGGTAACAGTGATTCATTAACTAAAAGCGGGTTGCATTTACTTGACATTTAGAAAGGTTTATTCAAAATAAAGAACCCCCTTTAAATCCGGAGTTACTTTTACACCAATTGAGACAAGTAGAGTCAAAGAATACGCTTAGTGTTTGAGCGCTTTTTCATATCTTTGACAGAATCGTCACAAATGAAGGTGTGCCCATTGAATTGTTTTTAAAGAGATCTATATTTTAGTTGATTGACTTTTTGTTGTTGAAGTCCCAGCTATCCAGAAAATTCCTGAATGATTGAAACTATTACCTCCCTCAGGTCATCCAGCTCATTCCGATCCAGGCACGCCAGCATCCGGCTTAAACAGCGGTTGAGGCTTTCGACCTCATGGTTGAAGATGTAGACGCCGCTCTGCGGAGAAACTGCTCGAATAGCACTGTGAAACAAACAGTTTCCCTCATGACAGCAGGATAATCCCCTGTATCGATGCAAATAACAATATCGTTTAATACTTCTCTCAAAAGGTTGATCATGGCAGCCCCCGCCCTTTTACATGATCAAGAACCTTATACTTAAAATATCGCTAAAGGTTAATCAGAGAAATCACGTAAGGCAGGCGGTGGTATTCACCCTGTTTAATCTGCCGCAGCACATCCTCAAAATAGGCGTTGCTATGGCCGATAGACCGCTCAACGGCGCTAATCACCCCAACAACCATGTCTTCATCCACATTTCTTTCTTCAGCCAGGCAAACGCATATGGTAAAAAAGCGCACCAGGGTGTAGAAAAACACCATCAGGAAGTAGGCGTCCACATACTTGTAGGTGTAAAACTTTTTGGAAAAGATAAAGTTAACAAAGTAATTTTCATATATATGGCTGATGTCCGTCATATAGGGCTTGTAGTACTTATGGTAACCATCCAGTAACCGCCGCACTTTTTCTTCGGTAATCATCCCTTCATCCAGAAGTTTCAGCTGGTTATAAGCTATAACCAGCAATCTGGCTATATCCTTTTCGGTAATGGCGATAAACAGCCTTTTATCCACCGCTTCCTTGACCAGTTTCATCATGAAAAGAGGTTGGGCCGGCATTGTATTTAGTCTGTTTATTAGCTCCGCGTCCAGGTTCTGCAGGTATCTTTTGACACCTGAAGTGTCTCCGTCCTTTAATTTATCCACCATGAGGCCGGCAAGTGTTAGTCTGGCGTCAATATCCATCTCCCGGCTCTGCATGATATCCACAAGCAACTCTTCCACCTCAAAGTAACTGGTTTTGCCTTTCTTTTTCCTTTCCATCAGGTTACCGATTTTGCCGTTATAGGTGCTCAAGCTTGGAAATTCAAAACCCTCCGGGTCCTGGTAGAATTCCACCGGTCTTTTCTCTTTTAGAGTCTGGGCAGCGGTGGCGCAGGCGTAGGTCAAGGCCATTTCCCAACCCCGCTCGGTTAAGAAAATGTTGCGAGGATATATTTTACAGGTGTCGGGCAGCGCTTCCAGACCATATTTCTTTTGAATAGAACACAGGCCGTCCCCGGACAAACAGGGGGCGACCATAAAATCTACCGCATCCGGCTCTTTTTCTCCTTCACCGGTTTGCGCAGGCAAGCTCTTTTCCCTGTTCTTTAACACAATAATTCCTTTGCCGGTCTTATCCTTTTTTAAATGCTCAGCCAACAAAACGGATAAGTCCCCGTCCTCAGCCGCGAGCCGCTCGTATTTTTCCACGGTTTTTTTGTCTATGTCTATCCGCCAGCGCTTGCAGCACTCGGTGCACATGGAGCACTTGAATTTTAGGATGTAATCCGGAACCAGATAGTGTTTGGAAGACATTGCCGTTCCCCTTTCTTATTTAAACCGATACGGTGTTGCAAAAGAAGCCAGCCTATGGGCTGGCTTCTTCTTATACACAGTAATTATTGTTATTTCAGTAGTGAGAGAACACCCTGAGGCTGCTGGTTGGCCTGAGCCAGCATAGCCTGGGCGGCCTGGGTGAGAATACTGTTCTTGGTGAACTCCATCATTTCCTTGGCCATATCTACGTCACGGATGCGGGACTCGGCGCTGCTCAGGTTTTCAGAGGAGGTGCCCAGGTTGTTAATGGTATGTTCCAGGCGGTTCTGGTAAGCGCCCAGCTTGGAGCGTTCCTGTGAAACTGTGGTAATGGCGTTGTTAATAGTGGTAATGGCGTTGTTTGCCGCTCCTTGAGTAGATACGTTAATGCCCTTTTGAACCGTCGCTTGCGTTGTGACCGTACCGCCGGCACCCGTTACCGCCGCTGTAGATTGAGTCAGGGTTTGGGTAATCGCGTCGGAGTCAGCAGCGGCAAATGTCCCACCGGTTGCCGCGTAGGTGCCCACCGCAGTGCCGGCATAAACAGTATTAAAATTAAATGCTACCGTTGCAACCCTGTCACTGGCGGAATCACCCAGGGTAACACTGGACTGATTGCCGTACACCTTTACAGCGGTCCCAACAGTGGTGCCGCCGGTATTGGCCGAGCCGATTTGCATACTCAAAAACCGGGCAGTCGCGGTATACGTATATGTGTCGTCTGCGGCGTTATCCGCATCCGTGGCAATCGTTAGTTTGGCGCCGTCGGCCAGCGTAACGATACCGTCAGCGCCGGAAGAATCCACGCTGGCATTTGTCCAGTTCGCCCCGCCGTCCGTGGTGTACGAGGCCGCGGTCACTTTACCTGCAGCAACAGTGGTGATTTTCACCTGGAATGTTGTATCCGCGCTGCCTGTAAAGTTAGAAACATCGGCTGTGCCTGCGCCGCCTGAAGCGTTACTCTGGGTGACGGCTGTAGCAGTGGCGGCTGTCTTAGAAACGTTCAGATAATAACCATTCAGGTTTTGTGACGATGTAGTGAGGGAAGTCACCAGGGTATTTGTATTCGAGAAGGTGGTCGTTACCAGAGCCCCGGCCACCCCCAGGGACTGGGCGTCCATGGCGCCGATGGTCAAGCTGATGCTCTGGTCTTTATTGGCGCCGATATGGAATGTATCATTAAATCCGCCCGCCAGGAGGTTCTGGGTGTTAAACTCGGTGGTATTGGAGATACGGGTAATTTCCTTGGCTAACTGATCCATCTCACTCTGAATTTTGCTTCTGTCATCTGAAGTGTTGGTGTCAGATGCGGACTGGGTCGCCAGTTCACGCATACGCTGCAGAATGCTGTGGGTTTCATTCAGAGCGCCTTCAGCCGATTGGATCAGTGAAATACCGTCCTGGGCATTCCTTGCAGCCTGGTCCAGGCCGCGGATCTGACCGCGCATTTTTTCCGAGATAGCCAGCCCTGCCGCGTCGTCACCGGCTTTGTTGATGCGCAGGCCGGAAGACAACTTTTCCAGAGACTTGGCGCCGTTGGTGTTGTTGGCTGAAAGCTGACGGTAGGTGTTGAGCGCCGCGATGTTGTGGTTGATAATCATTTTTCATTCCTCCATGAATTTTAATTTGATACCGCGTCCGTGCGGTATTTACTTCCGGGTCGGCCGCCCCGGTAAAATTTATTCTGGTTAATATATCGTCTTTAAGCCTCTTAAGTTTAGTCCTACTAAGGTCCTATTTTTTAATTCGAAAACAGTGCGAATGAATTCGCACCTACAAAAAAAGACCTCTGAGAACCACAAAACTCGGTTTACAGAAGCCGTTTAGTTTCTTGAAATGCAGCAGGCCTTTAACACTGTTTTTTGTCTTTCTTACCGCAGTTTTTCAGCAGCCGTATTGCTTCCTCAACACCGGTAATCGCCTGTGTGTTTTCTTCCTGCAAGTCCCTGTATATTTCTTCCCTGAATATCTCCAGTTGAGCCGGCGCCTCTATGCCTAACCGCACAGTCTCACCGGTCACTTCCACTACAAGGATTTTTATGTCTTTGCCGATCATAATCGACTGGCCTTTTTTACGCGCCAGTACCAGCATCTAGCCTACCTCCCTGTCGACCCCCCGGTTTATTTTTAACGGGGCGCGGAGGGAATATCTCCTGTCATTTAAGATAACCTGTTTGGCCAGAAAGTTTTGTGTATTTATAACTATCGGCGCCAGCAGGTTAACGGTTGCCAGGTCCAGCCCCCTGCTTGTATTTACCGCGCATAAGACCGCAACCTGTCCCTGGTCGGCTATTTTAAGCTGGGCAACCACCTCTTCAGCAAGGTCGAATTCATAATCCCTGAATAAAACAAACGGGTTGACCAATAAAAGACCTATTTCAGGCCGGTCGGTACTGCGCAGGCAATAATATGGGGAATCTGCTTCCAGCAGCGTTAGAGTAAACTGCCTGTAGTCTTCCAGGCCGGGTATACCCCACGGAAAAGATAATTTATTGCTGCCTTGCCTGTCGCTTTTCATAGAAATTACTTCCATGCGACGTCCTCCTTGTTAATAAAGTGACCTGACGGCCACTTTCTTTATGCATACCCGTTAAGGTTTCTGCCCCTGTTCTCGTTTAGTTCCGCCAGCCAGGCTTCCGCCTCTTCCAGGGTGAATTCCCGGCTTGCCCCGGTACGACGGTCCCTGGACCTGATCCTGGGTTTCCCTTCCTTTTTTACTAAAAATTCGAGTGGTTGGTTATACATTTCCGCCGCCTGGCGCATCCTCTCCACTGCCTTGTTAAGCTCATACCGCATTTTGCGCAAGGCCAGGTCTTCACTCTGCAGCAGTTCTTCCTCGACAGTAGGCTTAAAGCGGCTGACATCCTGGATCCGGGCCGCGTCCTGGGCAGCCTGCGCCTGCAGCCCGCCTGCCCCGATTTTCATGGGAATTCACCTTAACTTTCCTCCAAAATAGTGCGAATGAATTCGCACCTACGAATTGAGACGTGAGAAATGAGACGTGGGACGCAAAAATAAATGTAGGTCCGGATTTATCTGGACTATTGTGCGAGTAAACTCGCACCTACAACTAATGATTCGATGTTTTTGATTTCTTAGCTTAGGAAATCTAATAAGCTAACCTGAAGGATTTTTGCTCCAGCGGCCAGGGAAGCCTGGTATGACAACAACTGCTGGTTATACTCGATAGATAGCCTTTCTATGTCGGCGCCTTCTATATTATTTAAGTTTTCGGTAAGCTTGATCTCCTGATCCGCCAGCTGATTTTGCAGCGCTTCAAAATGGCTGGTCCTGGCGCCAACCTGAACTCTGTATTGCAGCAAACGATCTGTTTCCTGCTTTAGATCATCTATACTATTCTGAATACCGGCAGCATCGTTGTTATTCAACCTGTTTCTAAGGTCAAAGAGCGCTCTAAAAATACCATTACCTGTAGTGGCTAGAGGGTCCCCGTCGCTTACCGTATATGTGCCGTCGCCGTTATCGGTAGCCAGTCCAAAAACACCGGGTATACCGCTTGTGGTGATACCAGGGGAGTCAATCCGGTAATCGGTGCCGGCAAGCACTTCGCGGCGAATTTCGTTAGTGTCGCCTGAATAAATTATTTGGTCACCCACTCTCTTAAAAGGAGGAGCGCTGTTTTTGGTGCCGGCGTAGATATATTTGTCACCAACTGACGAATTACCCAGGTCCACCACCTGGTCTATCAGCTTATCAATCTGTTGCGCTATGGCAGCCCTGTCGTTGGAATTATACGTGTCGTTAGCCGCTTGAACGGCGTATTCGTTTGCCTTTGATAAAATGTCACCCAAGGTGCCCATAGCGGTATCATTCATGTTCAGGTAGCTGAGGCCGTCGTCAATATTCCTGTTATACTGTTCCATGTATGTCAGACTGGATTTAATGGAAAAAAACTGCCCCATCACATTGGGGTCGTCACTCGGGCGCAAAAGCCTTTTGCTGGTGGCGAGCTGCTCCTGGCTGCGGGCAAGATTGCCCTGGTTAAGCTGGATGCTGTTGATGATACTGTCGGTCATGTACTTATTGGTAATACGCATCGTTTTCTACCTCCCGACAAGACCGTTAATTAGGAGGTCCAGCATTTCATCCAGGACGTTAATAACTCTGGCTGAAGCCTGGAAACCGTACTGGAACTGGATCATTTTAGTTAGTTCTTCATCGGTTGAAACGCCTGATACAGAATCCCTTAAGGCTGTGATTTGCGTTTTAATGGCTGTCTGGTTGTCGGCCATATCGCTGGCGCCTTTGGCGTTGCCGCCCACCTGGGTTACCAGCAGGCTGTAGTACTGTTCAAATGTGTATGGCTTGTCGGCCGGGTCGATTTGGCTGTCTCTAAGGTCGGCGACACTTCCGGCTAAAGTGCCGTTAATCGAGGCCGGGTTTTGTATAATGCCGGGATTTACCTTAAAGTCGCCTGTGGATAAATCTCCCTCAAAGAAATCGATCCCAATACCTGCAATCATGCTTTTCATATTAATGGCTATGTCATTCAATTTCTCTTTGTAATCTATCACGTCTTGTCTTGCGCGCTCCAAGCCCAGCAATGATCCTCCCTGGTTGGTATCAAGGCAATTGTCTGTAAGGTTAACCTCAGCTCCGTTATCTGTACCACCGTTAACCTTGAGACTAATTTTTGTGCCATCGGTTACAAGATCGAGTTTCGTACCTGTCTGACTTAAATCCTTACCAAACAAAGTTAATTTAGTCAGCTCACCGGTAGGTTTCCCATTCACAGTTTCGAAAGCCACATCCAGCGGGCCGAACTTACTTAACTCTTCAAGCAGTTGATCCCTTTTATCCAGCAAATCATTGGGCTGTTGCCCAACAGCATAGACCTTTTTAATCGAATCGGTTAAATCCCGGATCTGCACCAGCAGGTTGTTGGCCTCGTCCACCTGATCCTTTAACATCCCCCCGGTAACCGCCGGTGTTGAATCTATCACTGCCACGCTGTTTTGCACATCGCCCAACTGGTTATAAGTATAGGTCATCAAGGTGGCCAGGCTGTCACCCGCCTGAGCTACCGCCGCCTTTACGCCCGGATCCTGGGGCGTATTGTTTAAATCCATCCAGGCCTTGAAAAAGCTGGTGATCCTTTCGCCTATGCCGTCTGAAGCAGGTTCGGCAAAGGAAGCCTCAGCCCGCTGCAAAACAGAGATCTGATCATCCCAGTAAGCGCTGTCAGTCGTCGAACGGCGCACGTTGTTATCCAGGTATTCATCCTTTACCCGGCGGATGCTGCTGACTTCTACCCCCGTGCCAAACTGCCCGGGTGTAACCGAACTGTCAATGGACGGGTTTGTAAAAGGATCGGTAGGGTTGATTACCGCCTCCTGCCTCGAATAACCGGTGGTGCTGGCGTTGGCCAGGTTGTGCCCGGTAATCTCCAGGGCGTATTGATTTAATTTCATGCCTCTACGGGCGGTTTCCAAACCAAACCATGTTCCCGGCATAATGATTAACCACCTCTCTCAAATGGTAGCGTCGAAGATTCGCAGCGGCTTGCTTTCATTTTTTAACCTGCCGCTGCCCAAATAAGTGCCGCCGCCGCTGCGCGCTATAATTTTGACGAGTTTCGAGGTAAAAATCTGACCGCGCCTGGACAGCACTCTATTAATAATGTTAATCTCGTCCAGCCGCAGTATTTTTTCCTTGATACTTTGGGCCAGCTCCGCCAGTTCAGCCGCCAGCGGTCCGGGCGCACTGCGCGCAAAATCACTTAACACAGCCTTTTCCGGCAAACAACATATACCGGCTAATTGTCTCTTGGTTTCTTCCAGCTTCCTGCGCTGGCCCTTCAACTCTCTGGATAACCCATCTTGCCTGTTAGCAGTAGACAAAACCTCGCTTACATCGTTATGGCGCAGGGCCAGGTTGTGCTCTTCAGTGGTTTTTAACAGTTCAGCTAAAGTCTGGTCATATTGTTTGAGTATTCTGATTAAATTTAAAAATAAAGACTCCATATGCACCTTCCCTTCAAGTGAATATCTTAGGAGTCTGCATCATGACCTGCTATTACCTGTTGCTGTCCAAAAGCTTTTCCTTAAGGATACCGGCGGCTATTTTGTCGCTGTCCGGCTGGTAAGAACCTTCAGAGATACTTTGCTTTAAAGCTGCGACCAGATCCTCCCGGACTGCCGGCATGCTGGCGAGAGTGCTTCTGTAAGATTGCAATTCCATAGCCTCTTTCGAAATCTCCAGCGTGTCACTCTGAGATTCCCCGGTCTTTTCTTTTGATCCCGTTCTGTCTTTCCTTATTTGCGAGGTATAGGCCTTAATAGGCCCCATACCGCCTGGGCTGTTAATTTTCACCGGTATCACCTCCTCTTAGTTACAAGAAATATCGGTAATAAATTTAATTATCTTTAGTCCCAAAGGGTCCCAAACAAGTCCCAAAAATGGTCCCAATTTTAGTTTCCCGCTGCCTCAAGGTTAGGTCTGCCCAGTGGGTAACTCTGAGCCATCGGTTCCGCTGTTTCATACTTGCTTTTTAAAACCACAATGTCCACACGGCGATTCTGCTGGCGGCTTTCCGCCGTTTCGTTGGGGACTTTGGGCCGGAACTCCCCGTACCCCGCGGCGGAAAGAAGTTCGGGAGAAAGCTTCTGCACGTTAACCAGCTCCTGGACCACACTTGTGGCCCTCGCCACGGAGAGCTCCCAGTTGGAGGGATATTGCGATGTATTTATGGGTAGGTTGTCGGTATGACCCTCAACCCTCAGGTAATGAGGCGCCTTTTTTAAAATCTGGCCTATCGAGCCAACGAGGCTTTTGGCGTCCGGGGTGAGCTGGGCCGAGCCAAGCGGGAAAAGGGCCACATCCTGAAAGCTCAATACTACCCCTCTCTCCTCAATGCTAACGGTTACTTTGCCGTTCAGGCCGTTCTCGTCGATATAAGCCTGCAGCTCTTTGCGGATCCGCTCCAGGTTGCTGTTTTCTTCGGTTTCCAGAGTCATTTCCACTTCTTTAACCAGGGAACTGCCGGTCACACCAGGTACGAAAGAGGCGCCAGGTTCATTCATTACCGACTGCCCGCCGCCGCCCATAGCCCTTGACAGGGAAAGCGCCACAGCCTGAAATTTCTTGGCGTTTAAGCTGCTGAGAGCGTACATGACCACAAAGAAAATCATGAGCAGCGTGATTAAATCAGAATATGTAAGGAGCCACCTCTCGTGGTTGCCTTTTTTTCCTGGCTGATGGCGCCGCCTCATACGCTGTTAACCTTCACTTTCTGTCTCTGCCTCTTCCTCTGCTTTTTGACGGCTCTTGGGCTTTAAGAAGGCGGAAAGCCGCTCTTTGATCAGGAGCGGGTTATAGCCGGCCTGGATCGAGATAATGCCTTCCAGCATCAGTTCCCGCAGCATTACTTCCTTTTTGCTCATATTGGTTAACTTACCGGCTATGGGCAGCCAGAGAATATTGGCGGAGCCGACACCATACAGGGTGGCGATGAAGGCCAGCGCGATGGAAGGCCCCAGGGTTTCAGGAGATTCCAGGTTGCTCAGCACGTGCACCAGACCCATCACAGTACCGATAATACCCATAGTGGGCCCATAGCCGCCGGCGGTTTCAAAAATACTTGCCCCGATATGGTGGCGCTCCTGGATGGAGTATATTTCCGTTTCAAGGATCTGCCTGACCAGTTCCGGGTCTGTCCCGTCAACCACCAGCTGAATTCCCTTGCGCATAAAGCCGTCCTCAATTTGGGGCAGCTGATTTTCCAGGTACAGAAGTCCTTCCCGGCGCACCTTGTCGGCCAGACCAACAATCTGGTCAATCAGTAAGATTTCATCAGGCAGCTTTTGGAACAAAATAATAGTAAGCAGTTTGGGAATGGTCTTTATTTCGTTCATGGTAAAGCTGACCACGGTAGCTCCTATGGTGCCTCCAAAAACGATTAAAGCAGCGGTGGGCTTCAGCAGCGCCAAAACATGCCCGCCGTCCATCACAAACGCTAGCACCAGAGAAATAACCGCAAGCAATATACCACCTATAGTGGTTATTTCCACGCCACAAACTCCTTTCCGGCTTAACCAACGTCGTGCCTGTCTTCTTAATAAAAAAGGCAGCTTTAATGGCCACCTTTGTTAAAATGCAGCCTGGCAATCATAGCCTTGTGGCTTTAGACCCCACAGCCCCGCGCCCCTCTTTTTCAAGAGGTTTGCACAAACAAGGAAATATTTTTAAACACACCTGTTATGATAATCGGTCTTTTTGGCTATTTATTAATACCTATTTCATTTTATCCGTTATGTTTCTTTAAGCCGTCATCCAATCAGTTGTCTCCTGTCCACCGGTCTGCAGCCTTCTAATCACACTTGATTAACTCATATTTCCTGCTGCCCAGCCCGATTTCCTCGGCATAAGCCAATTGGTTTCTCCAGTCTATATCCGGGTACAGCGCCATGAATTTATCATGGACATCCCCTTTGCCGTCAAGGCGGGAGCCGGCCAGTACTTTCTCCCGGTTGACCAGGTCAATGCAGGCCTGGTCAATGGCCACCGGGTCGCGGGAAGCAAGGATGCCGATGTCCTTGACCAGGGAAGCGTCGCTCCAGCCGTAACAGTCGCAATCAGGGGACACGTTGGTAACAAAAGTAATAAACCCGTATTTGCCTTTCTTGTTTTTCAAAACACCCTCGGTGTATTCCACTATTTTTTCCTGAATGGCGGCGGGCTCCGTCTTCCAGTTAACGTCTATGGCATGGGCGGGGCAGGTTACGGTGCACTCGCCGCAGCCGATGCACTTGCTCTCGTCCACCACTGACACTTTATTCCTGAGACTTATCGCCGCCGCCGGGCACCACTGGCTGCACCTGTCGCAGCCTTTGCATTTGTCGGGGTTGACCCTGGGGAGAACGTCGGAGTGCATCATCTGCTTGCCGCTTCTGGCGCCCAGGCCCATGCCGATGTTTTTTAAGACGCCGCCGAACCCGGTCATTTCATGCCCTTTAAAATGAGTTAAGGCAATCAGGGCGTCGGCGTGGTAAGCGGCTGAGCCGATTTTTACTTCCTTGAAGTGCTTGCGGCCTATTTCAACGGTAACATAATCCTTGCCGGTGAGTCCGTCGGCGATAACCAGCGGCGCGTCCACCACCGCGTAGGCGAAGCCGTTCTCCACCGCTGTTTGCAGGTGGTCGACGGCATTGGCGCGGGTGCCGAAATATAGTGTGTTGCAGTCCGTCAGGAAAGGTTTCCCGCCCAGCCCCTTGACTTTATTGACAATTCTGCGCAGAAATTGCGGGCGGATGTAACCGGTGTTGCCTTTTTCACCGAAATGAAGCTTGAGGGCCACCAGGTCCTTCCGTTCGATGAATGTCCCCATCCCAGCCATGTCAAACAGTTTTTCCACTTTGTCGAGCAGGCTTTTTTTGAAACCCGCCCGCATATCCGTAAAATATACCTTCGCAGCCATATATTATCCCTCCTGGATTTCTTAATTTTCTACCATATCCTTCATTATTCCTGCAGGAATAAAACCTTTTATGTAAGTATTTGCCGCCGGCGCCTAAAGTTATGTACAAGAAAAAGCAGGGCTCCTTTCTTGGGATCCCTGACAGGTTTGAGTACAGAGCCGTCAATGGTGTTGAAACCTGCTTGGCTCTCTGCTCCGCGTCGAGTGAACTAACAGCTCGCTTCGGGCGAAATTGGACCGCCTTCAATTCGTCGTCCTGGCAAAGCAAGGCAAAGCAAGGGGACGTTCTTTGGTGAAAGCAAGGGGACGTTCTTTTTGCTTCCTACCATCCTTCCGGCACAAAAAGACCTCACAATAATTCGTGAGGTCAGTTTGTTGTCAAAGTCGTTGGTTTAAAGAAAAGGAACACGCCTTTAAGGAATGTCCCTTTGCAGTAAGGTTGCAAAATTGCATAAGCCAGTCAGCGGATAGGGGACACACCTCCTGCGGAGGAATGTCCCCGATGCATTTCTCTGAGGCTGAGGAATGTCCCCAACTAACGCCGGTTTTCGAAGACCAGTTCCCTGCCGGCCTGGTCTGTTGTCACCAGGATGCCGCCCTGGATGTCTTTGCCTTCGAGGATATGGACTGAAAGCGGGTTTTCCAGTCGGCGCTGAATGGCTCTTTTCAGAGGACGCGCCCCGTAAACCGGGTCGAATCCCTCTTCCGCCAGCAGCCTCCTGGCTTCCGGTGTCACCTCCAGGGACAGGCCCAGTCTGGCCAGCCTGGCTTTAAGCAGGAGCAGCTGGATATCCACAATCTTGATAATCTCGCCCTTACCAAGGTTATTAAAGATGACGACCTCGTCAATCCGGTTGAGGAATTCGGGGCGGAAACTAGCCCTCATCTCATCCATCACACGGGCTTCCAGCTCGGCCCTGTTCTCCTCCTTGATTTCCCGGAACCAGTGGCCGCCCAGGTTTGAGGTCATAATCACCACGGTGTTGCGGAAATCAACCGTCCGGCCCTGCCCGTCGGTCAGGCGCCCGTCATCCAGCAGCTGCAGCAGGATGTTAAACACATCCGGGTGCGCTTTTTCAATCTCATCGAAAAGGATTACCGCGTAGGGGCGGCGGCGCACAGCTTCGGTCAGCTGGCCGCCCTCGTCGTAACCCACGTAGCCGGGAGGCGCCCCGATCAGGCGGGAAACAGTATGCTTCTCCATATATTCACTCATGTCAAAACGGAGCATAGCCCGCTCGTCATTAAAGAGGAAATGCGCCAGTGCCCTGGCCAGCTCTGTCTTGCCCACACCGGTGGGGCCCAGGAAGATAAATGATCCCATCGGCCGTTCCGGGTCGGATACGCCAGCCCTGGCCCGGCGAATGGCGTTGGCCACCACCTGGACAGCCCGGTCCTGCCCGACTACCCGCTGTTTCAGGAGCTCTTCCATTTTCAGCAGCTTTTGCACCTCGCCTTCCAGCATCCGTGACACCGGGATGCCGGTCCATTTGGCGACCACTTCGGCGATATCCTCCTCATCCACCTCTTCCTTCAGCATTCTATGCGCTGTTTGCAGCTCTTCCAGTTTCTCGTTGCTTTGCTGCAATCGTTTATTAAGTTCCGGCATCACACCGTAACGCAGCTCGGCCACTTTGGCCAGGTCCGCCTCACGCTCGGCGGCCTGTTCGGCCAGCCTGGTCGTCTCTATCCTCTCCTTGATTTCCCGGATACTCTGGATCATTCCTTTTTCTTTATGCCAGTGGTCTTTTAGCTCATTTAGCCTGGAGCCGAGTTCGGCAAGTTCCTGCTCCATTTTTTGCAGCCTGTCCCTGCTGCCTTTATCCTGCTCCTTGGCCAGCGCCTGCTTCTCAATTTCCAACTGCCGGATGCGACGGTCTATTTCATCTATTTCCGTGGGCATGCTGTCAATTTCAATGCGCAGGCGGGAGGCTGCCTCATCAATCAGGTCGATGGCTTTGTCCGGCAGGAACCGGTCTGAGATATAGCGGTGTGACAGCGTCGCCGCCGCAACAAGGGCGGCGTCCTTGATACGCACACCGTGGTGCACCTCATATTTTTCCTTCAGGCCGCGCAGGATGGCAATGGTGTCCTCCACGTCAGGCTCACCGACATAGACCGGCTGAAACCGCCGCTCCAGCGCGGCGTCCTTTTCAACATGCTTGCGGTATTCATCCAGAGTGGTGGCTCCGACACAGCGCAGTTCACCTCTGGCCAGGGCCGGCTTCAGCATATTAGCCGCGTCTACAGCCCCTTCGGCGGCTCCCGCCCCCACCAGGGTGTGCAGTTCGTCAATAAAAAGGACAATTTCTCCCTGCGCTTCACTGATCTCTTTCAAGACAGCTTTGAGGCGGTCCTCAAATTCACCGCGGTACTTGGAACCTGCAATCAGGGCGCCCATGTCAAGGCTGAGCAGGCGCTTGTCTTTCAAACTCTCCGGCACGTCCCCGCTGATAATGCGCTGGGCCAGACCTTCTACAATGGCTGTTTTGCCGACCCCGGGCTCACCGATTAAAACCGGGTTGTTTTTAGTGCGCCGGGACAGGACCTGCACCACCCTGCGGATCTCCTCATCCCTGCCTATTACGGGGTCCATCTTGTCTTTACGGGCCAGTTCGGTCAAATCCCTGGTAAAACGAGCCAGAGCCTGGTATTTATCTTCCGGGTTCTGGTCAGTCACCCGCTGGGTGCCGCGTATTTCAACCAGGATTTTGTAAACCCGGTCCTGTGTCACCCCGAAGGAGCGGAGGATTTTTCCCGCTTCCCCGTCCCGGCCGGCTACTATACCCAGCAGCAGGTGCTCTGTGCTCAGATACTCGTCCTTGAGCCTTTCCGCTTCCTTCCAGGCCAGGTCTATGATCTGCGACAGAGCATGGGAAACATAAATACCACCGGCCCCGCTCACCTTTGGCAGGCGCTCCACGGCAGTCTGCACCTTTCTCTCCAGTTGTGCCGGGTCGATCTCAAGCTTCTGCAGTATTTGTCTTACCAGACCCTCGTCCTGCTGCAGCAAGCCCAGCAGCAGGTGCTCACCCTCCATTTGCTGGTGGCTGTATTTGGACATTATCTTTTGGGCCGCTTCAAACGCTTCCTGGGTTTTCAAAGTAAATTTATCGGTTCTCATATGTTTCACTCCTTATCCTAAGTTTAATATTTGTAATCCTGCAATTTTCTATAAAAAAGCGAGGGTTATACTTCCCTCGTCCATAAAAACTATTACTGCCGGGAAAACCCCAAGTAATCAATCAATCTTGATGTTGATATTTTCCTGTTTTGCCGGCGCTTCTTTGGGTAGGATTATCTCCAGCACTCCTTCCTGATAACTGGCCTTGATTTCATTCTGCTTTACAGGGATATCTATCGTGAAAGACCTGCTGAATGAGCCGTAGCTCCTTTCAATCCTGATAAAGTTTGTGCCTTCCTCTTTCTCTTCCTTTTTGCGCTCACCCTGTATGGTTAAGATATTGTCGTTTAAATTTATCTTGATGTCTTCTTTATTCATACCGGGCAACTCAGCCCTGATCTGGACCGCTTCAGGGGTATCTTTAATATCCACCGGAAAGGCGAATTGGCCTGTGGCGCCTTCAGGGAACCTTAAATAGCGTACATTCTCATCAAACAGCCTGGCGATCGAGTTTTGCAGACCAGCCAATTCACGGAATGGATCCCATCTTACTAAAGCCATTTAGAACACCTCCGCATAATAATTGAATTGATCTCCCGGCAGTTGTAAGGTTTATTATCTTTGACTATATCTGACCTTATTATAAATCCCCTTTTTTAGGCTGTCAATATACACCTAAAAACTTAAGAAATATTTAACATCTTTTTAATATGTATACGTTGGGGACATACCTCGGCCTTTAAGTATGGCTCCAAACGGAGGTGTGTCCCCTGACCTCTGTCCCGCTCATCCAATTTCGCAACCTCAGCTTCGCTAAGTTTACTGACGACGCTTCGCAATGGAGCAGCTTGTTTCAACACCATGGACTTAGTGTTACCTAGTTTGTACACTGGTTACTTTTTTTAGAAACAGGGTCATATCCGGCGCGGGAGAGCATAAACTTAACTAAAAATGAGAAGGGAGGGAAAATATGAGAATATTTAACTCTGTCCTGGCAGGTCTGATCACCGGCATCCTGCTTTACTTCCTGTTCGCGCTGATAACATTAAAGGCCGCGCTGCTGACGTTTTGCATCGGCTGGCCCGTTTTTGCCATACTGTTCTACCAGAATTCCTATTCCGCCGGTAAAATTTGGTCGAAAGCCTGCCTGGTTGCCGCTGTGGAATGCCTGGTCATCCCCCTGGCCACATGGATACTGCCGTTTTTCCGCGGCCAGCAGGCTGTGCAAACCGCCAAGCAGGGCGCGCAGGCCGCCGGACAAGCCTACGGTTCTTCCCTGGGCGGCGGGCTGGTCAACATATTATCAAGCTACACAGGGATTCTCATCGGGCTTTTACTCCTGGTGATGGCCTACTTCTCACTTAAGCCTTCAAGAAGAAGATGTTAAGTTTACAGGGGCGTGTTTAAATTTATGTAATAGTTCACTTGTACATAATTAATATCGCAATACAGTTTTTGACCCGTAATGTATTTTTTACATGACGGGTTTTCATTTATTATTAGCTATTTTAAGACTTAACTTTATTTCCCGTCCTTGCGCCTGCCTTGTATTTGGATTACAATAGAAGAAAATGATAGGAGGTTAGTATATATGTTCGTACGCAACTATATGACCAAATCACCTATTACAATTAGCAAGAAAACACCTGTTTTTGAAGCTTTGGAAATTATGAAAAAATACAATATCAGACACCTGCCGGTGGTGTCAGAAGGAAAGCTGGACGGTGTGGTAACAGAAAAAATGCTGCTGACCGTATCTCCCTCACCCGCGACTTCCCTGAGCATTTACGAATTAAATTACCTGCTGGCTAAAATGACGGTGGAAGACGCTATGGTTCATAAGGTAATCAAGGTCTCTCCTGATACAACTATTGAAGAAGCGGCGCTGCTGATGAGAGAAAACAAAATAGGCAGCGTGCCGGTGGTTGAAGATGAGAAATTAGTGGGTATCATCACAGTTATCGATATTTTTGACGCCCTGGTCAAGTTTTTCGGCTACGGCAAGCCAGGCACCCGCTTTGTGCTTGAGGCCAAAGACGAAGTAGAACTCATAACTGAAGTAAGCCAGGTGGTTAAAGAGTTTGACGTCCAGATTCAGAGCATCGTCAGCATGGCCAAAGATAACGAAAGAGTTGAAATGATGCTGCGCTTGAGCACTATTGACACTGAGCCCCTGCTGGAAGCCATGAAAAAACGGGGAATCAAGGTCAACTTCTACAGCTAGTCAGTACAACAATTATGAGCGCCGGTTTGCTTTAACCGGCGCTATTTTTTGAATTAAAATATACAATACTGGGCTTTTATTAATTTATTTGAATTTTTTTCTGCATCATGAGCAAACTATAAAAAATCAAAAGGAGGTGGAACTTGTTGATGCAGTTAACAGAAATGGAACTCTTTCACCTTGGGGAGCAGCTCAGGGCTGAAGCATTAGCCATAACCAAAAGCACTACCTGCGCCAGAGAAACAACCGACCCCAAACTACAGCAGATGTACTTGCGTATTGCCGAAAGGCACCGTGGACATTATGAGATTTTAATGAGAAACGCGCAAAACTTTGCCCAGCAAAGGCAATTTTAGGAGGTGAATACGATGCTTGACGAAAAAGACCGCTTGACTGACACTCTGATTACACAGAAATATATCGCCACCGGATACAATACGGCCGCGCTGGAATCAGCCAACAATCAGATTATGGACGCCTTTTCAGGAATATTGAGAGACGAACAACAAATTCAGCATGAAATATTCACTGAAATGAACAGCCGCGGCTGGTACCAGCCCAAAGCCGCAAATCCCAACGACATCACCCAAAACATTAACAAGTGGAACCAGGAGCTGCAGAGGATACAGCATACCGCGGCCATACGCCCGGGCGCCATGCCCCAGCAGGGATACCAGGCCGGCATGACTCAGTACGGCTTTCAAACAGGAGTAAGCATGCCGCAAATGGGCGGAGAAGCCCAGCAGCAAACAATGTACCGTCCACCGCAAAATCCAATGATTTAATTGTCAAAATCTGATTTTCAGTCAAATGATGGCTGCCCAATAAAAAGGGCAGCCTATTTATTTTCATAAAAACTAACATAATTGCACTTATAGTCCCTGATCAAAATTTTGACGGAGCGGTTACCCCCTGGGGCTTTACGGCGAAAACATACCATACCGGGCCAGGATCCTGCGGATTGCCGACAGCTTTGACGCCATGACCACCGATAGGCCGTATAAAAAAGCTAAAACCACCCCTCCTCTCCTATCATAGACAAGCCTCTTTTTGGCTTTACTTGCCAGCAAAGCAATTCAACCCTTTAAAACGACCATTTGGTGGCTGTTTGTACGATCTCTGGAATTTGATTTTTTGTACCATTTAACCTGGCATAAAAGCTTTTAAACTTTTTATTTAGGTAATTAGAAGCAAAATTCTTAATTATTTAAAATATTTGATCTATCATAAGAGCATTATATTTTAACCAGTTAACAATTTATTTTAAGGATGTTTTATCCAGTCAGGAGGGGAACTATGACTTCCAAAAAGAGCGGCAGTGTAGAATCTTCATTAATTGAAAAAAGAGTATTCAACCCACCACCGGAATTTATGGAAAAAGCTAGAATTAACAGCCTTAGCCAGTTCAAACAAATGTGGCGTGATTCTATTGAAAAGCCGGATGAGTTCTGGGCAGGCATGGCTGAGGAACATATTGAATGGTTTAAAAAATGGGACGCCGTAGAAGAATATGACCTGGGAGACAATTTTTTCATCCGTTATTTCAGAGGAGCCAAACTTAACGCATCTTTCAATTGTCTGGACCGCCATCTGAGAGGCTGGCGCAGAAACAAGGCCGCGCTGATCTGGCAGGGCGAACCTTATGAGGAAAGCCGTACGTATACATACCTCCAACTGCACCGTGAAGTATGTAAATTTGCCAACGTGCTGAAAAGCCGCGGGGTGAAAAAGGGAGACCGGGTGACCATATACCTGCCGATGATCCCCGAACTAGCCATCTCTTTGCTGGCCTGCGCCAGGATTGGGGCTATTCACAGTGTGGTTTTCGGTGGTTTCAGCGCTGAGGCGCTGCGAGACAGGATCCTGAACTCGGGCGCCAAGATTGTGATCACCAGCAATTTTGGCTACCGCGCCGGCAGGTTGATTCCCATTAAAGAAAACGCTGACAACGCCATGACCTGCTGCAACGGGGTAACCAGCTGCATCGTGGTAAAAAGAGTTGACCACAACTGCGCTATGACCGAAGGCCGTGACTACTGGTGGCACGAGCAAATGGAGGCCGTCTCCGCAGTCTGTGAGCCCGAACAAATGGACGCGGAAGACCCGCTGTTTATTCTTTATACCAGCGGCAGCACCGGCAAACCCAAGGGAGTGCTGCATACAACCGGCGGCTATATGGTTTATGCGACAACTACTTTTAAATATATCTTTGATTACCGGGATGAGGATGTTTTCTGGTGCACCGCGGATGTGGGCTGGGTCACGGGACACAGCTACCTGGTCTACGGGCCGCTTGCCGCGGGCGCGACCTCACTGATGTTTGAAGGCGTGCCGAATTACCCCGAACCCGACAGGTTCTGGGAAGTCATTGAAAAATACAGAGTAAATATCTTCTACACCGCACCCACAGCGATCAGGTCGATGATGAAAGACGGGGACAAATGGCCGCTCAGAAGAGACCTCAGCAGCCTGCGCCTGCTCGGTTCAGTCGGCGAACCTATTAACCCTGAAGCCTGGATGTGGTATTATAGAACAATCGGCAAAGAAAAAACACCCATAGTCGACACCTGGTGGCAGACAGAAACAGGAGGAATTCTCATCTCACCACTGCCGGGGTGCGTACCTTTGAAGCCTGGTTCAGCCACACTGCCCTTTTTCGGCGTTAACGCCAAGGTCATACGGCAGGACGGTAGCGAAGCAGATGTAAATGAAGGCGGATACCTGGTTATTACCAGGCCCTGGCCCGGTATTATGCGCGGTGTTTACGGCGACCCGGAAAAATTTAAAAACACCTATTTCGTCCAGTACCCGGACTGCTATTTTACGTCCGACGGCGCCCGCCGGGACGAGGACGGCTACTTCTGGCTGATGGGCCGTGTGGATGACGTGATCAACATATCCGGACACCGCCTCGGCACAGCCGAGGTCGAAAGCTCCCTGGTCGCCCACCCCAAAGTCGCTGAAGCCGCAGTGGTAGGTTTCCCGCATGACATTAAAGGGGAAGGCATTTACGCTTACGTGACACTCAAAGAGGAAGTAACTGTAACTGACGATTTAAAAAGCGAACTGATAGCCATTGTGCGCAAAGAAATCGGACCAATCGCCTCGCCGGATGTGATCCACTTTACCAATTCCCTGCCTAAAACCAGGAGCGGTAAAATTTTAAGAAGGATCTTGAGAAAGATCGCGGCCGGTGACTTTGACCATCTCGGTGACACCACCACCCTGGCAGATCCTTCGATAATTCAAGGTTTGATAACAGGTAAACCTTAAGAAATTGGGGACATAGCTCGGCCTGTCCCCATTCCGACGAATAAACGGGAGAGTCTATAGTGAAAAGAAAATTTAAAGCCGGCGTTTGTCAGATGCTGGTTGCCGGCCAGAAGGACGACAACCTGGCCAAGGCACGCTCCATGATCAGAGAGGCGGCTGCTAACGGCAGTGAGATTGTTGTTTTGCCGGAGATGTTCAACTGCCCTTACAACAGCAGACTGTTCCCCCAATATGCTGAAAGCTTCCCTGCGGGTAAGACTTTTAAAATGCTGTCAGAGGCTGCCGCAGCTGAGGGGATTTACCTGGTCGGCGGCTCCTTGCCCGAGCGTGAGAACGGCAATATTTTCAACACCTCTTTTGTTTTTGGCCCACAGGGTGAATTTCTGGCCAAACACCAAAAAATCCACCTTTTTGACGTGGACCTGCCTGACGGGCTTTCTTTTCACGAGTCCAAAACACTCGCACGAGGCAAAGTTATTACTGTGGTAAAAACAGCTGTGGCCAACCTGGGTGTGGCCATATGCTACGATATCCGCTTCCCGGAACTGAGCCGGCTGATGGTCCTGATGGGCGCGGATGTGATTGTGCTCCCGGCATCTTTCAATATGAACACCGGCCCCGCGCACTGGGAACTGCTGCTCAGGACGCGCGCCGTTGACAACCAGGTTTTTGTCATAGGCGCCGCTACAGCCAGAGATACCAGCGCTTCATACGTCAGCTACGGGAACTCGGCCATCGTGGGCCCCTGGGGCGATATCATCGCCCGGGCGGACGAAAAGGAAACGATCATATACGCGGATATCGACCCGGGCGAGATCGATAAAATAAGGGAAGCACTGCCCCTGTTGAAACACAGGAGGACAGACATCTACCATATTAAATCACAGCAATAAAGCAACCCTCTGGCTTGTCCAGAGGGTTATTTGCTAAACTGATACCACTTCTTTAACTTCCGGTACTTCTTGTTTGAGCACCCGCTCAATACCCTGCTTGAGGGTTATTTTAGCGCCGGGTCAGCCACCGCAGGCTCCTTTAAGGCGTACTTTTACCAAGCCGTTTTCAGTAACATCCACAAGCTCAACATCGCCGCCGTCTCTTTGAAGAAAGGGACGCACTTTTCCTAGCGCCTCTTGAACTTTTTCTTTCACTGGCATTAAACCTCCCTTCAACTATATTTATTATTGCTGCTCAAAACCTTAAGTATGTGTTCTGAAAACTTGCAGTTTAAATTATTTTACCTGTTCTCACCGGGTATTTCAACAAAATATCTTATGATTAACAGTAAAATTATAAATTCTTTTTATGTGAAAAAAATAACAAAAAAACCTTCACTTTAAGCCTGAGCCACAGTGAAGGGATTTACTTTCATGCTGATAATTTGATTATTCTTTATACAAAAACTAAACAGCTACGACTTCCTTTACTTCTGGAATCTCCTGTTTAAGTACCCTCTCAATGCCTTGCTTCAGAGTTATTTTGGCTCCGGGGCACCCGCCGCACGCCCCCTTTAACCGCACCTTGACCAGTCCGTCGGCGTCAACATCGACCAGTTCGACATCGCCGCCGTCTCTCTGCAAGAAAGGCCGTACTTTACCCAGTACTTCCTCAACTTTTTCCTTCAAATGTTTCTACCTCCCTCCAAACTAAATTATTTAAAAATAGTTACTGCAAAAGATTAAACTTATTCTAGCTATTTTACTCTTCAAATACAAGGTATTATTATAGGTAAAATAAAATTTGATTATTAATTATTTTTATGATAGTCTTGCTTTTGAAAAATAAATTATATGACCATTTAGAAAGTGACCTGACAGAGTCATTAACATAAAACCTACCAACGTCCACCAAGGGCTTTCATATTGACTCCGCATATCCTTTCTGTTAGAATAAGTGTTGCTATTAAACCATATGCCGAAATGGCGGAACTGGCAGACGCAGCGGACTCAAAAACCAGTGCGTAAAAAGCCCTTTTCGACCGGTAGGCGGCTCCCAAACCCGCATGGTTGCTGGGTTCTTGATAACTTCATAGTCTCTATGGTTTTTCATATCCCTCCACCATATCCCTCCAAATTCCAAAGACGGTTTATGGAGAGGGAAATTGAAATAAACTTGCCGATGTGGCGGAATTGGCAGACGCGGCGGTCTCAAAAACCGTTGGATAACCTCCATGCCGGTTCGACTCCGGCCATCGGCACCAGAAGTCAATGCTCTTAAAGCCGCGACACAAGCGGATTTGAGGGCTTTTTTCTTTTCTGGCGGCACCTTTTGTTTGCCGCCCGTCATACCGTCACATGACACGCTTTAGCGCGTATTGGCAATGCTCTCAGCTCCCTTTTTACCTGGCATTCCGCCGATTTGGAGGGATGTCAGGAGGGATATACGCCGATGATGGCGTTGGCCGAAGCGACCTTGGAGCTGAAATCCAGGTGGGTGTAAATGTTCGAGGTGGTGGAAATATCACTGTGCCCCAACCACTCCTGGATCTCCTTCAGGCTGACTCCGTTGGCGTACAACAAACTGGCGCAGCTATGGCGCAGGTCGTGGAAACGGATTTTTTTCAAACCGTGGTTTTTCAGCGTAAGCGCGAAATTCTGGGTGATATAGCCAGGCTTGATCCGTTCTCCCAACTCGTTTACGTAGATGTAGCCAAGATATTCCCGGCAATAGTCTTTGCCGCAAACTTTTTGATTGCGCTCCTGCTCTGCCTTCAGCCGTCGAAGAAGCTTTGCAAAGGGCTCCACCAGCGGTAGGGTGCGGTGGCTGGACTTGGTTTTGGCGCGGTCCTTTTCCACGATGATGGCTTTTCCGTCCACCCTTACCTCGGTTACGGTATGCTTGATGGTCAGCGTCTTTTTTTCAAAGTCAATCGCGTCCCATTTAAGCCCCACGATTTCACTGCGGCGCAGTCCGTAAAACGCGCCCAAGATAACGGCCAACTCTATCGGTTTGTTTTTCACGACGGCAAACAAGGCTTCCAATTCCCCGGCATCGTAAATACTGGCTACGAATTTTCCGGTTTTGGGCCGCTCGATCCGGTCGGCGGGGTTAAAGGCGATCAGGCCCACCTTGAAAGCGTACTGCAAGGCCTTGCGAATGTTGGCGTGGCGATGGATTACCGTGCAGGCGCTTACGCCTTTCTCGTTCAGCTCGTACTGATAATAGTCTTGGATGTGCTTGGGCGTAACATCTTTCAACGTAAGCTTGAACTCCTTAAAATAAGGAATAATGCAGCTCTTAATGCAACCAGCGTAAGAAGCGTAGGTAGTCATTTCCACATTGTGTTTGATCATCTCCAGCCATTCCAGCAGGAAGTCGGTAAACAGTATCCGCACCTCGCCGGAGATCGGGTTTACTTGGTCGGCCGGATTGTCCCGGATCAGCTCAAGTTCCACGGCGTAGGCCAAGGCTTCTTTAATGACCTCGTGATATTGGAGCAGGGCGGTGTTTAAAGCGTTTTTTTCTGTCCTCTCGTACTGATAGTAGCCTTCGATGTCCCCCGGCTTTATTTTTGCCACCGTAACGGCGGTATCCTTAAAGTAAGGGATAATGAAGGTTTTGGCGTCGTACGCGTAGAGGGCGTAGGTGTCGGCGTCCACTCTGTTGATAACGTCCTGCAACCATTTTTTCAGGAAGTCTGCAAACAAGGCGTTTTTATCACTCATTGCCGTGTCGGGATTAAACTCTTGCCTGGTCTTCCAAAGCATCGCTTCGGCGCGCTTTTTATTCCCCTTGACGGGAAGTCCCGTGCTGATGGACTTGGTTTGGCGCTTTCCGTTCCTGTCCTTATAGGTGAGGATCATGTGGAAATAGCCGTTTTTTTCGCGTAGATGTCCTGTTACCATGAATTCTTGCCTCCTTAAATCAGTAACAGTCTCTATTCACCTACCATTGACGGGTTTAGTGTAACAGGCTCCAAAATAACTTGCAAATGTGCGAACGATGTTTTACGCATTGGATTCCTGTACAACCGCCAGGTATTCAAAAATATGAAACTTGGGGATTTTATACGTCCTGCCTATCTTAAAATGCTTAATCTGATTTTGCCGCAAAAGGCGGTATCCGGTTTTTGTGCTGATACCGCCGAGCATTTCACACATTTGCTCCACATTGACCACATCCGGGTACTCCCGAAAGATCAGCTTATATGCTTCATTGCTTTTCAGCAAGGTATCAGCCCCTTTCTGCTTAAAAAATATAAATGCAGACAACAGGGGCGCGCCTATGATTGGATGCGCATACACGCTCGCTCAAACGGACGCGCCCCTGACCTGCGTTTCTGTTTCGGTTCCATCGTTTTACGGGCTTATCGGATGGACGGCGGCTGTCCTCATAGGCATTTCACCTCCCCCCATACTGACGGGCCGCCCCCATTGCCTGCGACGCTTTTAACGCTCGGACTGTGGCTGGACGGAAGTATCATTGTACCGGCCTATGCGTCGTCGCCCCACAAGCTGCCATGCTCATTTTGCGGCCTGGGTGGTGATCGCTCGTTCCCTTTTTGGGAAGTCGTGGCGCACCCGCCGTCCGGCTCGGCATAGACCGAAAGTATCCGATTAGCCCTATATTGCGCGTGGTTAGCGCGCTTTCTTTGTCAAAGAACAAGGGGCTGTTGTCAACCTGTAAAAGCTCACCGACAACCAATGGACTTTTATAGACCGGCAACAACACGAAAAGCCCGCAATCGGGAAGGTGGAAAGGGGACACATTCCCGCGCGGGCAAGACTTACGCTACCTTGAATGTAAGGATTTTGGTAATGAGCTTAGTTTCCAGTCTGCGGCGCAATTCTTCATCCACACACAGGAAAGGGATGCCGTTCCGGTCATAACCTCTCCTGGTGGACAACACGGCTATATACCCTTCGTAGTGTTTCAGTACGGCATTGATCGCGTCGATGTTGCCGCCTGCCGCCGCCGCAATGACGGGAAAAGGCAGCAGATTTTTACGGCTCGGACTTGTTTTCACCATCGGCTTTTCCCTCCATATACTTTTTGATTTGTTGCAGTGAGCTTGTCCTATGACGGTAGATTGTGGTGCGCACAAGGTTCATCAGTTCCCCGATTTCCGCATCCGACATATCCAGGAAATAAGACAGCAGGATAATGTTGCGCTTTTTCTCGGGCAGAGCTTCCAACGCTTCACCTATCAATGCGTCCTTGACCTCGACATCGTAGCCCATTGCTTGGAACAAGTAATAATCAGTCGCATATTCATCCATAGTATAAAGCTGGCTTAACTCCTTCTCTGACAGCTCGGAAAGGGTCACTTCGTACTGCAAGCTCCGTGCAAGTGCCTTGCGGTAATTGCTGGCTTCGCCTTTCAGGACCTTCCTGCAAAAGCTGTCAAACTGATGCCGGACAGTTTTTCCCTTGTTATTGGAAGAAGATCGCTCCAAAGAGTTCACCTCCTTCCTGTTCCGAATGGAGGGAGTAAAACTCGTCTCTTTTTCCCTTTCACTCTCTATCCAAACCGGCAAGGGCTGTTTGTTGCGTTTTTCAGATGACGCTTGGCAAAAAGTTACAAAAAAGCCCGACTGGAAAACATCCAATCGGGCAGAAAGGCTCAGACCTCTTATTATGTAATGTGTGTATATACCTTGTTGGCCGAAATAGGGCCATCTGCAAATAAGGCTTTTTTTGAACAGTCAAATGGCGTCAGATAATGTCGGCACAAATTTAGCACGGCGGCATCCTCCTAACACCGCCGTATCCTTAAAAAAGGGCGAACTTAATACACCCTACGATATGCTATTTTTTAAAAAGGAAAACGGCGGCCTTGATTTTTATTCCAAAACCGCCGTTTGGCATTGAGAATTTTTATACGTATGATTATTACCGCCGAAACAACGGTTTTTTATAGCTTTCAAGAAGTAAACCAGTGTAGTGCCGCAAAAAAAATCCACTCCCAACAAAAATTCTTGGCAATAATTTCATTGCCGTTTCTCATTAATACTTCAGATTAGAAGATCCTTGATAGCCCTTGTTCTATTGATATGATAGCAACCCAATTCAATATATTACCGTGTCAGAATATAACGATTTTCTCTCCAACAGAATGCCGGAAGCGTTATAAACTTCAGCGGTAGCGCATACCCGATAGGTACCGTGGACAACGTAATAATCCTCATATACATCGGCAACGTAGGTCCCAGGCGCTGTCGCGGACCACGACTTGATTGTGCTCCAGCCGCTGCCGGTGGATTTCTGCAATTCGACGGTCAGCTTGGTGGTGTGCGAACTGTCGTAAGCTGAAGCAAGCCCTATGCAGGTGGCTTTCCCTGACGAGTTGATCGATAGGCCCGGACTTAACAAGGAAATGTACGTGAATTGAGGAGTTATCACTCCTTGTGTTCCTGAGTTTTCTGTCCCATCAGCCGCGTAAGCCGGAACGGGAGAGAAAACGGCCATTAGGACAAGAAGACACTTGCAGATGAATTTTTTCATAAACAAAAACCTCCTTTAAATATCTTTCAATAGGAAAGACAACCAAAGGAGGCTTTCTGCAACATATTTTTCTATTTTTTTGAAATATTTTTTAGCTAATCTATATATTTCACTCCCTCGGCCATCTTAACCGCAGTATCTTTTTCCATCTGTCCCCGAATCATGAACATACGGTCATTCATGGCCCAGATCACTGTAACTAGAGAGTTTTTCACAATAAGCGATCCCTCATGCCCGTTGATGCTGACTGGTTCAAAGGCGGAGGCATTCTCCGTATCCAACGCAGGCTTGTTGCCTTCGCTTAATTCCATATAAGTGATAAGCACCCCCTGCGGATTTTTAAATTCGATTCGTTTTAAAGGTTCGCTGTTGGAAATAGCACTGACTTCATATCCGTCCGGTATATAGGTCGGCACATAAGCTTTGTGCCAGTCAATGGTTGTACTGCTACCCTCCGAACCGCTGCTACTGTCCTTCAACTGAAAAGATGTATATTCCTGCTGAATATCCATTAAAAAATTCAGCACCCTGACTCGCACTGCTTCCACGGTCGCCACAGTAGTGCCTAGTATCACCAGCATGATCAGCATGGCAACCGCCGCTATGTTCAAGGCCTGCCAAATGCGCCGCCGTCTGGCATAAGCCTTCGATTTTTTTAGCTGCGCATCCAGTTGTTGACTGAATTTTTGGGTTGCCTCTTTGGAAGGTAGAAATTCCGGGTCGTTTTTCAGCTTTTCTTTTTCCTCCAGGAAAAGCTGGCCTTCTTTTTCCGCGGCGTCGTGCATTACCAATTTGAACAGACTATCTTCATATTCCTCATAAAGTTTTTTCCGAGTTTGCTCCGAGCTGTTATTCGGCATGCTTATTCATCTCCTTATCCATGAGCTCTTTGGCTTCTCTCCGGGCTCTGGTCAGATACTGCCGGACACTGTCCGGAGCTATTTGGAAAATTTCTGCTATATCCAGATCATTCATTTCCAATATGTACTTAAAATACAACAGATCTTTGTGCTTCTCCGGAAGTTTTAATATGGCTTTCCCCAGCTCTTCTATTTCTTCCTGATGAACAATCCTGTCCTCTAAATTATCTTCAAGGCTGGGAACTTTTTCCGCCAGATCAAGATCTTCTCCATAATACACATTGTTAAGAGTTTCCAGAAAAGAACATATATCAAAAGGGGGTAGACAGACCGTCACATATAAGGGGTCTGCTCATGAAACGGAAAAAATTGTACGCTAACCATATTATGGTAAAATGCTTTGCGTATGGCTTCGATGATAGTACCGAATTAAAAAGAGCCGGGATTCTATAGATAAGAACCCGTGCTCTTTTAATACAATATATTTAGTATAGTGAACATTTTGGTAATACTATGCGACATTGTGTTAAGGATATATCCCTGAAGCATAACATCAAAAATAGAATATTACCAAGTTCCTACTGGTATTAATAATTAGCAATTAAGGTTAGATAATTGTGGAACAACGAATTCTTGTCGAAAGACAGGGATTTTCAGAGCTAGGTGGTTCTTGAGGTAAACAAGGGATGGCGGAGCTTTTGTTGGGGGGTGGTAGTTGGTATGAGGGTCTTACACAAGAATTACCCCGGTGAACTATAGGCAGACGACCCATTCACCGGGGGTGAATCCGTCCTTTAAACTTGGTTCGCGCCAAGAGGGGACTTGGTTGGCCTATATCTAAGTTTATCGTATACGAGGAGGGATCCTATTGAATTTAAAAAGATTATTTGTCTTTTTTGCCATAATAATTTTTACCATTTTTCTTGTGACAAGTTACTCCCCTGAGTTGACAATTAGGAAACATCTATTTTTTGTTAACCCTGCTCAAAGTTTGACAACTAAGTTTTAATTGCTTTTCATTATTTATTTAACAACCTTAACCCTGTCAAGAGCAAACTTGCCACTTATAAATTCAAGCGTACCAGTTAAATGTGGAACGTCTTTTAACTTATCACATGTTGAATAAAATTCATAATCATATATACCATTTAGGTCTTTAGAAATATTAGCATACCAAATAGGAATTTCCCCTTCTCCATTGGCTTTAAGCATTCCATGGGATTCCCAGTTCTGTTCAGTCATTGTTTTGTCATCTTTATGAGAGTCCCAAACTACATTACCATCTTTATAAAGAAAAAAATTAAATGTACGAGTTGTAGGCGTGACTAATTCAATGTCCTCCATTGTATGGTTTTTTATTTTAAAAGACATGTACCTGTTGTCATTAAATTCCAAGGCGTATTCTATTTTATGTCCCGGTTGTTGATTTTCTTTTTCTACTTTTAGTGTTTTGCACCCAGCAAAAAGTAGTATCAGAGTTAGTAATACAATAAAAAAAATAATTGGCCTATTCAATATTTCACCTCCTTAATGAATAGGTATCATTTGGAGTCAAGTTGAAGATGCCCTGTTTTTTGTAAAATCTTATTTTTATTTGTAAATGGCGGTCAATAAGTTTACTACTCTGCATTGTACCGGGCGGTGGACTTGATTCATATGGCAAGTGGGTGAACTCAAAGAAAAAGTTCTTTATCCCCGTCAAGGTTCTATCCCGGAAATTCAGAGGCAAATTCTTGTACTACTTAAAACGA
>NZ_QFFZ01000169.1 GCF_004369225.1 Pelotomaculum propionicicum
GAGTGGCGCACTGCCGCAGCAAAGAGGACGCAGAAAAGCTTCATGGCAGTCTGAAGAGACGGTTTGAGGAGTGCGGGTTGGAACTACATCCTGATAAAACCCGCATTGTCTACTGCAGGGACGACGACCGGCGAGGAGAACACCAAGAAATCAAATTCGACTTCCTGGGCTACACCTTCCGGCCGCGGAGGTCCAAGAACAAATACGGAAAGTACTTCATTAACTTCACCCCAGCAGTCAGTAACAAGGCAAAGAAGGCCATGCGGCAAACCATTCGGGGGTGGCGTATGCATTTGAAGCCAGATAAGACCCTTGAGGATTTGTCCCGAATGTTTAATCCGGTAATCAGAGGGTGGGCCAACTTTTATGGACGCTTTTATAAATCAGAAATGTACTCTATATACAGGCATGTGGACCGGGCCTTAGTCCGCTGGGTACAGCAAAAATACAAGAGATTCAAGAGGCATAAGCGGCGGGCAATATATTGGCTCGGCAAGATCGCCAGACGTGAACCGAAATTGTTCATTCACTGGCAAATGGGGATTTGTCCTACGGTTGGATGATGGGAGCCGGATGAGCTGAGAGGTTCAAGTCCGGTTCTGAGAGGG
>NZ_QFFZ01000170.1 GCF_004369225.1 Pelotomaculum propionicicum
GAAGAGGAACTAAGAGGGAGTGTGTCGGCGTATGCTCCCATCCAACTAGAGCCGGTACGGGTTCAAAAAGAGATTCGTCTGTGGAATGAATATGTCGAACGTTATCATATGCTCGGATACAGGCGTCCGTTTGGTGCGCATCAACGGTATTTCATTTGGTCGCGTTCGTTGAACAGGCGTCTGGGGTGTATGCTCTTTTCCGCTTGCGCTTGGGCTTTAGCCGAGCGGGATGCGTGGATCGGTTGGAGCAAGGAAGATCGTGGCCAGCGACTGTCATACATTGTGAATAACAGCCGGTTTCTAATCTTTCCCTGGGTAAAGGTGAAGAATCTGGCGAGCAAGGCGCTGGCCTTGGCCGTCAGGCAAGTTCCCATGGATTGGCAGGAGCGGTACGGGTTTAAGCCGGTATTGTTGGAAACCTTTGTGGATATTAACAAATATCAAGGCACTTGCTACAAAGCAGCGAACTGGATGCTGTTGGGAGAAACCGCGGGACGGGGACGAATGGATCGGTATACCCAATATTTATCTTGCCCCAAGCATATTTACGTGTATCCGCTTCGCCGGGACTTCCGGGCGATTTTATGCGGGGAAAGCAGGGGCG
>NZ_QFFZ01000171.1 GCF_004369225.1 Pelotomaculum propionicicum
GTAATAGCCGTAACGGCTACAACAAAAAAACTATCCAAACCAAGTTTGGCAAATCAGAAATTGAAATCCCCCGGGATCGAAATGGTGAATTCGAGCCCAGAATTATCGGCAAATATGAAAAGACTTCCAACCAACTTGAAGAGCAGATTATAGCCATGTACGCCAAGGGCATGTCCACCAGGGATATCGAAGACCACATGCGGGACATCTATGGCATTGATGTTTCGCCAACAATGGTTAGTAAAATTACCGATAAGATCTTGCCCATGATCTCCGAGTGGCAGTCAAGGCCTCTGGACCACGTTTACCCGGTAGTTTTTCTTGACGCTATCCACTTCAAAGTCCGTAAGGATAACCGGATAATTAATAAAGCAGCCTATAGCGTAATGGCCATTAATATGGCCGGCCAGAAGGAAGTCTTAGGGATCTGGGTTGGGGAAAACGAAAGCGCCAGTTTCTGGCTCGGCGTGTGTAATGACCTGAAAAACAGGGGGGTTCAAGATATCCTGATCGCCTGCAAAGACGGGCTTTCCGGGTTTTCAGAGGCTATTAGCACTGCTTTC
>NZ_QFFZ01000172.1 GCF_004369225.1 Pelotomaculum propionicicum
CAAGCCTCGGACATTTTAGCAATATCATTACAATCTGCTTAAAAAATCAATTTTTTAAACCAAGGGATAAGTATGTCCTTTTTTAGGCTTACTCCTTCAGTTGTGTAATTGAATTGTTTTCACGCTAGGTCTTCAGGAAGCTGTTGAATATGAAAAAGGCAACTTAAAAGGTGTAAAAAAGCATGTTGTAACGGTTAAAGCGTTACCTGTTTACAAGGCAAAGGAGATTAAAAAAATACGTACGAAATTGGATTTATCACAATCGGCCTTTGCAAATATTATCGGTGTTTCCAAAAAGGCAGTGGAAGCGTGGGAAGCAGGAGTAAATATTCCCCAAGGGCCTGCTCAAAGAAGGGAGTGTAAATAATTCCGTGTAAATGGAAATTTCATCTTTAATTTGGTTAAGCTATAAATGGCTCTTTTCCGCCAGGAGGATAGGGCATATTCCGTTTTTTGATGTATTCCGATGATTTTTCAAACCTTACTGAGTATTTTGTAGATGCAACACCGTCACTATCCTTTCGCTTAAAAGAATCGGAATATTGTATTCTACTATTTTTTA
>NZ_QFFZ01000173.1 GCF_004369225.1 Pelotomaculum propionicicum
GACGAAGCTCCGTAATGGGAGTGGAGCGAAGGGGCTGTGTTATCCAGTTTTGAACAATGGTCAACCGCAAGGGAGGAGCCAATGAACAAAACAAAGTCGTATGATATCTCCAAGCACGTGGTGTTGGAGGCGTTTCAACGAGTAAAAGCGAACAAGGGAGCAGCCGGAATAGACGAGGAAAGTCTGGAAGCGTTTGAATCAAACTTGAAGAATAACCTCTACAAGATCTGGAATCGAATGTCTTCTGGCAGCTATTTTCCCCCGCCTGTAAAAGCGGTGGAAATACCCAAGAAAAATGGTGGAAAACGCATACTCGGAGTGCCCACTGTGGCAGATCGAGTAGCGCAAATGGTTGCAAAAATCTATTTTGAGCCGCAGGTAGAGCCGCATTTTCACCCTGATTCCTATGGATATCGGCCGGGAAAGTCGGCCGCTGATGCACTTGCCATCACCCGGCAGCGATGCTGGCGGTACAATTGGGTACTGGAGTTTGACATCAAGGGCCTGTTTGATAACATTGATCATGAACTGTTAATGAAGGC
>NZ_QFFZ01000174.1 GCF_004369225.1 Pelotomaculum propionicicum
GTAGTGGGTAGTGGGTAGTCAGATTTTAAGAAGGAATTCGCCAGAGGCGAATTCCAACAAACAATCCGACTACTGACAACCGACAACCGGCTACCGAAACGCCACTGTTTAGTTTTGAGAGACCGTGGGACTATAGCTCAGCCGGTTAGAGCGCACGCCTGATAAGCGTGAGGTCGGTGGTTCGAGTCCACCTAGTCCCACCATTTTCAGAAGTCAGAATTCAGAAGTCAGGAGTCAGATTAAGAAGGAATTTGCTAAAGCAAATTCCTACAAGCAGTCCGACGTCCGACATCAGACGACTGACGACCGATATTGGGGGTGTAGCTCAGCTGGGAGAGCACCTGCCTTGCAAGCAGGGGGTCAGCGGTTCGAATCCGCTCATCTCCACCATTTTGTCTCTCAACCGTTCTTTGAAAACTGCACAGCATAGGAGAACAAGAGTAACTAGAGCCAGTCTTGTTTAGAAGCGAGACAAAGCGACACGTCAGAGGCGAAAGCTAAGGCGAGTTGCAGAGGAAAGTTCTAGTAGCGC
>NZ_QFFZ01000175.1 GCF_004369225.1 Pelotomaculum propionicicum
ACCCTCTTTTTGTTGCAAGACGCTTTTTAATTATCTGCTAGCGCAGTACGCTGCCGGAGATAACCATGCGCATGACTTCGTTGGTGCCTTCGTAGATCTCGGTGATCTTGGCGTCGCGGTAGAGCTGCTCGACTTTGTGGCCTTTGATGTAGCCGATGCCGCCGTGGATCTGGATGGCTCTGTTGGTGTGCTTGGCGGCGCACTCGGAGGCGAACAGTCTGGCCATGGCTGCTTCTTTGCTGTAGTTTTTGCCCTGGTCGTAGCACCAGGCGGCGTAGTAGGTTAAAAACCTGGCAGCCTCCACGTCGGTGGCCATGTTGGCGAGCATCCACTGGATGGCCTGGAAGGAGGAGATCGGCTTGCCGAACTGCACTCTTTCTTTGGAGTAGGCGACTGACTCGTCTAAGGCGGCCTGGGCGATGCCGAGGGCCTGGGCGGCGATGCCGATGCGGCCGCCGTCCAAGGTGGACATGGCTATCTTAAAGCCCTGTCCTTCTCCGCCTAACAGGTTTTCTTTGGGCACGCGGCAGT
>NZ_QFFZ01000176.1 GCF_004369225.1 Pelotomaculum propionicicum
CGCTTCCTTGATAAGCTGTTCTTTGAAATTTTTAGGATATCTCTTGCGTTTCATCCATACCCCTCCGTTAATATTAGTTTATATCAATAAGGGGGTATGGCTCAAATTCAATTAGGGGGCTAAATAGGGTGGACTGCGGAAATTGCGGTGGAGTTTAAGGGAAAAAGGAAAAAGAGGCGGGGTAAGAACCTTTTTACGTTGATTTTGCATACTATAATAGGATATATTTAATTTCAGCATTCTCAAAGAATGTCAAAACTGATTTAACTGAAGATGAAAAAAAGGAGATTAAAACTTTAATCAAAGCTTTGGAGAATGAGCTTAAAAGGAAGTGATCCTAATGAATGCCTATTCCAGTATCATAAAAACCTCCATCTCGCGCCGCCGGTGCGGGCGACACAAATAGTAATGAAAACGGGTGCGCACCCCCCCCTGGTTGCTGTACAATTTGTCTGAGGAGAAGACACACTACAAAGCACGGTGAGG
>NZ_QFFZ01000177.1 GCF_004369225.1 Pelotomaculum propionicicum
GCTACCGGCAGCAGCAACCCCGTCTACCAGTTCTGGTTCCAGGCCCCGAACGGCAACTGGTACAGCAGCGGCCCATACGGCAGCGGCAATACCTTCCAGCTGCCCAACCCGGTGGCGGGCACCTATACGGTCGTCGCCTACGCTAAAGACGCCAACTCAAGCCAGGCGGTCGTGGCAAGCAACACGGTCGAGTTCACCTTTACCGGAGGAAGCGGGGGCGGCGCCGGCATCACCGGCACAGTAACGATCAGGGGCACCGGCGGCCCCGCTTATGTGAGCCTGAGGGACGGCGTGTGGCAGACCGTTAACAACGGCGGCACATTTACCTTCAGCAACCTGACCCCGGGCAGCTACCTCCTGGCGATATTTGCTGATAAGTATCCCGCAAAGGTCACTCCTGTAACAGTGACCTCCGGGCAAACAACTACTGTGAACGTTACTCTGGTGCCGGGTGACACCGACGGCAACGGCCTGATTAACAT
>NZ_QFFZ01000178.1 GCF_004369225.1 Pelotomaculum propionicicum
TCGTCGTCCCTGCAGTAGACAATGCGGGTTTTATCAGGATGTAGTTCCAACCCGCACTCCTCAAACCGTCTCTTCAGACTGCCATGAAGCTTTTCTGCGTCCTCTTTGCTGCGGCAGTGCGCCACTCCATCATCGGCATATCGAGCGAATGGCTTGTCTGGATGATTCCGGACCATCCACGCATCAAACGCATAGTGGAGAAACAGATTAGCCAGAACCGGACTGATGACACCGCCCTGAGGGGTGCCCTTTGTCCGTTCCTTGACCGTGCCGTCTGGCATCTGAAAGGGGGCTTTAAGCCATCTCTGAATATAGAAGATGACCCACGGATTGTCGGTATGCCTACGGACAGCCTTCATTAACAGTTCATGATCAATGTTATCAAACAGGCCCTTGATGTCAAACTCCAGTACCCAATTGTACCGCCAGCATCGCTGCCGGGTGATGGCAAGTGCATCAGCGGCCGACTTTCCCGGCC
>NZ_QFFZ01000018.1 GCF_004369225.1 Pelotomaculum propionicicum
AAAATTTCCCACACTATTGTCTCATATTTATTTTGTGGTGTCCAGTGCTATTTTGCGAAAAACTTTTTCTCCCCAACTCTTATAAACCTTGTCAGTTATAAATCTTTAGATTCATGCGTCAGCTCTGCATGCCACTGAGATTTTTATTGCGATTTTATTGTTTGTGCTATAAAATTTCCCCGTAAGGATTTAGAAAGGGTTGGTTAGATGGACATAAAAATAGTTACTGACAGCTCGTGCGACCTGCCTGAAGAACTGGTTGAGAAATGCGGCATTGATGTTGTTTCTCTGCATGTCACCTTTGAAAACAATGAAACCTTTACAGAGAGGGTCACCATTAGCCCGGAGCAATTCTGGGAGCGCATGGCGGGCTCCAGGGAACTTCCCAAGACATCCAGACCCACCCCGGAGGCCTTTGCCGACACTTTCAGGAAAGCACTGGCCAATTACGCCTCAGTTATATACATAGGCCTGTCATCGTCTCTCAGCGGTACATTCGAAAGTGCTCAACTGGCTGCCAAGTCAGTACCCGGAGATATACACCTGATCGACTCCCTCAGCGGTTCCTTGGGCCTCGGCATTCTAGCTATCAAGGCCCATGAATTTATTCATTCCGGTATCAACGTCCAGGCTGTTGTAAATAAGGTAATTAATTACAGGGACGGCATGACCACCCTTTTCACCATGGACTCTTTGGAAAACCTGATCAAAGGCGGCCGGGTGGGCAGGCTGCCTGGTTTTATCGGCACAGTTCTCAGTATCAGGCCTATCGGCAAGGCTGGGGACAGGGGCCAGATAGACGTGCTGGAAAAGGTGCGGGGACGCGGCAAATCTCTGCAGCGGATAGTGCAGCTAGTTGGGGAAATGGGCAGCAACCTGAAGGAAAAGATCGTGGGCATCAGCCACGTGAACTGCCTGAAGGAAGCTTTAAATTTAAAGAAAAGTATTGAGGAGAATTTCCAGCCCGGCAAAGTTATTATCAGCAAGGTGGGCAGCACCATGGGGACATACGCGGGCACAGGCGGTATTATAGTATCTTTTTAGCCGGGAGCGTCTTCCCGCCGGAAAGTGGCTAAAAGGTTACTGGCAAGGCTATTGTTTCAGATAGCCTTGCTTTTTGTGTAAAGAACCGGAGAGATTATTTTTTATCTATTATAAAAATATCTTTAATAGTATAACAAAATATTTTTTACATAATTGTTATAATTCGACATTATTTCCGAAGGAGAATTTTCTATATGTGTCAAAATTACCTCATACTTGCAACTGCAGGTCATGGAGGGGTAACATTGAAATATGAAGAAGCGAAATTCGCCGGCAAACTCTCTGTAATAGGCCACAGGCCGGAAAACTATAACTTATTACAGATGAAAGACGGGTTAAACCCGTGCAGCAATTATATCGAGAGAATTATTAAAGAGTGCGCCGCCGGGCTGAAATCAGCCAACGACGAATTCCAACGGGAAATCAACAAACTGAAACAGGCCGAAACGCTGTTCCAAACCTTATCCAGTTCCTCCCCGGTAGGGGTTTACATCGTCCAGGACGGTAAGTTTCAATTTGTCAACCCGCAGTTTCAGGAATTCACAGGGTACCGGGAGGAAGAGTTGTTAGGCAGGAACACTTCAATGGTTGTCCTGCCTGAAGACAGGGGACTGGCCAGGAAAAACGCCGTCGATATGTTAAAGGGAAGACATACCTGTCCGTATGAGTTTAGAAGCCTGACCAAAAGCGGCCAGACCAAGTGGATTTTGGAGCAGGTTGCCTCTATACAGTTTCTGGGCAAAAGGGCTGTTTTGGGCAACTGCATGGACATAACCAGCCGCAAGCAGGCGGAAGATAAAATACGGACAGCCCACCAGCGGCTTCAGGATATAATTGAATTTCTCCCCGACGCCACCTTTGTGCTGGACCAGGACAGAAAGGTAATCGCCTGGAACAGGGCAATAGAGGAAATGACCGGAGTACAAAAGGAGCACATCCTTGGCAGGGGTAACTATGCTTATTCTGCTGCTTTTTACGGGAAGCCCAGGCAGATCCTGGTTGACCTTATTTTTGAGGATGGCCAGGACAGCCAGCGGTTATATAAGTTCTATGAAAAAAGAGGAACTACCATTGTTGGCGAGTCTTATCTGCCTTCTTTGCGGGGTAAAGAGGTGATCCTGTGGGGTACGGCCTCTCCTCTCTTTGATGAGGAAGGCAACCGGGTAGGCGCCATTGAGTCCATCCGCGATATTACCGACCGCAAACGGGCGGAAAAGATGCTGCTTGAGTCAGAAAAAAGATACCGCAATTTGGTGGAAAATATTAACGACATTATCTTCTCTTTGGACACCTGTTACCGCATAACCTATATCAGCAACGTATTTGAAAAAAAGCTGCTTTTCAGTATTGAAGAAGTGATGGGGCAACCTCTATCAAGCTTTGTTCACCCTGAGGACATGCCCGGCTTGTTAAACAGCCTGGAGAGCGCTAAAAACGGGCAATTGGAGCGAAGTGAATTCCGCTTAATCGGCAAGGACGGGTCAGTCTACCACTTTCGGGCCTCCAGCCGGCCGCTGCTGGAAAACGAGCAGTTAACAGGCTTAACCGGAGTAATGGTGGATATCACCAGGAGCAAGCAGTTTGAAAGAGAGATGTACCGCATGGACCAGATGAACCTTATAGGGGAAATGGCCGCCGGTATAGCTCACGAAATAAGGAACCCGATGACCACGGTAAAAGGTTTCCTGCAGTTGTTCAAGACCCGTGAGAAATACGCTCAGGAAAGGGAATACTTTGAGCTGATGGTATCTGAGCTGGACAGGGCTAATTCCATTATAACCGAGTTCCTTTCCCTGGCTAAAAACAAGGCGGTGAAACTCAGGCCGCAAAACCTGAACGAGATTGTCCGGGCCATGCACCCGTTAATAACAGCCGACGCTAACGTGGCGGATAAATTTACTGCCATTGAACTTGGTGATATCCCGGAAATACTCTTGGACGAAAGAGAAATCCGCCAGTTGATCCTTAATCTTGTGCGCAACGGGCTTGAGGCCATGTCGCCTGGTGGTAGGCTGACCATAAAAACCTATCTGAACAATGGTGACGTAGTTTTACTAATACAGGACCAGGGCAGCGGGATTGAGCCCGATGTACTGGCGAAGCTGGGGACTCCGTTCATGTCCACCAAAGACAACGGGACTGGCCTTGGGCTGGCTGTGTGCTATAGCATAGCAGCCAGGCACAACGCCAAAATAGATGTTAAGACAGGTCCCGGCGGCACAACCTTTTTTGTTAGTTTCAGCGTACAGGCGCCGGCCAGCCAAGTACTTTAATTCATATGATACCTAACTATGATAATTATTACCTCTTGTAATAATTAACAAAACAAATTATTATATATATTAAAGAATATTAGTATTTCATAGGATCGGTTTTACCTCCTTTTACCCGGCTGAGCCGGGTAGTTTTTATTTACAAAACAGTAAAATTTATTTTGACTTTATATCATTCATGTGATAAAGTTAGGACGTTCTAACGGTTAGGTTATGTATTTTCCCTCTCTCAATCTCTTAAATTGGTTAGGGAATACAAATTGTAGTTCCTAAACCAAAAGAGCAAAATAATTTGAGGGAGTGTTTTAATGTACCAAGACCGTTATTTGACCTGTCGTGACTGTGGCTGTGAGTTTGTGTTCTCCGTATCGGAACAAGAATTCTTTGCAGAAAAAGGGTTTACCAATGAGCCCGGCCGCTGCCCGGAATGCCGCGCGGCCCGTAAGAACCAAAACAGGCGCAGTGGCCAGCGCCGCCAGATGTTTCCGGCTGTATGCGCCAGCTGCGGCAAAGACACTGAGGTTCCGTTCCAGCCAAGCGGCGACAGGCCCGTATACTGCAGTGACTGTTTCCGCAAAGTGCAAAACTATTAATATTACAATCCAAGGGGCAGCGAGTCTGCCCCCTTTTATTTTTCCTGCTCATTTTTGTCTGAAAATCAGCCTGGCAGGAAGGTTTTTTGAAGCTTTATATCGAAAGACACTTCAAAAGAAAGGAAGTGTTGAAATGCTGCCGCGTCAGAAGGCGAGACTCCAGGAGCAACTGTTGTTATGGGGATACCCGCCCCATATTGTAGAAAACATGGAGGTTTGGAGCCTTTTGAGCCATTATAACTATGAGCTCAAAAAAAGAGAGCAGCAAATGCTGGCCGAGCAGGACAGTGAATACGAAACCACCACCTTGGAAACTGAAGTTGAGAAGCCCAAGCAGCAGTATAAAGGGGTTAAAGTCCCTTACCGCTGGTAATTGCCGGGTGTTAATGATTATGTCCAAAAGAAAGGCCGCGTGCCTTTTTTTATTTTTAAACCTTGCCGTCACAATACATACTACTTGTCCTGCCGCCTTTTCCGGAAGTATAATTTACAAAACAATACTTTTTGAATAAAGGAGCTGCCAATGGGACCAAAAAGAGAAACACTGGCCAAAATGCTGTCAGGCAAAAGCCACGCGCACGTCTGCATCTACATTGAAAGCGGGGCTGCGGCAGAGCCGGCCTGTCCAAGCAAAGTCGCCATAAAAATTCGGGATGACCTGTTGATGATTAACGATATGATACCGATCCCGATTGATGACAGGTACATTGCCTGCCTGGAGGATGATTTTGCGGAAATTGTTTTTATTGACCCGGACCATCAGATTGTTCATGTAAAAATCCTGACCGATTTTTCCGGGCTGGAGTGATTACCTGGGAGGAGGGATTTTTTGTCCTTAAAAGTTAGCTGGATGAAGGCAGCTTCCTGCACAGACAAGGAAACCCCCTGCAAGACCAGGCTGCGTATAACTGCTGTCAACGAAGGCAATACTCCCACCGTAATAGCGGGCATGGGTATCAGATACCCCCGGAGGTCCGGCCTGCCCAGCAGGATAATTATACCCGTGGATCAGGTGCTCGCCCCGTCTGAAGAAGCAAGCGTTTATTTTGAAATAGAACATTTTCAAGGGTTTTACCGTTATGACGCCGTATTCGCCCAGGACGGGGACGGTAAAACATACTACCCGGAGACCAGCCTTGTAAAAAGAATCGGCCGTTTTTTCTGCTGGCACTTCAGCCGCGCTCCCTATGACGAAAAAAAACCGCGCTAGGCGCGGTATTTTCGGTTATTTTATTGATACTATCTTATCCCCTTTTTCAATCTTATCCACTACCTCCAGCCCTTCCACAACCTTGCCGAATACGGAATAGTTGCCGTCAAGCCAGGATGCGTCCTTCTTGAGTATATAAAACTGTGAGCCGGCCGTGTCCGGGGCGTTGGAGCGGGCCATGGCCAGCGAGCCGCGCAGGTTCTTCAAAGTGAGTGACACCTCCAGCGGTATCGTCCAGCCGGGACCGCCACTGCCGTTACCTTTAGGGTCACCGCCCTGGATCACCCAGTCCTCCACCCGGTGGAAAGTCAGTCCGTCATAAAACTTGTCCTTGATCAGCTTCTCAAAGTTGCCAACAGTGATGGGCAGCATTTTGGGATATACTTCCACAACTACATTCCCTTTAGTTGTTTCAATAGTATACTGCACAGTATCGGGAACGGGTGTTTCCGGAGCGGCTTTCTCGTCCACGTCAACCCTGTTGTTAACGCCCCCGGCCGCAGGCGTGAAGTTCACCTGCGCACCCACAACCTCACTCATAAACCTCAGCGGCACCATAGTCCTGTTGTTGATCAGTTCCGGCGGCGCGATACTTATCAGCCTGGAGTTGCCCTGATCCTGCACCAGTGCGATTGACTCCCCTACAGACAGAAAAATAGAAATCTGGTCCTTCGTAACCACTATCAATTGTTTTTCCTGGTCCCACTTTACCTCACAGCCAAAAAACTCACTGACAAACCTGAGCGGCACATAAGTCCTGCCGGTTGCGGCGTCGATCAAAGGCAGCTGGTCGGGGAACTCAATCTGGGACCCGTTCACATACATGTCCACGTTATAGTTGGCTTTGTTCACGTCAATAGCGGCCCCAGCCGGCGCGACGATGTAAAAAGCGGCAAGCAATAATACCAAAGTTGCAAGCATTAACTTTTTCATCAACATAACCCCCTCTCCCCTTTTATTCGATAAAATTATTAACTTACCTCCCGTGGCGGTTATCAACTCCATTAAATTCAAACCCTTTTTTGGGTAAAATATCAATAAAAAAAAGTCCCCGCGCTATTGCCTGCAAGGACTATTTTTCATGGGAGCATGATAGTTTTAGTTTTTCTACTTTAGTCGTTTTTACGGTTGGCGGGCAGGTCTTCCCGGTCACCATACAGCCACTCAGACGGGTAATATGCCATTTCAAACCCGGGCAGTGGCTTAGGATGCCGTACCTGAACAGTTTTTTCTTCCATAGTAATCACCTCGGGAGTATTATCATCCGTTGGCTGCAGATTTAAACCTTAAGGTTAAAATTTACTTATGTTTAAAAATATTTGAGGTATGATAATGACAAAAATATATCTAGGAGGCCAAATAAATGAACGCGGCAGCTGAGTTTTTACAAAGCAACCCCTTGTTGTTTGCCATCGTGGTCGTGTGGAGCATTATTTGGAAAGCCATAGCGCTTTGGAACGCCGCCCGGAACAACCAGCTGGCATGGTATATAGTACTGATCATTGTCAACACAGTAGGCATACTTGAGATAATTTACCTTCTGTTCTATCGCAAAAAAAGATCGAGGTTCTAAAACGGCAGTGAGACAAGGGGACGATTCTGACTAGGCAATCGGAAGTTTTGCGCCAAATGCCACTACATGATCAGTGAGAGCAATACCTGATCAACAAGAGTAAAGTCTGTTAATTATACTAAGTGGCGCAAAATTTTTGATTGCCTGAGAAGATGGAAGTCGCAGAACTTTGTGATGGTTAAGTGAGAAGATATAAATAAAGTTTTTGTTACAGAATGTTCTACATTCAACTTGCGATTTCGTTCTTCTCTTGTCTCACTTGACTTTGGTGAGACAAGAACCGTCCCCTTGTCTCACCTTGTCTCAAACCATTATTTTACTTCCGGGAGATTCACTGCCGCGCAGATTACCTCAACCAGCGCCGGCCTACCCATTTCAAGCGCTTTCCTGACTGTCTCCTGGATCTGCGCCGGTTCCTCCACGCGAAAACCTTCAGCGCCGCACGCCCTGGCAAACCGGACAAAATCGGGTGTAGTCAGATCACAGCCCAGCGGAGTCAGACCCTGGGCGATCATTTTATTCTTTTCGATGCTGTAGACCTGGTTTCTTACCACTATCACCACAATAGGCAGCTTATAACGCACACAGGTAAGCAGTTCGCTCATGGACACCAGCATCCCGCCGTCACCCACCAGCGCGACAACAGCTTTATCCGGGCAGGCAAACTTGGCGCCGATGGCCGAAGGCAGGCTGCAGCCGATACTGCGCCACATGCTGGAAAGCAGGATCTCCTGTTTCTCCCCCAGGAAACCACGGTCGAACCAGTGCGTAAACTCTCCGATATCAAGCGCAACAACAGCGTTCTCAGGAATAACTTCGTTAAGCGCGGTCATCAGCCTTAAAGGATGGATGGGGACGGCGTTGTTTTCCTGTTCTTTAACCAAGTCCTGCTTGTTTTTTTGCGCCTCTCCTTTAACTCTGGCGAGCCAGTCCTGGTTTATACTGTAATTCTCCAGGTCATGCTCGATCACAGATAAAAGCAGCGCCAGCTCCCCGGTAGCTGAGGCAAAAGTATTAATGCTCAGTTCTTCGGGGCGTTCCGCCAGCTGCACCACTTTGGCCGTGGCCGGGAAGAACCCCTGCTCGTAGGCCGCGCTGCCCAGGAGAATGATACAGTCGGCCTCCTGGACAAGCGGCGGCAGGTAGGCTTCTCCTATACCTCCCAGGTTCATTTTGAAACGGCCTCTTACTGTGCCTTTGGCGTCCTGCGCGTTAAACACCCCCGCCCCCAGCATGTGGGCCAGGGAATGCACCTGGTACACAGCGTCTTCCGCTATTTTACCCACTACAATCAGCGGCCTTTGTGAACTTTTGATGGCGGCAACAATGTTTTCGCTGCTGCCCGAAAATACCAGCGGTTTTTTAAACTCAATAATTTCAGCCGGTACTGTCTCAGCGTCAGCTGGTTGCAGAAAAATGTCGCGGGGAATGGAGATATGTGAGACTGTAAAATCTATGTAAGAATTTCGTGCCGCGCTCACCATCAGGTCAAGTACAGCTGAAGGTTCAGTAAGCATTGAGGTGAAACTGGAGAAATTCCTGAATAATAGCTGCTGGTCAAAGTATTGTTTGGTCCTGAGGCCGTTTTTTTTGGTTTCCACCTGGCCGGTTACAGCCAGTACGGGGCTTTGGTCAAAATAGGCGCCGGCCAGGCCGTTGAGCAGGCTGACCGCGCCAGGGCCGGCGGAAGCGGCGCAGACAGCCAGCCTGCCGGTGAGTTTGGCTTCGTATGAAGCCATAAAAGCGGCGTTTGCTTCATGCGTCACGGAAATAAAGCTTATCTTATCCTGGCGGGCCACCGCGTCAAGCAAAGGCAGAATGGCGTCACCGGAGACACCGTAAATTCTTTCCACACCCCACTGGGACAGTTGGGCCAACATTAAATCTGCAACGTTACCGCTAACTTTCAAATCATTCATCCTTTCTTAAAGAGAAATCAAATAAAAGCCAATCTTGTTGACTCATATACTATTCTTTCAAGATGTATCAATATTATCCTGCGTAAGGCACTTTTTACATGCCATTATTCGACATTAAAGCCGAACCGTAAGTTCATAAAAAACAGTCTAATAAAGACAGGTCCAAACGGACAATTAGAAATCATCTGGGAAATGGCTGCTAGATATGTTATAATTCTTTTAACTTCAAGGAGGGAACACTGGTTGTCTCAAAAAAGGAGAAGAAGAAAGTTAAACTATAAACGCCTGGCCATTCTTATTGCGATACTTTTGGTGTTAATCATCGGCGGTACCGGAGTGGGACTGGTCTTTGCCAGCATCAAGGACATGCCTGCGATTAGTCAGGAAGCGCTCGAATCAGGAGCCTCAACCATGATTTATGACATGGACGGGAACCTTGTCACCCAGATCGGCATCAGAAACAGCGTCCCGGTTGACCTTAAGAAAGTGCCCCCTCAACTCAAGAACGCCTTTTTAGCCATAGAGGACCCCCGCTTTTACCAGCACCACGGTATCAGCCTGAGGGGCATTGCGCGGGCGGCCTGGACGGACCTGACTTCCGGGTCGCTCCGGGAAGGCGGCAGCACCATCACCCAGCAGCTGGTCAGGATATCATTCTTGAGTGCGGAGAAGACTTACAAAAGAAAAATCCAGGAGATTATCATGGCCTTTCAGGTTGAAAGGCGGTACACCAAAGACGAGATTCTGGAAATGTACCTCAACAATGTTTACCTCGGTGAGGGAGCTTACGGCATTCAGGCTGCCGCGCAGACCTATTTCGGGAAAAATATTTATGACCAGAACCTTACCCTGGAAGAGATAGCCCTGCTGGCGGGCCTGCCCCAGGCGCCCAGCGCCTACTCCCCCTTCCTTGACCCCAAAGCCGCTAAAGCCAGGCGCAACGACGTCCTGGACAGCATGGTGAAATATAACTATATCAGCGCCAGCGAAGCAGAAGCTGCCAAAGCAAAAGAAATTAAGCTGGAAACTAAAGAGCTTGCCTGGCGGCAGTACCCTTACCCATATTTTTTGGACTATATCACAGACCAGTTGACTGAGAAATATGGTGAGGCCGCGGTTTTCAAAGGCGGCCTCAAAGTTTACACCACACTTGATACCAAAATACAGCAGATCGCTGAAACCGCCATGGGCAGAAACGCCAATTTCCCGTCTTCCAAGGCGGACGAGAACGGCGCCTTACAGCCGGAGGGCGCAGTCGTGGTGCTCGACCCGCACACAGGCTATATTAAAGCCCTGGTAGGCGGGCGTGAGCATACACAAAAAAGGCAGTGGAACAGGGCCACCCAGACCGCCCGCCAGCCCGGCTCAGCTTTTAAGCCCATCGCCGCTTACGGGCCGGCTATTGAATATGCCGGGATGGGGCCGGCCTCGGTGGTGGATGATATCCCGACCAGCTACGAGTCTTACCAGCCGCACAACGTTGACGGAAGGTACCGCGGCCTGATTACCCTGCGCACAGCCCTGACCAACTCGGTCAACATCGTGGCGGTTAAGGTATTGATGGACTATGTCGGCCTGGCCAACTCCATTAAATTCGCATCCAACCTCGGCATTACGCTGGACCCGGCAAACCACGGCGCCAGCATGGCTCTGGGCGGCCTGCATACCGGGGTGACGCCGCTCCAAATGGCCTGCGCTTACGGCGCCTTCGACAACCAGGGCGTCTACATTGAGCCGACTGTAATAATAAAGGTTGAAAAGCAGGACGGAGTGATTCTGGAACAGCATGTGCCCAAACAGCATGTAGCGATGAAGCCTACCACCGCTTTCCTGATCACAGACATGCTGCGCTCGGTCGTGTCAAGCGGCACCGGGACCGGCGCCCAGATCAGCAGGCCCGCCGCCGGGAAAACCGGCACCACCGACGAGGGGAAAGACCTCTGGTTTGTAGGCTATACTCCTGAACTGGTGGCCGCGGTCTGGATGGGCTACGACCAGCCCACCGCGATGCCGCAAGCTTATGGAGGCACTTATCCCACCAGGGTATGGCAGGAAATAATGAGCAGGGCGCTCAGTGACACACCCGTCACCAGCTTTCCCACACCCGCGGGTATAGTCAGCGCGACAGTAGACGGCAAGTCAGGCCTGCTGCCCGGCCCGAACACACCCACTGACAGCCTGGTCACCGACTACTTTGCGTCAGGCACTGTCCCATCAGGCACGGACAACGTGCACAACTTTATCGAAGTCTGCGCGGCCAGCGGCCAGCTGCCGACCCAATACTGCCCTGACCGGGTGATTAAGCCGCTGATCAAACTGCCCTACGCGGTGCCGCCTTCGGTAGAAGACTTTGCCCTCAGGGCCCCCACCGAATCCTGCACATTGCACGCGCCCGGCGGGACCCAGCCCGGCAAGCCCGGCGCCGGCTCAACAACCACCCCGGGTAAAACGGGTACCAAGACCGACACTGGTGTTATTAAAACCGATACCGGCAAAAAGAATTAGCAAAGCTGATCCAGATAAAACAAGAGACGGCTGTGAAACCAGTAATACATGGTCCCAGCCGTCTTTTTTATTCAGGTAGCTTATGGTTATGTTCAACCATTATTAGACATTCATAGTTATTCAGTTTCTGATAAAAACTATTTGGTAAGATATTTAATTTTAAGGAGGCGCACTTTATGTATCACCATGGCTGGTCTGACCATCTACGCGGCGTAAACGTAAAATCACTAACCCCGGACGGAAGTGACGTTACAATTATTTATGACGGTCTATTGAGCAAGAGCGGTGCTTCCCAGGTCTACCTCCACTCCGGTTTCGGCAACCCCATGCAGTGGAAAATAGTTGAAGACTACCGTATGCAGCGCACGCCGGAAGGCTGGAAGAAAACACTGAATATGGAGGACGGGCACCTCACCTTCTGCTTCCATGACAGCGCCGGCAACTGGGATAACAACAACGGCAACAACTGGACCTATAAGCTGGTCTGAAAAAGCAGAAACCGGGCTCGTCCCGGTTTTTTTTACGCCAACTCAACCACGGTCACACCATATCCTCCCTCACCTTGTTCACCCAGGCGGAAGGACTTGACCCGGTGGTGGCCCTTTAAAAGCTTTTGGACAGCCGCTCTCAGTGAGCCTGTCCCTTTGCCGTGGATCAGGTAAACCCTGTGCAAACCAGCCAGATAAGCGTCATCGAGGTATTTTTCCACCAGGGCTGTGGCCTCCCCGGCATACTGCCCCCTCAGGTCAAGCTCGGAGGATATCTCACGGGCTTTGCCAAACAGCACACCCGCCACCTCACTCTGTCCGGCGGCCGGCTTTGTTTTTTCAGTCCTGCGCAAATCACGTAAAGGGACGCTGATTTTAAGAATTCCCACCTGGACCTGCACTTCGCCTCCAGGTGCGGGGGCGGCAAGGACATAGCCCTTCTGGTTGAATTTGGGCAGGAATACTTCTTCACCAGGGACAAGTTCAGAGGGGACTTCTCCCGCTGCAACCTTTTCAGGCACAGCCCGGCTGACCTTCTGGCCGAGTTTGCCCAGCTTTTCTCTGGCGTCCTGGATGGCGCTCTCCCTGGCGCGGGTCGTTTCCTCATGCAGTTTCTCCCGGAGTTCCTTGACCGCGGCCTCCGCCTCCAGCCGGGCGTTTCTGACCAGTACGCGCGCTTCCTCCGCCGCTTTCGCTAAAATGGACTCCCGCCTGGCGGCCAGGTCCGACTCTTTCTTTTGCAGCATTTCCCTAAGCAGCCTGGCCTCTTCAGTAAGCCTGGCGGCCTCAGCCCGTTCGGCCTGCGCCTCCTGCCGCTCCTTTTCCAAATCACGCATCAGTTCCTCATACTGCACCTGCTCCACAGTTAAGAACTCCCTGGCCCTGTTGACCAGTTGCGCCGGCAAACCCAGCCTGCCCGCAATTTCAAAAGCGTTGCTGCGTCCGGGCTTGCCTATCAAAAGGCGGTAAGTGGGCCGCAGTGTCACCGCGTCAAACTCCACACTGGCATTCTCCACCCGCTCGTGGGCGTAAGCAAAATTTTTCAGCTCGCTGTAATGGGTGGTGGCAATGGTTTTAACCCCGCTCGCGTGCAGTTTTTCCAGGATCGACTGGGCCAGTGCCGCTCCTTCGGTCGGGTCTGTCCCCGCCCCCAGCTCGTCCAACAGCACCAGGCTGTCCTTGCCGGCCCTGCCGACGATATCCACGATATTGGTCATATGTGAGGAAAAAGTACTGAGGGACTGCTCAATGCTCTGCTCGTCCCCGATATCGGCGAAGACCCGCCTGAACACACCCAGCTTTGAGCCTTCCCCCGCCGGTATGTGCAGGCCGGACTGGGCCATTAAAACATGCAGGCCGGCAGTCTTTAAGACTACGGTTTTGCCGCCGGTATTCGGCCCGGTGACCACCAGGGTGTCAAATTCTTCGCCTATACGAATGTTTACGGGCACAACTTCTCCCTTTAACAGGGGGTGCCTGCCCTGCCGGATATCCAACACAGCCTCCCCTTCCAGGACAGGCGCCCAGGCCTGCAGGGCGTGGCTGTACCTGGCCCTGGCCATGATAAAATCCAGTTCCCCCAGGGTAAGCAGGGAAGTGCTGATGGGATCAAGGTTTTGCGCCACGCCGGCGGAAAGTTCGGCCAGAATCCTCTGGACTTCCTGCTTTTCCGCCACGATCAGGCGACGCAGCTCGTTATTCCTTTCCACCACCGCCATCGGCTCGACAAAGAGTGTGGCGCCGCTGGAGGATTGATCGTGGACAATACCAGGCACCTGAGCCCTGTACTCTATTTTAACCGGCACCACATAACGGCCTTCCCGCATGGTGACCAGCGGGTCCTGCAGATACTTCTGGTAATTAGGCGAGCGAATCAGGTGCTCCAGGTGATCTTTAATTTGCAGCTGGGAATTGACTATTTTTCTGCGTATCTGGGACAACTCCGGGGAAGCGTTGTCCGCCACCTCACCGCCGGGCAAAATTGCTTTTTTTATCTTCTGCTCCAGCTCCGGCAGGGCCGCCAGAAAAAAAGCCAGCTCATTCAGCAGAGGGTAAACTGCCGCTCTTTCCAGCAGAAAATTTTTGATCACCCTGCCTGCCGTAAGCGTGTCAGCCACGGCAATAAGGTCCTCAGGCTCCAGCACAGCCCCGTGGCCCGCTCTTTGCAGCTGAACCCTGATATCCTTCCAGCCGCCCATTTCAGCGGTAGGCTCCAGCCTTAAAAGCTTCCGGCCTTCACTTGTCTCGTCCTGCCACCTTAAAATCGCGTTAAGGTCGTCCACAGGCTCAAGCTCCATGACCTTCTCTTTGCCCAGCGCCGAATAAGCGAAGGACGCCAAATTTTCCTGCACCTTATGAAACTCTAAACGTCTAAGCGTTTTCTTATCCATAAACTAACCTTTCAATTCAGTCGTCGGACGTCGGTATATCCTGCATTTCTTTGGGGCCTATGGCCTTACCGGATTTATCCGAACAAAGCCCTCTCGGGGAATCGCCGCCTTTGCTAGTTGGGAATTTTTTTTAGCAGTATGTCCACCGTTTTTTGAGGCAGAAAGAACAGGGCGGCCTCCACGGCGTTTTGCAGAGAATTAAAAACATCCATGCTGCCTTCCCAATACTTTTTGATAATCTCCGGGCCGGCGGAATTAAGCAGCCTCTGCAGGGCGATAGCTACTAAATAAGCATCATCGACTTGCCCCAGAAAAGGGATCACGTCCGGGATCAGGTCGACAGGAGAAAAAATGTAAACGATAGCCGCCCCGAGCACCGCCTTGTCTGTGGTTGACACAGCCGGGTCTTTGACCAGGTTGTACATCAGCTTAACAAAAGCCGGAATCAGATTTACGAAATCCAACAGCAACGATTTAGCTTTTTCTTTATCCATTGTATTTCACCTCCTATTATATAACACCTCTGTAGAAATGCCCCTTGGTAAAGCCCTGCGGGCTGTTTTTGGCTAAAACACTCTTTAATTCTGCCAGGTCTGCCTCATCTCCCGCCAGGTATTGATCCAGCGCGGTTCTGTAAACGCGTACAACATCGCGGATATATCCCGCGCGCTCACGCCTGGCCTCCACCCGCAGCACGGCGGCGCCGGCGCCTGCCAGCGCTCCGGTGTCTTCAATGAGGCACAAGTCGCGGGAGTTAAATATGTGCATGCGGCAAAACTGGTCAAATTCTACCGGGAACACCACTCCCTTGCGGTCTTTAAGGCCGCAGCTCAGCCCCCTGCAGGGACTGGAGCAGCCTGGCGGCCCGCTGCCCAGCAGGCTGCCCGCCGCACAGTACTCTGAAACCATCAGGGGCAGCGCCCCGTGCACGATTACCTCAGCCGGCACCGGCAGAAAAGGTATGAGGCGGCTGATTTGTTCCAGAGTCAGCTCGGGAGATAAGGCCACCCGGCTGATTCCGGCTCCGGCGAGAAAGGACGCCGCTGCGCGGTTAAATATATTAAGCGGGAAATCAGCCAAAACCGGCCCGCCTGTAATCTCTGTAACTTTTCTGATCAAACCCGGGCTGGTTACCATCACCCCGCCCAGGTGACATTTTGAGACCTTTTCCAGGAGACGGCAGTAGTCATCCATGTCCCGGTCCTGGATAACGCGGGGCGAGGCAAGGACGAAACTCACACCCACCCGCGCGCAAAAATCACTTCCCTTAAAAATTTCATCTATTGAAAAACGGTCCCTGGAACGGTACTGCTCCATTCCGAAGCAGACTTCACCCGCACCGGCCGTAACCGCTGCTTTAAGGCATTCAAAGTCTGTCACAGTCACACTCAGCGACGGCTGCCCGGCTGCCTTCGGTTTTGCCGCTGTTTCAACTGCAAGAGACTCGGACAGGCGCCTGCTGAAAATATGTTCCGGCACCGGCTCCTGCCTGACAGCAGCAGTCCTTTTATTGGCCAGTGCGGCCAGGGCTTTCCTGCGGGCCTCATTTATTTCACTGACAGGAACCATTAACTGGCCATCCAGGCGGCATTTAAGCCCCAGCATCTCGAATGGGGTATTTCCCAGGCGGGATAGCTGCTTTTCCAGGTAAGCGAAAGTAAGGGGCCGGTTTAAGGCCGCCCGGGCCGGGATCTCTGTTTGGGCTGCCGCGGCAAAGCCGGCGTCGTCCTCAACTTCAACCAGCAGCGGCTGCCCCTGCTTGGCGGTCACCGTGAAAACAACAGGTATTTTCTTCTGTCTCCTGGAGGAAGTGAAGCTGGCCCTGGCCCGCTCCATCAAAGCGGCGTCATGGGTCTTGAAGACCCGGTCGCCGGGGAAGACCCGGCCCGGCACGTCCAGTTGAACTACCGTCCCCGCCGGCGCCAGTTCCACCGGCTTGCCCGCTATGTACATCCTGCTTACTTCCCCGGCGGACCGCCCGCCCTCGGTAACCCAGACCTCAATTCCGTCCCCCGCCCGCAGCGGCTCCTCCAGTACTATTTCCACCAGGCCGCTCTCCCGGTTAAATCTTTTGACCCTGCCCAGAAAAACGCCCCTGTTGTTCGGGCGCTTGTAACTCATCAGATCCCGGCCGGGCCTGCCGTAAAAATAACCGGTTGTGAAACCCCGGTTAAAGATCTGGGCCAGTTCCCTGGCCTCTTCAGGCGTCACGGCATAATCGCCGCTCTCCAAAGCCCGGTCGATCAACTCCCGGTAAACCCTGACCACAGTGGCCACATATTCCGGCCTTTTCATTCTTCCTTCTATTTTAAATGATGAAATGCCGGCCCGGATCAGGCCGGGCACATGCTCGCTTAAATTCAGGTCTCGCGGGCTTAAAAGGTAGCTGCCCACCTGCCGCGGCTCGGCCAGCGGCTTGCCCTGCCGGTCAACCAGCACATACTGGAGCCGGCAGGGTTGAGCACAGCGGCCTCTGTTGCCGCTGCGCCCCCCGATCAGGCTGGACATTAAGCACTGCCCGGAGTAACAAACGCACAGGGCCCCGTGCATAAAAACCTCTATGGCCAGGCCGGAGCGCCGGATAATGTTCTCAACAGCAGTCAGTGCAAGCTCCCTGGCCAGCACAACCCTGGCTATGCCCGCTTCCTTTAAGAAAAGAACTGTGGGCAGGTTGTGGACTGTCATCTGAGTACTGGCATGCAGCGGCAGCTCGGGCACAACCTGCCTGGCCAGCTTCACCAGTCCCAGGTCCTGCACTATGGCGGCGTCAGCCCCGGCCTGCTGCAGAAAATACAGAAACCTGGCGGCTTCCGGCAGCTCTCTGTCATCCAGCAGGATGTTTACTGTGACATATACTTTGACACCCCGGATATGGGCGTACTCCACCGCCCGGGCTAATTCCACATTGTCAAAATTCCCGGCTGACTGCCTGGCGTTAAAACTTTTTCCACCCAGGTAGACAGCGTCAGCCCCGTTCTCAACAGCCGCCACCAGCGACTCCCAACTGCCGGCCGGGGCAAGCAATTCCGGCTTTCGGGCCATTATCGCAGCTACTCCTTCCGCTCGTGCCTCAACAGTCCCGCGCAGGGGATAATCTCCACGCCGCGCCGCGCCAGTTCGTCAAGAAAAAGGTTTAAGCCCAGCGAGTCGCTGGCCATATGACCGGCGATGATCACATTGATATGGTTCTTTTCCGCTTCCTTGCGGTGCTTTTCTCCAATATGCATCACAATCAGCGTGCCCACACCGGCAGTTACCAGCCTGGCGTAGGCGTCTTCCGAGCCGCTGGTGCCGCCGGTCATGTCCACCATTACCTTGCCGGCCCTTCTTTCCTTACTCCCCAGCACGATGGTCGGCCCGGCGTTATACTGCACCGCTTCGGCGTATTCCGGGATCTCTTTTAATGTTTTTATTACATCACCCAACGTCTCAGGCTTCCTTTCGTCCATCATGCTCTGAATAAAATCATTTACCAGGTTGTCGGCGGGCGTGTGCACGCACATGATGGGAATGCCCAGGAGCCGCGCGGCGTCCACCGCCCGGTTGTGGTTTAAAGGCATCAGGGCCCACTTGACCTCACTGATCCGCGAGGCCATGATCCCTTCAGCCACGTTGATCGGAACACCAAACTTGGCCAACACGTCCTCCTGCAGACGCATGACCTGGTAGAGCGCGGACATGGCCTTGCCTTCCGGGTGGTGGGCCATGATCAGGTCGATTTTCCGGCCGCGCTGCGAAATCCTGTCCGCCAGGAGCACCTCACCGGTTTCCATGTCCACTCCGGCCAACACCCTGGCAACCTCCTGTTCAGGATCTCCAAAGAGCACCCTGGTATCACCGTAAGGGTTGAACAACCGGTCCTGGTCGTATTCCTTCTTTTCATCTTCCTTCATTTCGTTATAGGACTTATTTTCTTTTTCCAATAGTTTTTGCACCGCTTCAGGCGAGCGCGGGTCCTTGCTGATGCCCTTTTCTATAGCCAGCTGGTATATCTCCTTTATTTTCATTGCTAAGCCCCTTTCCACGTAATAAGTATGTTTTTCGGTATGTTGTGCGATTGTCTAAAAAGATGTAGGTTCGGATTTACCCGAACTCTCCAGTGGGGACATTCCTCGTCAGTAAAAGGAATACCTGAAATTGAGGAGTGTCCCCTGACCTTAGCCGACTAAAGTCGCACCTACAATTTCTCATTTCTCACTTCTCACGTCCCACTTCCCACTACTTGCGGGAGATGTAGGGGTTGCCCTGGAGGTAGAAGCGCAGCGGGAGCTGGCCGCCCTCCTTGATGCCGATGCGGGTGGTGGTGACGATCCTTTCGCGGGGGCTGCCGCCCTCGCATACATACAGAGTGCCCCCGGTTAGGTCGGCGCCGTTGTGCTGGCGGGTGATACCCATGGCCTGTACCAGTTTGGCCGGGCCGCCGCACAATTCCGCCATTCTCTCCCGCCCCCGCCTGGCGCGCATCAGCGGCAGCCCCGCCAGTGGTTCAAGCGCGCGGACCAGCACGGCTTCCCCCACTCCTTCGGCGGCGGTGACCGCGTTGAAGCAGTAATACATCCCGTAAATAAAATAAACATAAGCATGGCCCGGCGGGCCGAACATAACCCTGTTGCGGGGGGTCATGCCGCGTGAGGCGTGGCAGGCGGGATCGCCCTGCAGGTACGCCTCAGTCTCCACGATCCGGCCGGCGCAAATCCCTTCAGGCCGGTCGCTGACCAGGATGTTGCCCAGCAGTTCCCTGGCCACAGTCACAGTGTCCCTGGCATAAAAAGAGCGGGGCAGGACCTTTTTCCCGCCGTCGAGAATTTTTTGCAGCGGCAGTTCTTCCGGCAAACCCTAAAACACCTGCTTTACCTGTTCCTTAAGAATTTAACCAGTTTTTCCACCGGCATGGTATTGACCACATCATCCGGCTCGAGCCAGGCCCGCCGCGCCACTGAAACACCGTAGACCATTTCCTCCATTCTTTTCAGGTCGTGGGCGTCGGTGTTCACAGCCATCTTTATCCCCAACTCCCTGGCCCTGGCGGCGTTCTGGTCGTTTAAATCCAGGCGGTCCGGTGAAGAATTTATCTCTAATATAGTACCACAGCTGGCAGCCGCTTCCAACACCCTCTCCACGTCAACGGCGTACGCTTCCCGGTGGGCGATCAGCCTGCCGGTCAGGTGCCCGATAATATCAACATTTTTATTCTCCACAGCTGATATAATCCGGGCGGTCATGGTTTCCCGGTCCTGCTTGAAAGCGCTGTGCACGGAGGCCACCACCAGGTCCGCCTCCTTCAGAATCTCATCAGGGCAGTCCAGGCCGCCTTTGGGCAGGATATCAACCTCGATCCCGGTAAGCAATTGGATATCGTCCATTTTCTCGTTGAGCGACCTGATCTGCCGGTGCTGCTCTTTGAGCCTCTCCAGAGAGAGCCCCCTGGCTATTTTAAGCGACTGGGAGTGGTCTGTCAGGGCGATATATTCGTAACCCTTTTCCCTGGCGCGGGCAGCCACCTGCTCGATGGTGCAGACCCCGTCGCTCCAGGTGGTGTGCATGTGCAGGTCGCCTTTGATATCACCCAGCTCCACCAGGCGCGGCAGCCTGTCTGCCAGAGCAGCCTCCACCTCACCCCGGTCCTCCCTCAGCTCGGGAGGTATAAACGGCAAACCCAGCCGGGCATAAATCTCCCGCTCGTTACTGAAAAACTCACTTGACGGCAGAGCTGACGGGTCAAAATTAATCCCGGCCGCCGCCGGCAAGGACGCCAGCCGCTGGAGGTGCGCACGGCTGCCGGTGTTTAAGAATAAGGCCAGGGCAAACTGGTTTTCCGGCACCACCTGCAGGTCCACCTCTATACCCCAATGGACCTGCAGGCGGACCCTGTTCTCGTTAACTTCAAGCACTTCTGATACCAGAGGGCAGCCCGCTGCCGCCTCAATCACCCGGCGAGGGTCCGCTGCCGCCACCACCAGGTCGACGTCGCCGGCTGACTCCCGCCAGCGGCGCACGCTCCCCCCGGCGTCGACCCCGGCCACACCCGGCAGCTTCTTTATAAATGAAGTGAATTCTCCGGCCAAATCCCTGGCTGTAACCAGCAACACGCGTTCGCGCCTGTCTTCCCGCATCTCAATATATTTGATTATGTCCTTTTCAACTTTGCCGCCCATGCCGGGCAGCCCCCTCACCCGGCCCTGTTTCGCCGCACCCAACAGTTCGTCAAGGCTGGAAATCCCCAGGCTTGACAGGAGCAGGCCGGCCCTTTTGGGGCCAATGCCGGGCAGGGACATGATCTCCAGGATACCAGGGGGGATCTCTTTTAAAAGCTCCTCCATTTTTTTCAGGCGGCCGGTGGCAAGAAGCTCCTCGATTTTGGCGGCGATGTTCTTGCCGATGCCGGGTATTTTGGCCAGCCCCCCTCTCCGCCGGATCTCTTCCAGCGGCTCGTCCAGGCCGGCCAGGATCTTGCAGGCGTTCCTGTAAGCGCGGATCTTAAAAAAATCCTCCCCTTTGAACTCCAGTAAATCTGCCAGCTCATGAAAAACCCAGGCCACTTCCTCGTTTTTCATCCCAGTTAACAGCCCCTTAAACTAATATTCCCCGAAATACTGGGGAGTAGTTAATCTCTGAATAGAACATAACCATAAACCATACACACTAAAGAACTCATGAACTTTCATTCATGAGTTCTTTTTGCTATCCTTTTTTTCGGGCTCCAGCATTCTGATCAGGTTTTCATGTTCTTCCTGCAGCTTTTTCAACTCGTCCGCAATGTTCAAGGCGGCCAGTACCGCTGTCTGGGACTTTGACAACCGGGTGTTGCGGTCAGCCAGCTGTTTCATTTTACGGTTGACGAACTGGGCCAGCGCTATCAACTCTTCCCTGGTGCCATCCCCTTTCAGGGTGTAGTATTCACCAAAGATCTCAACCTCCACCCGTACTAACTGCTCATCCATAAAAACCCTCCAGGTTTAAAGAGTGTAATTACATTTCGTCATTTTTCTTATTTTTCCTGCGCTGGAACCAAAAATTTCTTTAGTCACGGTAAAATACCAGCGCCGTGTGCAGGATTTCCCGACCCCTTCAAAGAATCTGAGCAACAAAATATTAAAAAGAGAGGTGCTTAGCATGCTGGATTTTCTTAGCTCTTCAAGCTTGTTCTTGTTTCTGCTGCTTGTACTTATTATCATTGCCCTGCCTACATCTCTCAGAGTCATCAACCAGTACCAGCGGGCTGTCTTGCTGCGCTTCGGGCGTTTTATCAAAGTTTTGGAACCAGGCCTCAGGTTTATCCTCCCCTTCGGCATCGACCGCACCCTTTATGTCGATTTGCGGGTAGCTACCATTGACGTTTCGGGACAGGATATCATCACCAAAGACAACGTGCCTGTTTCCATCAACGCTGTTGTTTACTTTCAGGTCTCCAACCCGGAAATGGCGGTCTTGAACGTGGAAAACTTCCGCCAGGCGACCACGCTTTTGGCGCAGACCCTGCTGCGCTCCGTCCTAGGCTCTCACGAACTGGACGACATGCTGTCTGAAAGAGAAAAACTCAGCAAAGTGTTAAAAGAGGAGTTGGACAAATCAACCGAGTCCTGGGGAGTCCGGGTGGTTACCGTTGAAATTAAATCGGTCGACCTGCCGGAGGGTATGAAGCGGGCTATGGCCAAACAGGCTGAAGCGGAGCGGGAGCGCCGGGCCAAGGTGATATCCGCCGAAGGCGAATACCAGGCCTCCCAGAGGATTTTTGAAGCGGCCTCGGTGATCAGCCAGAACTCTTCCGGCCTGATGCTGCGTATGCTGCAGACACTCACCGAAATCTCGGTGGAAAAGAACAGCACCATCATCTTCCCGCTGCCTATGGAGATCATGGAGTTTTTTAAAGGCAGAGCGGAGCATAAATAAAGTCTTAAAGAAATCTCTGCAAAAATAAGTCTACTCCACTATCACATAAACAAATCAGGATCACTAGCGTTGCATTTAAAAACCACTCAAAAGTCAAAGCTTAAATATGCTCAAAATCGTTAATATTTATTTAAATTAAGTTAATTACCATAAATATCATGGCTTTTCATTAAAAAACTCCTTATAATAGAGTTATAGCAGGTAGTCCTGTCCATAGTCTCTAAAATAAGGAGCAAACCATGGATAAGGATACCACTAAATCCACATTTAATGAAGTACTAAATCAATTTCCTTATGAAAAATTTTGTTCAATGATTAAAGAATTCGGTGCAGACAGGTACATCAAGAAATTATTTACAATCAAAATGCTTTATCTCATGTTCATTGCTCAGATCAGCCAAACTGAATCAATAAGAGAGTTGGCTGGCAATGTAAAAAATAATATTGACCTGCAAGATGCTCTAAAGCTTGACTCAATCAGTGCTTCCCAGTTATCCAGGCGCCTTAAAGAAACCAGCAGTTCATTCTGGGGATCCGTGTTTACCGACGTAGCAAAAGTTGTAATACAAAAAACTACCAACCATTTAAGCTCTACCCCTAATGTAGACCGTGTCCATATAATTGATGCCAGTACCGTCACCCTTTGCCTTAACAGTTATTTATGGGCCGATTATCGCAAAACAAAAGCAGGTGTGAAACTTCATCAATGCCTGGTGTATCAAAACGGTTACTCTTATCCGGAAAAAGCCATTCTTACCACTGCCAAAAAATCGGATAAATCACAGTTGGATGAATTGCTTACAACAGACCCCAACGCACTTTACGTATTTGACCGTGGCTATGTGGACTATAAAAAATGGGATGATTATTGCGATGCCGGCATACGTTTTGTCACCCGGATAAAGGACAATTTTATTACTAATGTCATTGATAATAAACCGGTGGACGGCACTAATATGACGGAAAGCACAGTAATACTCGGTGACCCTAAAACAACAATCATGCGGCATCAATTAAGACTTATCCACACTGTGGATACCACGGGCACGCCGGTGGTTATTCTGACCAATGACTTTAAGATGAGCGCCCTTGAGATTTCTGAGATCTATCGCAGCAGGTGGAAAATCGAACTGTTTTTTAAATGGATAAAGCAACATTTAAAAGTAAAGAAATTCTATGGCCGAAGTGCCAACGCTGTATACAGCCAGATCTGGCTGGCGCTAATCACCTACTGCTTATTGCTGTTGACTAAGGTTAATTTAAAGACAAAAAAATCTTTGCTGGATATCAAGAGGCTGTTAAAAGATAACTTATTCAAACCCTTTAACGTTTTTCTTGATCTTTTAAAAAGGAATACCACCAAGACATCCCGTGACAGGAAAAAGAAAGATTACAACCGGGAATTTGAACAGTTATTAAAGCAAATTGAGTCCGGAACCAGCAATTTTCTAGATACCTTTGATGTACAGCTGAACTATTTGTAGAAATACGCTAAAAGACATATACGCTAAAATGTGGATACAGGATTACCTTTATAGTGTCGCTGCTGTTTTGAACTATTTAGAAATTAACCTTGGTCAGAATATTCTGTTAAGTATCATATTGGAACATATGTTTCCCCGGTTTTGGGTCTTGACTTTTTAAATCTAGTTTTATGCAACACTACTGCGCGGCACTCCTATTTTGAGTTTTTTTACTCGAGTTTTCCGGCTCGAAAGATGAAAAATGAGCTGGAAATTTCAAGCTTAAAGGACTTTACTGGGTTTTTCCTTCCAGACAACATATCATCCAACTCGTAGTGAAGATCTTAATTAGGAAATCCTCGAAGAGGAAGTCCGATGTGACGAAAAGTATGTCCTCCGAAATTGCCAGCTTGATACCAACGAGGTTGCCCTGTGGTACGGGGCAGCTTGTCCAGAAAATCGGAGTATGACACCTCGTTCTTGCTCGCTTCCTGGAGCAGCATTTCGAGTTGCTGGCCGGTACGGTTCAGTTTTAACAGCTTGAGGTTTTCCTGAATTCTGAGGAGCTGCGGGTTATCCAACGAGAGCACCTCCTTTGGTCAGCAAGGCGTAGACATCCAGACTTCTGACCTCGACCTCGGGCAGAGAAACTGTCTTCTTTGTGACATCATTTTTATTTGACAAGCCCCGGTAGTGCTCCATGTTCATAACCACTTGGTGCTTCCTTTCTGCCTTGCGGTGGGTGGCAATAAGCACGCCTTGATGGTAGATAGATATCAGGTCACCACGCTCCTGCAGCTCCACAGTCTGATGCACATACCTCCAGGGCACCGAGTAACGGTTGGATGCATAGGAAACTAGGCAGTCGGTGGCCACCCTGCGCATCTGCCATACTTGCAAAACATATGGCGACCTGCTGGTATGGGGCCGGAGATTTTCCCGCTGGAAGCGCGCCGCCGGCTGCTCGTGGGTAGTGCCGTGGAGCCGCTGGAGATTATGGAGTTTTTTTAGGCTAAAACTACAGAAATCATACGGATCTACACTACAGGACAGGAAAGAATAAAGTCTGATTATACAATAGACAACAAGAAAAGTTTATTTATGGACAGTTATCCAGAGATGTAAAGAACGATAGGGTTCAAGATCACCTTCCCGGAAAAGCAAAAACTCAACTTTCAAATTTTCATACGGCTGTTGGGCAGAGAATTTTACATTATCTTCCCACTTTTGATCATTTTCCAGGGTAATAGGCCCAATATTTGATTTTATGTAATCGCCCATTTTTACCTGGATGTAATAATCTACTGTACGGTGTTCATGATTTATAATACCCGTTAGGACATACTCTTCTTCCATAACAGCAAGTGATTGTGGATAGTTTTCAGCTTTTCCATTTTTCCCTAACATATAAAAGTCTGTATAATCTTCACCTGTATTAGGATTAGAAAAAACATAAAAAGTGAAACCGACGGTAAAGAGTAAGGCAAGTATCAAGAATCCTGAGAGCACTCTTTCAACTAAAGAAATCTTGCTTAATACATGCAAATTTAGAACAGGAATGTATCTTTCTGTTTGGGGCAGCATATGTCTCCTGTATATTGCCAGGCATGATGCCAACAATATAAAAACAACCAGGGTAAAAAAAGTCGAATTGACACTTATACCCCAACGAGTGTAATTAAGTCCAAATCCTAGTAATGTAACAACAACTATACTCAATCCACTACCAATAACTAATCGTACAAATAATCCCAAATCCTCTTTTTGCGGAAAAAGTATTATTGTTAATGTATAACCAGGAAAGAAAAGTATAAAAGGTAATCCCAGCAATATTCTGAGATTGCGTACCCACCCATACTCCCCTAAGTAAATAAAAAAAGCAAAAATAATTGATACTATAATAACAAGTTGCAATTCATATTTAAAAATCAAAATTTTGTTAAGCGACATTTGTGGTAATAATATCCTCCCTTAAAGAAATCCTTTAACTAGATTTCGCCGCAATCATATGGTTACCTTCACTATATATTCTCATCCATGAAATAGTTTTAGAATTTAGCAATAAATAAATAATTTATATTTCATAAATCAGGACTAAAGTCACAGAAAAAACGGGACTTTAGTCTCATTTTCAAAATAAAAATATTAGTTAAAATAATATCAAATAAGCTCGTGAATAAAGGCAAACTCACCGAAAGGTGGGGACGCAAAGCCTACAGGCCTAAAGCTGTAAAGCAACGGTGGCTGGGTTGCCGGAGTAAATACTTTTAAAGTAACTCTATAGTTGCTTTAAACTATCTTACAAGCAACCTGCCTCAAAGGCAGGTTTATTATTTTACAAATGCATATCGATTCTTGTCAAGGGCAAACTCACCGAAAGGTGGGGACGCAAAGCCTACAGGCCTAAAGCTGTAAAAGCTATGGCGGCTGGGTTGCCTGGAGTTGTTTGTCTTGTTTCTGTTGGGACAAAAGGCAACCTGCTCAAAAGGCGGGTTTTTTTAATCCGCTAAAAAATGCATTTTTTAGGAGGTTTGCCTTATGTTCAACAACCAACGTTTAAAAAGCAGATTGTGCTGGCTGGTCCTCAACCTAACGCTTATTTCATCGTTTTTAGCCTGGATGCCTGTAAAAAATTCTGCTGCAGCGGCTGACAGAACGCCGCCGTACGTTTTAAGCACATCCCCGGCTTCCGGCGCGTATAACGTCCCAATCGGCAACAATATTACTATAAAATTTAGTGAAAAAATACTGCCGGGCCCCCTGGCTACTTATAATAGTATCAGTGTAACGGATGCCGGCGGCAATCCAGTAGCCTTCGTGAAGAATATAAGCAGTAGCTCACTTATAATAGACCCGGTTAATTTTCTCGGCTCTAGCTCTTACTATAGCATAACAATACCGGCCGGCGCGCTTAAAGATAGCAACGGCAACAGAATGCGGGCGAAATATAGTTTTGGATTTACTACAGCCGCACCTGTAACGGATGTTACGCCTATGACAAGTATTACATCAGTGACAAACACTACACCTGCGACAGATACTACACCGCCTGTGACAAACACTACACCTGTGACTGATACCACAACTCCTGCAACAAGCGCTACGCCTACGACAGGTACCACAACTCCTGCAACAAATACTACACCTGCGACAGACACCACAACCCCCGCACCTGTAGCGCTTACTGTCAGCGGCAGTGACCCATCAAATGGCTCCACAGACATAAGCCTGGATAAAACAATAAGTATAAATTTCAGTGAGACAATTAGCAAGGGGACAAATTATAGCAACATCCGGATTCAGGATGCCGGCGGCAATCTGGTAACTACTACAAACAGCATTAACGGAGCCGTACTTACCTTGGACCCGCTGAACAACTTAAATAGCAGCGCAACCTACCGGGTAACCATTCCGGCTGGAGCAGTTAATAATCAAAACGGCAGCAGTCTGGTTACTGATTATACTTTCAGCTTTACCACCATCAATACAACAAACTTGGCTTCTGACCCGTCAGCAGTGGATGTAAAATCTTTTGGGGCTAAAGGAGACGGCGCAACCGATGATTCACAAGCTATCCAAAATGCCATTAACAGCCTACCCACTGGAGGTACAATACTTTTCCCGGATGGAACATATTTAATCCCCGCATCTGAAATAAAAATTAAAATACCCAACATCACGTTAACTGGCAGCGGCAATTCCATTATTAAAATACCAAACGGCAATTTCTATATTGTTAATAATAATGTTACAATAAATAATTTAAAATTTATTGATTGCAACAGACAAGTATTGCATTTTGAAAGCGCCAGCAATATTACGGTAAGCAACTGTTATTTCGAAAATATCGGCTCTGATTTCCTTATAGGTAAAATATCCAACTATCACTCTCCACCTGTTCACCTGTCCCAATGCACAGGTGCAAAAATAAATAAAAACAAATTTTATAACATTAAGTCTGACAACGTTATCAGAGTTGATGGTCCTGGCAATGAGTTCACCATCAGTGAAAATGAAATAGATACCACCAGTTATAAGGGTATTATGATTGGTTATGAATCTAATAATTATAGTGGCTCTATAGATAAAAACACATTAAGAAACATTGGCCTTACCACTCCTGGAGACGGTGTAGGCACAGTCGCGATTTACATCGGCTCACCAAGTTATAGTCTCAGCGTAACGAACAATTATATAGATACTACCGTTGAGAACGGCATTGAGGGCGTAGCGGGGCTTATAGCAAATAACACCATAAAGAACGTTGGCGCCATATATCGTTCCGGAATCACGACAACATCCAATTACGGGATATCTCCTTACGCTACACAACTTGTCACCAATAATACTATCGAGAACAGCAGAAGGTCCGGAATCAAATGCTGGACACAGAGCCTAGATGTATCAAATACAGTTTGGACGGGAAATAAGATTTCAGATTGCGGCCGGGATGAGAGCAATGTAGGTATCTACCTTAGCGTAAACGGTGTGCCTGTTAGCAACGTTGAGATTAAAAACAACACAGTGACAACCACGCAAAATTCTAACACGGGTATATACCTGAGAGTATCAAACGGGAATAATATCCAGGTTAATAACAATATTTCTCCTGTACTGGTAGATTCCATTTGCACAGGTGTAATTGCCACAAATAACGTCTAAGATTTGGACTGGCTAGTAACTCTTCTGGTTAACTTCAACCTGCCTCACAAAGGCAGGTTTATTTATTGTTCAAACTGGTAAGATATGTAACATAATTCAATATGGGAGAATATTTTACATAAGGAATCCTGGTTTAAATCTTGCATTTTAGGTGGAGTAACAAAATGAGCAAAAATATTATAGCCAAAAAACCGTCAACAATCAATGTTAAATCCTTTGGCGCCAAAGGGAATGGGGTGACTGATGACTCACAATCTATCCAAAAAGCAATTAACAGTCTAATCAAAGGCGGAACTATTCTATTCCCGGATGGAACCTATTTAATCCTAACGGCTGAAATAAGAATAAAAACTCCGAATGTCTCTTTAATCGGAAGCAATAACTCAATTATAAAACTACCCAACGGTAACTTTTATATAACCAATAATAATATATCTGTAAGCAATATTAAATTTATTGACTGTAACAGACAGGTTTTACATTTTGAAAACTCCAGCAACGTGCTCGTAAACAACTGCTATTTCGAAAACATCGGCTCCGATTTCCTAATAGGCAAAATATCCAACTATCATTCCCCACCTGTCCATCTGTCTCAATGTACAGGAGTGGTCATTAGCAAAAATAAATTTTTCAATATAAAATCTGATAATGTAATTAGAATTGATGGTCCAGGCAATGAATTCGTCATAAGTCAAAATGATATAGATACTACTAGTTTCAAAGGAATAACCGTCGGCACTGAAACAAGCATAAGAAAAGGATCTATTGAGAAAAACACTTTGAAAAATATCGGCCTTACCACCCCTGGCAACGGTACCGGGACAGTCGCTATATATATTGGTTCACCAAGCTACGATCTCAGCGTATCCAATAATTATATAGATACTACTGTGGAAAACGGTATTGAGGGAGTCGCTGGTATTATATCCAACAATACAATTAAAAACGTCGGCGCCATATACCATGCAGGGATTACCACAGTTTCAAATTATGGTATATCACCATACGCGACAAAACTTGTTTCTAATAATACTATAGAAAATAGTAAAGGGCCTGGCATCAAATGCTGGACGCAGACCCTTGATGTTTCAAATACTGTTTGGTCGGGAAATAGTGTTCTGAATTGCGGCCGGAATGAGTTGAATATTGGGATTTACTATAGCGTAAACGGTGTGCCGGTTAGTAATGTGGATATTCAAAACAATATTGTAAAAACCACGCAATCCTCCAATAACGGCATCTATCTCAGAGTAGCGGACGGAAGTAATATAAAGGTTAGCGGCAATTTATCTCCGATATATGTTGATCCCATATGTAAAGGAGTAATTATAGCCGCGGACAATGAATATATTATAGGTTACCCGACTTAATAAAAGAAGAGGTCTTTTATTCTCCTTGCAAATATTTTTTCTCCGCCGCTCTCCAGTCAGGTTCAGGGTACATATTTTCAGGGAACATCTCGGAATATGTCACGACTGGTATACCCATATCATGGAGAAAATCACAGACCTCTCGTAGCCTGACTTCGCTGCAGTCAACACCATCTAGAGTATGCGCATATAGAGCCACATTCTCATGGTTGTTAACAGCCCAGGCGATTTGGGCTTTTATTTTTTCCATTGAATTATCTAAAGTGATTGCAACCGTCGAGAACAGCGGCTTGATTTCCCCTTGTGTTGTTATATTTTTGGCAGTCGCCCTGCAGCCTGAGTAAACCTCATGCGCGGCCGCTACCATATCACCAAGCCAAAGAGAAGATCCGCCGGGATATGCGAAAAAGCGAATGTCTCCCAGGCCATCTCTCTGTAATATTTCTTTTGACTTAATTAATTCAGAGAAAAGGCTTTGCCTGTCAACACTGTGGCTGTGGCTGTGGCTGCCTATTTCATGTCCGGCCAGCGCCAGTTTCTTATACACCGGCAACAAATCAGAATATGTTTTATGCTCACCATTGTTATACCCGCCAGTTACTATGTTAAAGCATCCTTTGTAACCATATTCGGTCAAAATGTCCCCGATTTTGCCCCAGGTTGAATAACCATCATCAAAGGAAAAGCATACTTTCCCGCCGTCTTTTATCGGAATCAGGCTCAAATCATCAAAATCAACCGTAAGAGGACCGGGCAGCTCACCTGTCTGCGCCGCATCTACTCTTAAACTAATATACTTCACGCGGCTCATAGTCCTTGCCAGCATGCTTTCATTATTGGCGGAGGGGACACCGATAAGGCGTACCCATACTGTGCTATTGCGGCTGTACATTGCGGTTAACATAAAATCCTGAGCAGGATAGCCTTTTTCTCCGTGAAAACCCAGTTTAACCGCATCCAATACAGTAGAAAGATCTTTATCTGAGGTCAGTCCCTCAATCCTCATCCAGAAACTGAACATCTTATAGCGCAGGTCAAGACTCTGTTCCGTATCACTCAGCTTGTCAAACTCAACTCCGCCTTGTTGACCTTTATTAACCGCAATCTTAATATAGCTTGCATCATGACAGGGGTTGGCTGTTTCTATCGACCAGGTGGTATTGGCCTGATTAATTGTTGTGAAACCGCTGGAATCAGCGCTTAAAAACTCAATTAGAACATATTCATCTTTTGGCATGTTATAGAAGCGTAGATTGCGGACAACAGCGTCGCTTTCCCGCAGCCTTGCCTCAAGTGTGCGGAAATTGTCGATATAACATTCTACCAAACCGCCTTTTACCTTAACAAAATCAACCGCATACTGGTTTCCTGCCGTACTTTTCTGTCTGTTTCCATTGAGGACTCCTTCCCCGTGGATCTTAATATTGGTGTTTCCATTTACCTGGTCGGTATTCTTAAAAATCGAGCAGTCAGCATCCAGTTTATTCTGGTTTATGATTGCACCTCTTGATATTTCAATCTCTGTATTCGATTGAACTGCTACTCCGGCAGATGAGTCCTTATTGTATGTTCCCGGCAGTATAAGGCACTTACCCCCTGCCGCAGCTGCCACTGCCGCCTGAATTTGAACTTGGTCATTGGCTCCGCTGCAAATATGGGTGGCTGATTTTTTCAAATCTTCAGGAGTATCACTGGCGGCCAAAACAATATCTGCCGCTGTTGTAATATTTACAGTGTTTTTTTCAGCTTCCCATTTTACACTATAACCCAAACATTCGCTTACAAAACGCACAGGGACCATAGTTCTGCCATCTGTAATAAACGGGGGAACATCAAGGGCAATTTCCTGGTTATTCTTAAAAGCAACCTTTGAACCAATGGTTAAGGATACTGAAATGTCCCCCTTCTTTGCAAGTATAGTTTGGTTTTCACTATTCCAACTGACATCGGCACCCAGGGCTTCAAAAATGCATCTCATAGGAACAAGCACCCTTCCCTGCTCAATGAGAGGAGGGACATCAGAGCTAATTTTTTCATTGTTAACTAATATACTGATTGGTTCCAATGCAAAAGAAGTGTTAATAAAACAAAAAGATAGTGTTACAGCTAAAATCAGGACGGTAAAAAACCTAATTGTACATTTTTTCATTTTATCACTCCTCGTATAATCTGTATTGTTTTTAACATTATACAAGATGTTTTTTCTTTGCTGATCTCCAGTCCGGTTCAGGGTAATCACCCTCCGGAAACATTTCGGAATATGTCACAACTGGTATACCTAAATCATAGAGAAAGTCACAGACTTCTCTCAGCCTGGCTTCACTGCAGTCTACTCCATCAAGGGTATGGGCGTAGAGAGCCACATTTTCATGGTTGTTGATTGCCCATGCTATCTGTGTATTTATTTTTTCTGTTGAATTATCTAACGTTATCGCGATTGTCGAAAAAAGAGGCTTAATGTCTCCCTGGGTAGTGATGTTTTTAGCGGTTGACCTGCAACCTGAGTAAACTTCGTGCGCAGCCGCTGTCATATCGCCAAGCCAGAGGGAAGGGCCGCCGGGATAAGAGAAAAACCGGATATCGCCAAGACCATCCCTTTGCAGTATTTCCTTCGAAGTAATCAATTCGTAGTAAAGATTCTTCCTGTTTACCCTGTGACTGTGGCCGTGACTGCCGATTTCATGACCCTCTATCGCCAATTTTTTATACATTGGCAATAAATCAGAATAAGTTTTACCTTCATCATTGACTAGGCCGGTTGAAACATTAAAGCAACCTCTATACCCATATTCTGATAGAATGTCCCCGACAGTAGCCCAGGTTGAATATCCATCATCAAAGGAAAAGCAGACTTTTCCGCCATCTTTTATAGGAATCAGGCTCAAATCGTCAAAATCAACTGTAAGGGGTCCGGGGATATTACCGATATGTGTGGTGTCTAATCTTAAGCTTAGATATTTGATACGACTCATAGTCCTGGCCATCAGGCTTTCACTGTTGACAGACGGCACACCGATAAGGCGTACCCAGACGGCACTATTGCGGCTGTACATTGCAGTCAAAATAAAATCGGGAGCAGGATAGCCTTTTTCACCATGAAAACCAAGTTTCACCGCATCCAGGACAGCAGACAGATCATTATCCAAGGTCAGTCCCTCAATCCTCATCCAGAAACTGAACATCTTATAGCGCAGGTCCAGATTAATGCCTTCATTGCTCCATTTATTTGATTGGACCCCGCCAATTTGACCTTTATTAAGAGAAACCTTTAAGTAACTCGGGCTACGGCACGGGTTGGCTGTCTCAATAGACCATCTAGTATGGGACGGATTAAATAGTTCTAAACTACCGGACTCAGCATCAGTAAACCGCAGAAGAGATTCCTCATCTTTAGGCATGTTAGTAAATCTGAGATTCCTGACTACAGCGTAGCTTTCTCTGAGCCTGGCCTCAAGTGTACGGAAATTGTCAATATAACATTCCACCAAACCGTCTTTCACCTTAACAAAATCAACCGCATAATGCTTCCCTGCCGTGCTCTTATGCCTGTTTCCGTTGAGGACTCCTTCCCCGTGGATCTTAATGTTGGTGTTTCCATTTATCTGGTCGGAATTAATAAAAATCGAGCAGTCATCATCCAGTTTGTTCTGGTTTATAATTGCTCCACTGGCAATTTCAATTTCCGTGTTGGAGCGTACCGCTATGCCAGTGGACGAGTCCTTATTATAAGTTCCCGGCAGTATCAGGCACTTCCCACCCGCAGCCGCTGACACTGCTGCTTGAATTTTAACTTCGTCCCTCACTCCTCTGCAAATATGGGTTGCTTCCCGTAACAGGTCCTTTGGAGTATCATTGGCTGCCACAACACTATACTTTTTTAACCGTGCTGAAATCTCTCTGGGCAGGCAACCCGTTAATCCAAGAGAGGCTAGACCCGCAACAGTTAGCGTAATAAACTGACGTCTATTCATATATTGTCTCCTGCAGTTAAGAATCACTTTTAGAGTTTAAGATTTGCTTACCTCAATAATTCTATTGTCGAATATTTTATTTACATTAGGGTCATTGTTAAATCTATCATAATCTTCCGCCGTGAATCTCATTAAAACATCCTGGTTTTTTGAAAATCTATATACGTCAGTATATATCCTTTTAATCTGATAAAGTGTAATAACATATTGTCCCTTATATTTATAATGCTCATTCTCATCGTCATTATAGCCGAAATGGTCAGGCACTATGTAGTGGTACCGGTTTATGTCTTTCCTCTGATTCTTCTCTGACCAGCCGTAAAAAAGATCACAAAACCTGGAAGCTATTTGCGGGTCAAGAACCGACAAAACCGGATCATTCCCTTTTTCATCAAACAACCACTGCATAGCTGTAACCTCTTCATACGGCACACCAAAATTGGTCTCATGGGTTCGCGGAGAGGGAAGCGCCCCGGTTAAGCTTATGCCCTGGATTATTGCCAGTACGACAGCAGTTGCAAGAATTCTTGCACCAGACAGTTTTCTTAAGAATATTGTGTACAGTGAAAGTGCCAGGAGGGGTATCATTATATAAGTAAAATAATTAAGTGTGGTTACTCTTTGAATAGTATGGGTAAATACGGGATTAAATATAAAAAAACCATCTATGATACCCAAGGCTACAAAAAATATTACCAGAAATTTATATTCTCTATTAAATGGTATTTTTTTCTTTCTGTCAAGCAGAATTATAATCAATGCTATAGCTATAACAATGAAGGGAAATAAATAACGTCCGTATAAAAGTACAATTGTTCTACATAATTCTGCAGGTGTTACTACTTGATTGGCTTTGGCTATGTATGAAACTCCCTTCAAAGCTACAGGTTGGATAATACGCTCAACAAAAGCATTAAAGCTCTTCCCAAAAAAATGAAGCAAAAAATAACAGTTAGTGAGCCAGGTTAAAGTGGTAACTAATAAAATAGCTAGAAAACTGCCGGTCGAGTTAAGCTTTAATCTCAAAAAACGCTTTATTAGTATGGGGATGAATAGAATACAAGCTGCAAATATCGTTATAAATGGATGTCCCAGTGGAATGCTAAGAATGAAAGGTAATATAGTTAAATTCCAGCTCGGAACATTTTTCTCTTCCAATGAGTATTTATATAAGAGAAATAAAAATAAAGGCATTAACGTATAATAACTGTAATGTGGGGCTATTGAAAAGTGCATATACCGCAAATAGTATATCAAGCAAACAGGCAATAATAGATAGATAACTACTTTTTCTTTAATAAAAAGTTTTGAGAATATGGCCGTTCCGCCTATAAAAGTAAATGAAAAAAAGGCTGGCATGGTAAAAGAAAGTATATTAGGCATAATATCCAACAAACATGATACCTGGGCATAGAAAATATGCGTAGCAGGATAAAAATCATCTGGATTAAAGTGACCTGTTCGTTTTATGTCATATACTTCACCTAAATAAGTTAAGTCATCAGCATAATTAAAAGAGAAATACCCCAGTTCATAAGGAATCATCAAAAAAATAAAATAATTCAATAATAGTATAAAAGCCCCAATTATCCTAAAGGTGGGGTAATTATTGCATAAAACGAGTATGGCACCAAGAAAAAACGTTATTACCAGGATAACCCAGAATGTTTGAGGCAGTTGATTGTATATGTTTACAAGATAACCTGCCGTAACACAATATTTTAATGTAAACAGGTTATATATCAAACAGAAAAGGCCTAAGATTGAAATTAAATACAATATTAAGGGTGCTTTTCTTCCCAATTAATCTCCTCATTTCAGATTATTGACATACCATAGCGCTGCTTCTATCAGACCGTCTTTTACTGAATGTGTTGGAACATATCCTAAAAGAACGCCTGCCTTACTTATATCCGCCAGAGAGTGCCGCACGTCACCCGGTCGGAAATCCCTGTAATAAGGCCTGGCTGCGGTCAGGTTTGGTTTTAGTTCGAGGATCCTGGCATGGATCAAATCATACAACTCATTTAAGGTTGTCCGTTCCCCAAAAGCAATATTATAAACCTGTCCAACCGCTTCTTCGGCGGTGACACACCCTGCCAAAAGGTTGGCCTGCACCACATTGTCAATATAACAAAAATCCCTGCTGGTCTCTCCGTCACCATTGATGTAAACAGGCTCTCCCCGCAAAATGCTGGCAAACCATTTGGGAATAACAGCCGCATATGCCCCCTCCGGGTCTTGCCTGCGGCCAAAAACATTAAAATAACGCAAACCGATACACTGCAATCCATAACATCTTGAAAATACGGCAGCGTACAATTCACATACATATTTGGTCAAAGCATAAGGAGATAAAGGTTTGCCGATGATATCTTCTTTCTTCGGCAAGTCAATTTGATCACCATATACTGAACTTGAAGATGCGTAAACGAACCTGTCTACCCCAGCGTCTCTTGCCGCAACCAGCATGTTCAGAAAACCATCAACATTACTTTGGTTAGTGGCAACCGGGTTCGCCAGAGAACGCGGCACCGATCCCAATGCAGCCTGATGCAGTATAATGTCAACATCTTTACAACAAAAACTGCATGTGGGTAAATCACGTATATCACCTTTTACAAAATCAAATCGCTTGGCCTGTTCCGTGCTGACAGAGTTTAAAACAGAATCAATATTACAATGATAACCTGTTGAAAAATTATCCAGCCCCACGACTCTTTGGTTCAGCCTAAGCAATTGCTCCAGCAAGCCGGAGCCAATAAAACCCGCGACTCCGGTGACCAGCCATACTCTAGGGTTAGCTAATAAATCTTGTTTAATTTTTTCAAAAGAATTCAATTTCTATACACCTCACTAAGCAGCAAGATCCTTCTCGCATTATTTATTAATTGACCTCAATGCGAACTCTCCGCCTCAACTTCAGCCTTGTGGCCAAGCTCTTTCCAAAGCGGCGCTATCACTGCGACAGCTACGATCAGGTTAGCTGTTGTGTAAGCCACCCCTAATCCAGTTAAGCCAATTTCTTTCATCAGCCAGTAACCTAGACCTATGGCAATAAAAAACAACGTGCCAGTTTGGATTAAGATCAAGTCCAGGCGGTGTTTTATCTGATTTGTGGTTAAATAGAATGCTGTGACACATCTGGGAATTACAGCCAAAGCAAGGAAACGAATTATACCGGTACCGTTTTGCGCATATTCGGAACCAAAGAATTTCAATAACCAACCACCGAGTAATATCATTAAAACTGAAGCGGGGATGGATAGAAATAAAGCGAAAAACAGAGCATTTCTGCCGTCCCGCTTAATCTTCCCGGGGTTGTGGGAACCTTCGGCGAAAAGCGATTGAGCTAAACCAGCCGGTATTATGGTTAACACTGTAGTCATCATCCAGGCTATATACAGATAAGCATTACTCTCAGAACCAAGAAAATTGAGAGCCATCAACTGGTAGATAAAACCGGTTGAGTTATTGAATAACGTAACCAGATTATTCACGAAACTAAATGGAAGTATTTTTTTTATGATTTCAAAAGACCAGGCCGGTCTGGGCACGTATCCTTCATAAACAGTGGGTATAAACCAGAACCACGCCAATAACATCCCAATGATTAAAGCAATTCCAGTGCCGGCAAAAATCCCGTAGCCCTTCAAATAATAAAAAACAAATATTGGCAAAGGTATTTTGATTATAGATGTTACAGCGTTTTTCATAAAAACATAGCGGGCTAAACGCCCGGCTACTAAAGTTTGGTCAGCCAATATGGTGATTACAGAGACCCCGGTAAAGATGATAAACGCAGACGACATCAACAAATTATCCCGCACAAAAGCTAGTACCGGAGCCCAATAAGGCAAACCAGCCAAATAAACCATTGAACCTAACATGGCTATTACTCCAGCCAGGGTAAAAGAGACATTTATAATACTCATAGCTTTTTTCCCGGCAGTTGGCAAGAAACGTATCAAACCAACTCCAAGGCCCATATTAGCTACTGAAGCCAACAAACCGGACGCTGCCAACAACGCGGATCCTATACCTATTTCAGCAGGTTGAAAGGTCCTGGTCATAATATTCCAGAAGACAAAACCCAAAAGAGATGTGCTTATATTGTTAAGCATAATATAAAAAGCGTTGTTATAAAGAGAAGATGTCATTAATTTAACTATTTTAGCAAGTAAAAAACGGGGAGCTATAACAATTGATTTTTCACTTTTTTCAATGCTTAGTTTAAGTAAACTCATTTTTTCTGCCACCATTTTCGGGTTACTTTCTATAAACTAATGATCTACTCTTTTGCCAGCGCTTCAGTGCAATTAGCGGCCCGCAGCTTTTCATACACCTGGGAAAAAGTAAGGACCTCAACCCCAGACTCGGCTACCGCGTCCACAAAAGCTTGAAAAGCTGAAGGGTCTGTGATTTCATGAAAATAATATACTTTCCATTCCTGGTTCTCATGTATTTTCTTGAGAGCTTCCTTCATAACGTCCTTGGCAGGGATATCTGTAGCGCCAATTTCAGCAAATGATGCCGGAGGGAAAGCTTCACTGCCTATCCCGCCGTCTATACCTAATGTGTGTTCTAAACACCTATTCATACCCACACCTGTCATATCATAATACTTTAAGATCATTTGATACGCGTCTTTACTAAGGTCGGAATTTGGCGCTGCGAAATATTTCGCGCTTTTGGTCCACCCTTTTTCGATGAGATATTTCTGGCTGCCCGCAAGCTCATCAGTTAACTGATCTGTAGGTATTTCAGACAGTTTATTATGCGACTTGGTGTGTGAGCCTATATCCCACCCAGACTCATACATTTCCTGTATCTGCTTCTCGTTTAATTTACCTTTGTTACCTACAGAACTGGTTATTATGAAACTGGACCCTCTAAAACCATATTTGTCCATGTACTTTTTTGCCACGGTATAATCGGTTTCTCTGCCATCATCAAATCTGAAAGTAATAATTCCGCTGTTAGACAAAGTGTCTGAGATTTGAATTTTATCAAGGTAGGCAATCTTTGACTGGTCATCCCAGGTTTTAAAACTTATAGCTATTTTTGTTATATTGGCATAATCCTTATCAGTAAACCCATTAATATACTTGGCGTCTGACTTGTTAAAAATCTTATGCCACCATATTTCACCAAATTTTTTACTGACAGATATCCGGTTCATCGAAACCTTTTCACCGGAATATAACGTGAGTTGAATCTCCTGAGGTATTTGGACCGGATCAGTACGAAACCATACTGAAATCGACTTGTTGGTTAAATCTAATGAAACGTCTTTAGCTATCTCCGCAGCTTTATACTTTAATGGTGGTGTTATCATCTTCAAAGATCCACTGCCAGATTTGAATATTTGATTATTTATTTCGGTTGTTCCAGAAACATTTCGCCATTCGTTTTCATTTTCACACTCCGAAATTAATTTCTCATCAGCATTCACTTTTCCCTGTGACTGTGGTTGCTTATTATTGCCGCAACCAGAGTATAATAAAGCTGTGAATAAAAGAATAAATAGAAATGTTACGTAGTTTCTTTTGTTATACAGAAGGCTCATATAGATTAACCTCTCTTTCTTTGGTGGAACTCCACCAGAGAATTTTTTTATATTCTAACACAGCTATAATTGTGGGATTAAAACACTCCATCGGCTTTCTTGAGCTAATATTGTTTATATCAATAGTAAACAAGACCCTTACAATCCCCCTGTTCCTCAGATACGGATATAATATGGTACGTGTATACCTGTGTAATCCTTTACTCCGATGCATCGGACTGGTAAAGGCCGCTCCTGTGCAAACTTCATTATTCTTAAAATTAACATTGTATGGAATAAAATCTATAGCTTTTTTACCCTCTTCATTAAAGGCCACCCAGCTGACATGAGCGAGTTCTTTGTTATTAAATAAACAAAACGCTATGGTACCCTTCTTTAACCTTTCTTTAAAAATCATGCCATCAAAAATATATTTATTTTCTACTAAAGATTCATATTTAGTTAATTCTTTAATTATAAGTAATTCATATTCATTTATTTTAGCCTTGACTTTAACTTTATAAGTTTCATCTTCCAGTTTTTTTTCATATAAATAGTATAATTTATGCACATAAAAAAAATTGCCTAAATACTTAATAAACTGTCTAAAAAAAGAAATTGGACCTTCTTTTATTAGAACAAAAAAACCTCTTTTGATATAATCAAATATTAACACATTAAATTCCCCACAATGATGCCATTTAAAAACTTTCCCTTATAAGCAAAACTCATTATATTTAACTTTAGTCCAGTAAAGCAGGTTAGTATATTTCAATACAGCGATTACAGTCGGCTTAAAAAATCCTATTGATTTATTGGAACTCATGTTGCCAACTTCAGTTGTGAGTAAAACTTTTTTAATCCCTTTACTTCTTAGAAATGAAAACAACATAATCTGTACATATTTTGCCAAACCTTTACCACGGTCAAGTGGGTTAGTATAAGCAGCTCCCGAACAAACTTCCCCTTCACTAAAATTCACATTATAAGGCAAATAATCTATATCCTTTTTAGCCTCTTTATCGAAGGCAACCCAGGTTACATGGGAAATCTCTTTGTTGCTATTGAACAGGCAAAATGCCATAGCGCCTTTCTTCAATCTATATTCAAATATCATATCACAAAAATTATAGCTATTTGCAATTAAAGATCTAAATTCTTTTACATTCTGGATTATCTGAATTTCATAATCTTTAATAATAATATTGTTTTCTCCTGTTATTTGGTCTAAATCTATTTGGTACAAATAATACAATTTATGCCTATAGAATAAAGATATCATATAAGCAATAAACTGGTTGATAAAATCTTTTATGCCATCATTTCTTAAAATATAAAACCCTCTTTTTATATAAGCGAATAAAAGCATATATGGCTCACTCCAAAAGTATCCTGTTGAATTATGATGAGATAGATAACATTAAACTATGAAATCTATCTACGGCTGCCTCAAAAGTAAAATCACTTTTTATCAATGCATGTCCATTTGCAGATACTACTGATAAACTTTCCTGGTTTTCAAATATTTCTTTTATGCCGCTTACTATAGATTGAGCTGAATTAGAGTTAAGAATAAAACCATTTTTTTTATCCACTATAAAATCCGGTACAGAACCGACTGGTGTAACTAAAACAGGTGTGCCGCAAGCCATAGCTTCGATCATGATATTGGGCAGCCCCTCTGTGGTAGAAGGTATTACCAGAAGCTTTATTCTATTAAGAATATTAGGTATGTCTTCATATTTAACCTTCCCACAATATTCCAACATGCCAGGGTATTGGGCAGCAACCCTTTCCACAAGGTTACAATATTGCCCATATCCTCCTATTATTACTTTAATATTATGTTCCAGTAAAAACAATTTTTCAACCGCTTCAGTGAAAGTATCTATCCCCTTTTCTTTGCTAAATCTCCCAATAAATCCTACAGTGAATTCTCTATCATTGTAATCACGCAAAATCTTAAAATTATCAAAATCAATATAGTGCCTGTGCCCAATGAAAATTTTATCAACAAACCTGTTTAGACCAAAATCTTTTACTATTTGTGGCGCATAAACAACTATCTTATCTGCAATTATGGATGTTAAATTTTCAATCATGCACAATATTCTGTATATAATCAAACCCCAAACACCGCTGATCTGTTCTTTACAAACACGAGCCGCTGAATGAGATACCACTTTAATAACTCTGCGACCTGTAAGTTTAAGTACTATCGATGGCAGTAACAGCGCACCGCCGTCCAAAAAAATATAAAACAGGCGTATCTTTTTGGGGCATTTGATGATTTCCAGGATCACTTTCAATTGATAGAAAATATAACCTGTTAACTTGAGTATTAAAGACCCATTTCTGTAATTGTTGCTGATATTGATGATACGTTTAGAAGCAGAACTGTAAAATTCGTCCTCAGGGTAGTTTCCTGTTATTACCAGCAGTTCATTTGAGAGCGGTTCGATGACATTAAGAAATTTTTTCAGCAGTATATTTCCACCCTTTACCTTATTCAGAGGAGGTGTAATGAAACCTATATCAAACTTCATGTCTATAGACTACCCTTAACGATTTTATAAATTGAATCACAAACATATTCAATTTCCTCAGAGGTAAGGTCAGAACTTGAAGGCAAGTAAAAACCTCTTTGGGCCCCGTCTTCGGCGACAGGATATTGTTCGTCACCGACCCATTCTTTGAAGGCCGGCTGCAGGTGCATAGGTATAAAAAAGCTTCTTGTCTCAATGCCAGCCTGCGCGAGCTTTTGCATCATTTCATCCTTTGTCAGCGGCAAATCTTTGCTCAACCTAATCCCATACATCCAATATACGTTTTTAACCTCCGCCTTTTCCGTCGGCAGCTCTATCCCGTCAATATCCTTCAGGATGCTATTATATTTATTAGCGTTATTTATTCTGGTAGAAATAAACCTATCGGCTTTTTGCAGCTGGGCCAGTCCAATAGCAGCCTCAATATTAGTCATTCTATAGTTGTATCCCAACCCGACGTGATAAAATCTTTTCTCCGGTGAGAATCCCAGGTTTTTAAGGATACGCGCCTTGCAGGCAATTTCCTCATTGTTTGTGACGATCATGCCGCCTTCACCAGTGGTAATAATTTTATTTGCATAAAAGCTGAAACAGCCAATATCACCAAAAGAACCGGCTTTTTTGTTCTTGTATTCAGCGCCGTGAGCTTCCGCCGCATCTTCAACAAGATAAAGCCGGTATTTCCTGGCGATTCCAGCCAGTATATCCATATCACAAGGGTGACCATATATATGTACGGGCAACAGGGCTTTAGTCCTTTGATTTATTTTACTTTCAATAAGTCCGGTGTCAATGTTTAAGGTACTGTATTCAGAATCTATTAACACTGGTTTGGCGCCTGTGTAAATTACCGCATAAAGTGTCGCGGCCATGGTAAACGTCGGCAATATAACCTCATCACCGGGGCCGATACCAAGGCTTGCCAACGCTAAATGCAGCGCGGTTGTGCCACTGGTTGTCGACACCGCGTATTTTGTTCCGCAAAACTTAGCGAATTCATTTTCAAATTCTTCTATATAGGTACCCATAGAACCTATCCAACTGCTTTTTACACAATCCGTAACATATTTTAGTTCTTCAGTGCCTATACTTGGTTTGCAGACCGGTATCATATTATTCACCTCTCTACATTTTAAGAAAAATATACCTTGTCCATTTCGTTGCCCTGATAAGGGCCCTGTTTAATTTCAATAATTTTGGCATCTTTGACAATTCGAAAACCATGTCCGCCGGACAGTAAAATTATTGTATCGCCTTCATAGAGCATTTCTTTGGCCACGATTAAACCGTCATTCTCATAGAAACATACCTCAACACAGCCATACTCAATATGTAAAACTTCTTGAATAACATTAATGATTTTTAGACTTTCCTTATGTGTGTGAGGTTTTATTTCATAGCCAGATGGATGCAAAAAAACACCCACCTGCAAAGGATTATCTGCAGGTGTTAAGAAGCTTACTCCCTTTGGAGTGTATCCCGGGTGTATTATTCGGGCATAAATTTTTGTCCCAACTACGATATCTTTTATCATCTTATCTCTCCAAATAGGCTACTGGCGACAGGATCCGGTTTTCATTGGGATAATTTTGAGCATCCCATGGGAACCGTTCGCCTCTACTCCATTTTCTCCAGCGGTTAATCTCTTCTTCCACCATGATTTTAACCAGGTCATGGAATTTGGTTTTTGGCGTCCAACCCAGCACCTTTTCTGCTTTTCTAAAGTCTCCTTGTAAGTAATTTACGTCCAAAGGCCGGAGGAAACGTTCGTCAACCCGCACGTAATCTCTCCAGTCCAGATCCGCCAATTCAAAACTGTACTGAACTAATTCCCGCACTGTATGGGTTTCGTTTGTTGCTATAACGTAATCGTCAGGTTGCTTGTGCTGCAGCATGAGCCACATGCTTTCCACATACTCCGGCGCGAAGCCCCAATCTCTTTTTGCTTCCAAGTTGCCAAGCACTAACTCTTTCTCAAAACCTAAAGCTATCTTGCCGACCGCATTTGTTATTTTTCTTGTCACAAACTCCAGCCCCCTTAAAGGAGACTCATGGTTAAATAGGATACCGTTACACGCAAAAATACCATATGCTTCTCTATAGATTTTAGTCAGCCAGAATCCATAAAGCTTAGCACTGGCGTAAGGGCTGGTGGGATTAAATTTAGTCTCCTCATTTTGAGGCTCAGTACTTCCATTTCCGTATAATTCACTTGTGGAAGCCTGATAAAATCGGATATTTTTATCCAAAACCCTTATTGCTTCCAAGATGCGGGCAACTCCCAATCCTGTTATCTCTCCGGTGCCCACCGCTTGTTCAAACGATGCGCCAACAAAGCTTTGTGCCGCCAGGTGATATATTTCATCTGGCTTGGCAACTCTGATTGCTTCAAAAATTGAAGAAGAGTCAAGCAAATCAGCGGTAATTAAGTCCACTTTATCGAAAACATCAAGGTACTGCAATCTCCAGAAGTTGGGACTTGACAGCCTGCGGTAAATACCAAAAACTTTATATCCTTTTTCCAGTAAAAATTTAGCTAAATATGCGCCATCCTGACCAGTAATCCCGGTAATTAAAGCACGCTTCACTCTGATGTACGCTCCTTTGTATATTTACTTAATAATTGCATCCATCTTTTTGACTCCAGGTCCCAATTATAATATTTCTCTATAGTCCTACCAGCACAAATTGAAATTTCGTTAAGTTTTTTGTAGTTATTTAGAGACCACAAAACTCTATCAGTAAATTGCTCCAAATTCTCTGCGACAATCAAATTAACCATGTCTTTAGCTTCCGGCATAGCCCTTATTAGTGAAGAATCTGCTATAACAGGCCGGCTAAAAGCCATGTATTCCAACAATTTTGTTGAGACTCCATTATCAAGATGCACTGGTATTAAGCAGATATCAGCCGCACAAATATATTCTTGTATATTTGGAACAAAACCAACGAATCTAACAATTCTATGTATTTTGTCGGGCAAATCTCCCGATCCTGTTATAATTATTTCAACATCATTATGCTCTTTTTCTATAATAGGAGCTAAAACATTATTGATCCAGAAGGCGGCATCCCTGTTTGGCAAATAAACCCTTTTCCCGCCAAAGAGCAGTATTTTCTTATTTCCTTCTATTCCTAATTTTTCCCTTAATTCAGCACGATCACTTATTTTAGGTATTTTTTTCAGATCAATACACAAAGGAATTACACTTACTTTTTCCTCTTTAAAACCTTGTTCCACATATAGTTTTTTATCTAAAAGAGTTGGTACCACCAGCATATCCGGGAAAGAACCCAGGCATTTTTCAAAAAACCAGATCATAGCTGTATATAACTTAGAGTTATTAAGTTCTTTACAAGCGGAAAGTAGATTTCCATGGCTGTCCCAAATTAAAGGTTTCCTATAAAACATCTTGATTACTGAACCAGGTAACAGAGAATAAAGATGTTCACAGAAAATAATATCGCACTTATTACCGTGCTTAAGCCCATAAATTATTGTTTTTAATAAATATAACGCAAGATTAAAAAAACCTAATATTTTTTTTGTTGTAAAAAAATCATTGCTAGATTCGAAACCTATTTCGTGAATAAAATGCAGACCTAATAGATCTACATTTTGCATTTTCAAAAAAGAAATTATCGGCACCAACCTTACATCTGAGTTAGGATGATCCTCATACTCCAACGGAATCATTAATATTTTCATCAAACCGTACTTCTTTCTTGAATTTCCTTTTCAGCGACATTTTAATAACAGAAATCAGAACTGACACTCCATGTACAACAGGACTCCTTTTAACTTCACTGCTATAATCGACTTTGATAGGAACTTCCCGTACAATTAGTTTATTTTCCTTTGCGCGAAATTGCATTTCTGATTCCACAGAAAAGCCGCTCATATTAAAAGACAGAACTTTTATAGCCCGTTTTGAGAAGGCCCGAAAACCATTCTGCGAGTCAGTTAAATAAATGCCTGAGCCTAAATTAGAACAGTATGTAAGTATATTCTGACCTATCATTCGATAAAAAGGAATTGATTTTTGGTTATTTCCCAAATAGCGGGAACCAACCACCATATCCGCACCATCAGATATGACTTTAACCAACCTGGGGATATCATGGGGGTCGTGTTGCCCGTCACCATCAATAAGTACAAGAATTGAAACAGATGAACTTCTTGCATATTTAAATGCTGTATTTATTGCGATGCCTTTCCCTTTATTTACATTGTGTTTAAGCACATTGGCGCCACAACTCTCCGCCACGGCCGCTGTTCTATCGGTAGAACCATCATCTATTACTAAAACTCTGCCGTATCGTAAAGACGATAAGACTACTTTTTCAATATTTAATTCTTCATTGTAGGCAGGTATAGCGATAAGCACATTATCATTATTCAATTTGAACTTCCCTCACCTATTTCTTCTATTTGAAGTAGAAACTGTTAGTGCTTTGGCAGATTATTTCCCATACTTATGTACACAAAAGAGATGATGATTGAACATAGCAATATATCCGAGTTCTTATCTTGAGGGTAAAAAGTTGCTGCAGATAGAATCCAATGAGAAATGTTCTGATTCCACACTCAGATTCTAATGATCTTTTCCCGGTTAAACGCCACATCCTTCGTGGCATTCCTCGTGTCAAGCACCAGCTTCGCCTGCTCTACCACCCACTCATAGTCTACGCCTGAGTGATCGGTCAAAATCAGTACACAATCAGCTTCTTTTAAGCGCTCGGCAACAAGGGGGCTTCCCAGGATCGCCCAGTTGTATGGGGAATGTGGTTTTAGAAATTGCACATAGGGGTCATAGTATGAAATATTGGCGCCGTCTTTAAGCAGCAATGAAATAACTTTTAAAGCGGGAGATTCTCTTATGTCCCTTATATCTTTTTTGTAAGTTACTCCCAGGATAAATATATTTGCCCCCCGCAAAGACTTGCCGTATCTATTCAAAGCCTGCGTCAGCTTACGTACCACATAATATGACGCTTCAATATTGATTTCACCAGCCAGTTCTATAAAGCGGGTATGGAAATCATACTGGCGCGCCTTCCAGGTGAGGTAGAAGGGATCGATCGGGATGCAATGCCCTCCCACACCCGGACCCGGGTGGAAAATCTGAATACCAAAGGGTTTTGTGGCGGCGGCATCAATAACCTCCCAGACATCTATATCCATCCGGTCGCACAAAAACATTAATTCGTTGACCAGGGCGATATTCACCGCACGGTAGGTGTTTTCGAACAGCTTGGATAATTCCGCCACCTCAGGGCTGGAAACAGGGGTCACAGGGGGATAGAGTTTATCCTCACGCCGCCGGCGGGGCCCGTCAAACACAATGGCTTGGTTATAAAAAAGCTGGGCAATTTCCAGACAAGTCGGGGTTATACCGCCCACAACCCTGGAGGTGTTTTTCACGTTATGGAAGCCATTGCCTGGGTCAACTCTCTCAGGAGCGTAGGCGAGGAAAAAGTCATGTCCGACTTCCAAGCCGCACTTTTCCAAAGGGGGAAGCAAAACTTCCCTGGTTGTACCCGGGTAGGTTGTGCTTTCCAGGGTTATTAACTGCCCGGGCCTGAGCCTTTTAGCAATTTCCTGGGTTACATTTTGTATGTATGATATATCAGGCTCACGGTTTAAAGTAAGCGGGGTGGGAACGCAGATAATAATTACATCAGCCTCTGGCAAACAATCGTAACTAATACTGCAGCTAAGTTTCCCTTCGGATACCAGGCTTTTCAGTTCCGCTTCGTTTACATCATTGATATAATTTTCGCCGCGGTTAATTTTTTCAGTACGGCTGGAGTTTTGCTCAATACCCATGACTTTAAAACCTATCTTAGCCTTTTCTATAGCCATAGGCAGACCCACATAGCCCAGTCCAATAACTGATACTACGGCCGTTTTGTTCAAAATTTTTTGCTTTAGTTTTTTGGCGCTGGCACCTACAACTCCTAATTTTAGCATGTTCAGTCTCCTAGTCGTTATTTTTGTCAATATTATCCTTATATATATTTCGGACAATCTAAAACAGTTCTTAATACATTATTTATGCATTTGTACAATTTAAACAGAATGATAAATTCAAATATTTTAAATATATTAGTAAAGACTAAACAAGACATTCACCATTCGTTTAATGGAGTACCCCTATTATTCTGTATAATACTGCTATTACAAATATTATCAGCAGGGGCAGGATCGCCAGGTACAAAACACGGTCCACCGTACTAAACATTACGATTTTCGAGGAGTTTTTAGAGGTGCTTACTGCTCCCGCAGCCAGTTCCTTGCAGACAAACAACACAATCAATACCAAAGGAGCTAAAATACCCAGACCTTCCACCAAATTACCAACCAGCAAGGCGGTAATCATAGCCAGAAAAGCCAGCACCGCCACCTGCGCCCCTGTCATTTGATCGTAAAGCGCAAGCGCTCCCGCTTTCTGAAGATCTATACAGTCATCAAAACTATCCGCGCCTCTGGCTGCTGAATCAGCTGCAGCACTTTCAGCTGCCAGTTCACTCGACGCATCTTCAGTTTCGGCGGCAGCCGCCGCGATCTGCTCTTCCACCAGCCTGGCCACTTTGTCTTCAGTCAGGCCTGCTATTTCCTCCTTGAAAGCCGTGGCTTCAGGCTGGTCATGCCAGGCGCCCAGGTGGTCCCGCAGGGTCTCGAGCAGGTTGAACAGCTCTTTTTTCAGAATTATTTTACGTCCCTCGATAACCAGCGCCTGTGAACGATGAACATCCGCCCTTTTATATCCCTCCTCGATAATCTGAGCAATCCTGCCGCGGGCTTCTTCAAGCAGCATCTCCCCCGCCGCCTCGGCCTGCTGCCTGGCCTTTCCCAAAATTTCGTAATCCACCCGGGTCCCGGTTGACGCGAAAGAAGACGCCTGGTCACGCAGGGCCTCATTTTCAGCTTTGGCCCTCCTTAAGTCCGCATCCAGGCGGTCAATTATTTTAAGGCTGTCCCACTTATAAGAATTAATCCACTCATCTACTTCTTTTTGGTTATAACCAAGAAGGCCGGTACTAAAATGTTCAACCACAGCTAACGCCTGCCTGTATTTAAAAATTGTTAAATAAAGTTAATCTAAATGCTGCATTTCTTCATCAGGCTGCAAATTCTGAAGGTCTACTATGATGTTTTTGTACTTATTGAGGACGTCCTCAAATTCTTTTCTGGCCTTGACAATATGGGCCTGCAGTTCTTCAACTTCCTTCTTCTTCTCTTCAACTTCAAGAAGCGCTGCTTTCTCTATTTCGGCAGCTTTCTTGTGCGCTTCTTCTTCTATGAATGTCGCTCTTAACTGAGCTTGAATGAACACTTCCGCAACAGCTTTTTCCGAGTCTTGATACTTTTTCAGGTCAGTTTGCATACCGGAAAGTTCCATCTTAATCTTTTCATTTTCCATGACTACTTTCTCAATATCATCCTGAAGTGACTGTATTTTCTTTTCGTAATCCCTCATTAGCTCTTCGACATACCTATCTACCTGTTCTCGACGGTAACCCATAAGCTTCGTTGAAAATTGCATATGCAACTCCCCTAACCCGGTTTTTTAGATAATAATATTATAAGGCTTTCACAAAAAAAGGAAATAGTTTTTTTTAAAATCACTTAACACTTAAATAAATTAATTAAATTATTTTATATTTCTTTCCGCAACCTCTTTGATATTTGCCTTATTTTGTTAATACAGCCATTCATAGCATAGTGATGGTACAAATGAACTTAACAAATTCCTTTCCTCTTAATTCGAACAAAATAATATGATACTTTACTATTTAAGAGCAGGTATTTCAGTTTTTTCTAATTTACCCTTAAGGAAAAACATTATCAAAAAAAGAGGAATACAAGCCTTTATATGGAATTAATAAATGGGAAACTCAACCAATTCTAACAAGAGGATACTTTAAATGCAAATATTTTCCTGACAAATCTCAATAGATTAAATATTAACGGCAACAAGCTCTCAAACGTTTTTTTCCTTTCGAATATGAGAGACCTTCAGGTGCTTTACTTAAATAATAATTTCATTAACGACTTGACACCTTTTGAAAATCTGAGCCAACTCCAGACGCTTGTTCTATATGATAACCAGATAGAGTCCGTTTTTGCTCTCAGGCACTTGAGCAACCTTAAAACTTTAAATCTTGGCAAAAATAATATCGTTGATATTTCCCCGCTCAAAGAACTGGTTAATCTACAGGACCTTAACCTTAGCTATAATAAGATCACCCAGATAGGAGAATTGTCCGGCCTTGTAAAATTAAAACAATTAAACCTCACCGGCAACAGTGTGACGGATAAGTCCAGCCTGTCGGGTCTGCCTATATTAAAAAAGATCATAATATGTTTTCGGATTTCCGAGAGTCTACCTTTACTTATATAGGGGGAGAAAATCAATTGCAGCTATTTGCGCATATGGGAATAACCCTTGGTGCAGCCAGAGGTTTGGAAAAATTAGTTTTGTCGCGGGGTGGAAATTTATATACCGGAGCTAATCGGGGCGGTGATTCTGGTTTATTTTGTCTCTGATTTAATATCCCGTAAAAAGCTGCGGGAATTTATCACTACTGGAAGCCTGAATTATCCTATAAGAAAAAATTCCGGATGTAATTCATCCGGATAAAAAATAATGAATTTATAAATTTATTCTTAACTCCTCAGCTCCGCTCCAAACTTCGCGGCCAGGGAGCCGGCAATTTCCCCGGTGATTTCCCCCGCCTCAGCGTCGGTCAGGGTGCGGTCCTCCGCCTGGAACTTCAGGGCAAAGGCCATGCTGCGCATACCCTCGGGCACCTGTTCTCCCTGGTACACATCAAACAGTGAGACCTCGCGGAGCAGTTTGCCGCCGGCCGCCTGGATCACCCTCAAAATATCGGCGGCAGGGATGTCTTTCCTGGCCAGTATGGCGATATCCCTGTCGATGCCCGGGAACTTGGGCAGCTGGCTGTATACAACCGGGCGGCCTGAAATCTCCGCCAGCCGGTCGAAGTCAAGCTCGAAGGCCACCACCCTGGCGGGCAGGTCGTAATTTTCGAGCACATCAGGGTGCAGTTCACCAATCACGCCGATTTTGGTCCCGCCGGCCTCCATATACGCGGTTTTACCTGGATGGTAGCTGGGGTCGCCGGTTTCCGGCAGGAAATTCACTGCCCCGGCGCCGGTGCGGCTGAATAGGTTTTCCAGCACGCCTTTCAGATAAAAGTAGTCATAGTCCTGTGCGGGCTGGTTCCAGCTTGCGGGGGAACGGCCCATGGCGGCGCCTGCCAGTATGGTGCGCTCCTCGGGCTGCTGGTTCTCACCCCTGGGTATGAACACCCGCCCCAGCTCAAATACAGCTCCGTTCTGCACTCTGCGGTTGTAGTTCCTGGCCAGAATCTCCAGCAGGCAGGGCAGCAGCATGGTGCGCATGACTGAGCGCTCTTCACTGAGGGGGTTCTTGATCTTTAAAGCGTTTCTCATCGCACTGTCCGGCGCCAGATTCATCTGGTCAAAGGTCTTCGGGTTGATGAAGCTGTAGGTCATTACTTCGTGCAGCCCCGAGCCGGCCAGCAGGTCGCGGGCCTGGGCGGTGAGAGACTGCTCTTTGGTTTTGATGCCCCTGGTGGACCGGCCGTAGGTGAGCGTGTCGGGGATCTGGTTGTAGCCGTGGATCCTGGCCACCTCTTCAATCAGGTCCACTTCCTGGCTTACGTCCATCCGGTGCGAGGGCACGGTTACCAGCAGGTTCTCACCGGCGTCCTGCACTGTGAAGCGCAGGCTGGTCAGGATGCCGGTCACCTTGCTTTTGGGGATGTCCGCTCCCAGCACGTAGCCGGCGCGGGAGGGCCTGAACTGGATGACCCTGTCCGCCAGCTTGGCCGGGATATTGTCGACCATACCTGCAACAACTTCCCCGGCGCCCATCTCAGCTATCAGCTGGGCCGCGCGGTTAGCCGCCCTGGCGCAGCCGCCGATGTCGATGCCTTTCTCAAAACGCTGGGAAGCCTCGGAGCGCAGCCCGAGGGCCTTCGACGTCCTGCGGATGCTGATCGGGTTGAAGAAGGCGGATTCAAGCAGTATTGAAACGGTTTTATTGGTTACCTCAGTGGCCAGGCCGCCCATCACGCCGGCTATGCCCACGGGCCCGGAGGGGTCGGTGATGCAGAGCATTTCAGTGGTGAGGTCGCGCTGGACGCCGTCCAGGGAAACCAATTTTTCCCCTTCCCTGGCCCGGCGCACGATAATATGGCCATCGGTAAGCAGGTTGTAGTCAAAAGCGTGCATGGGCTGGCCTAGCTCGAGCATAACGTAGTTGGTCACATCGACAATGTTGCTGATCGGCCTGATGCCTGCCGAACGCAGGCGCTGCTGCATCCACAGGGGCGAATTGCCCACCCGCGCGTTCTTGATCAGCCTGCCCGCGAAGCGCCGGCATAGGTCTGTATCCTCTATATCCACCCGCACTTGCCCTTCTATTGACTCATCCAGCTCGGGAAAAGACGGGGCGGGCAGGCGCAGCGGCCGGCCCAGCAGCACGGCGGCTTCCCGCGCCACGCCGATGATGGAAAGGCAGTCGCCCCGGTTCGGGGTAAGGTCAAGCTCTAAGATGGTGTCATCAAGCCCGAGCACTTCCTTGGCGTCCCTGCCCAGCTGGGTGCCGGGCGGCAGGATCATGATGCCCACGGCCTGGTCGGCCGGCATGGTTTTGGGGTCAATGCCCAGTTCCTGTCCGGAACACATCATGCCGCGCGATTCCACGCCTCTGAGTTTGGCCCGCTTGATTACCAGACCGCTGGCCAGCTTGGCCCCTTCGACTGCTACCGGGATTACGTCTCCCTCCCGCACATTGGTGGCGGCGGTAATGATCTGCAGCTTTTCCGTACCCACGTTTACAGATGTCACGACCAGCTTATCGGCGTTGGGGTGGGGGTCGATCTTTTCAATCCGCCCGGTGAAGACTTTCTCCATACCCACACCCAGTTTGGTGACTCCCTCCACCGCGACGCCGGCCAGCGTCAGCCGGTCAGCCAAATCCTCCGGTGATATGTCTATGTCAACAAATTCCTGCAGCCACTTGTAAGAAACCTTCACGAAATGAAACCCTCCTGACTAAAAAGTATTTAAAACAAATTGACAGGATTAACCGGATTTATTTTGATTTACAGGATTTAATTTTAATTAAAAACCTTGATAAACCTGCGTTATTCATTATACTTTTTTCCCAGAGGAAAACTATAAGAAATTAAAAACCTAATCCTGTTAATCCGTTTTAATCCTGTAAATCCTGTCCATTTGTTTAAGTCCATTTGTTTAAAATTGTTGCAAAAAGCGCAGGTCGTTTTCGAACAGCAGGCGCATGTCGTCAATGCCGTACTTCAGCATGGCGATCCGCTCGACGCCCATACCGAAGGCGAAGCCGGTGACTTCCTCGGAGTTGTAGCCCGACACTTCCAGCACCCGGGGGTGGACCATGCCGGAGCCAAGGATTTCCAGCCAGCCGGTGTGGGAGCAGACCCGGCAGCCTTTGCCGCCGCACATGACGCAGGAGATGTCCACCTCCGCGCTGGGCTCGGTGAAAGGAAAGTAGCTCGGGCGGAAGCGGGTCCTGGTGTTGGGCCCGAACATCTCCCTGGTAAACAGCCCCAGGGTGCCCTTCAGGTCACTGAAGGTGATCCGCCTGTCAACCGCCAGCCCTTCCACCTGGTTGAACATCGGGGAGTGGGTGGCGTCGTCGTCGCGCCGGTAGACCTTGCCGGGCACTATTATTTTCACCGGCAGTTCCGGCGCGGTTTTTTCCATGGTCCTGACCTGCACCGGCGAGGTCTGCGTCCTGAGCACAATCTCGCTGCTGATAAAGAAGGAGTCCTGCATGTCCCGCGCCGGGTGATCCTTGGGCAGGTTTAAAGCTTCAAAGTTATAATAGTCTGTTTCAACTTCCGGCCCGTCGGCAATGCTGTAGCCCAGGCCTAAAAAGATATTCTGGATTTCTTCCAGCACCAGGGTCAGCGGGTGTTTGCCGCCCCGCGGCACCGGAGTGCCGGGCAGGGTGACGTCGATGCCTTCCCCTTTCAGCTTTTGCTGCTTCACCTGTTCTTTCAGCACGGTGTTTTTCAGCGCCAGTTCTTCTTCAATGGCGGCCCTGACCTCATTGGCCACCTGGCCGATGAGCGGTCTTTCCTCCGCGCTGAGGCTGCCCATGCCGCGCAGGATCTGGGTTAGTTCACCTTTCTTGCCCAAAAACCTGACCCTGATCCCGTTTAAATCTTCCAGGCTCTCAGCCTGGGACAGCGCTCTGCGCGCTTCTTCTCCCAATTCTTTCAGCTTTGCTCTCATCACAAACCTCCCGGACTAATTTATCAAAGCGGGCAGCAGCAATAAAAAAACGCCCCTCTACAGGGACGGATTGTTTGTTCCGCGGTACCACCCTCTAGTTTACACTTTTAAAAGCATAAACCATACTTGCTGCTGGGTCCATCATTTAAAATAAGACACTGTCTTCCGGTAACGGTGGAAGATCCGGCGACACCTACTGGTTATACGTTCAGCTGCAGTTCCGGGGTGAACTTCGAGGGCCTTGTTCCCGGAGGGCTTCCAGTCAATGACCCTCCTTCCCTGTGCAACGCCGGCCGTCTACTCTTCCCCATCATCACCGTTATAATGTTAATTTGAAAAAAATAAAACACTGCGGGTATGCAATTAAAGATAATTCTAGTGTAAGGCTAACCTCCTGTAAAGTATGTAAGCCTTGACGGATCCCGTCGCCTCAAACAGCCTCCAAAAAAATTCGGCGGTTAATAACATTTAACCACGGCCTTTCCTCAGTTTTTTGGGGACCTTTTCGGATTGATTATATCACAATGAAAATTTGATGACAAGAAAGTTCACAGAAAAATCGGTTGCAAACCTTTGGCAGAAGGCAGCGATAGGCCTGTTTTTAACAAATGTCCCGCTGTCTCAAAGCTTCATAAAGCATAATCGAAACCGCGACAGCGACGTTGAGGGACTCGGCCCGGCCGGGCATGGGTATGCGCACCTTATCGTCGACCATGTCCAACAGGGCGGCGTTAATGCCCCCGCTCTCGCTGCCCACGATCAAAGCACAGGGCCGGGTCAGGTCCGCGGCGGCTACAGGCTTTGCTCCGCGCGGGTCACCGGCTATGGTTGCGATAGAGCGGCCGGCCAGGAAAGGGAGAACTTCAGCGGCAGTCAGCCCCTGCAGCACAGGCAGGTGGAAGATCGAGCCCATGGTGGCCCGGCAGGCTTTGGGGTTGTAAATGTCTGTCGTACCTTTTAAAAGGATCACTCCCCCGGCGCCGGCCGCGTCAGCCGAGCGCACTATCGTGCCGAGGTTGCCGGGGTCCTGCACGCCGTCCACCACCACCAGCAGGGCTGGGGCGGGCGCTGCCGCCAAATCCTCCAGGACGGCCGCGCCCTGCCTGACTACGGCCAGCACTCCCTGGGGGGTTTCGGTGCCGGCCAGTTCATCAAACAGGGTCTCGTCCACCTCTATGACAGCTATGTTCATTGAGTCCGCCTTTTTGAGCAGCTCTTCCCCGCGCCGGCTTTCACCGATTTTGCCGCAATAGACCAGCGCCTCCACCGGCCAGGAAGAGGCCAGGGCTTCCTCCACAAAGCGGACACCCTCAGCGACAAATCTCTTTTCCCGGTCTCTGAAGCGGCGGATGGCCAGCCGCCGGATGTATTTTATGCGCGGGTTGTACCTGCTCAGCAAACTGTTTAACCTCCCTGAATCTCAACAGGCCCCTAACTTATTAAGTTAAGGGCCCGAAAGGCGGCGCTCTAAAGCTTTTCCTTGGCAACTTCCACCAGGCGTCCAAAAGCCTGGCTGTCATTTAACGCTATGTCGGCCAGCAGCTTGCGGTTAATCTCCACACCGGCCAGCTTGAGGCCGTTCATCAGCCGGCTGTATGAGATGCCGTTCATTCTGGCGGCCGCGTTGATCCTGGTGATCCACAGCTTCCGGAAGTCGCGCTTTCTCACCTTGCGGTCGCGGTAGGCGTAAACCAGGGATTTCATGACCTGCTGGTTGGCCACCCGGAATAATTTACTCTTGGAACCTCTATATCCTTTTGCCAGTTTCAGTATTTTCCTGTGTCTGTTCCTCGAAACGACACTGCTTTTCGCCCGTGGCATGGTTTATTCCTCCTTTATATGACACGATGTTTTAGGGTAGCAGCCTCTTCAGGCGATCAGCATCAGCGGCGCTAATAATCGTACCTTTGCGAAGATTACGCTTCCTCTTGGCGCTCTTTTTCCCAAGAATGTGGCTGTGAAAAGCATGCTCAACTTTAAATTTGCCGTTGGCGGTTTTCTTAAACCTCTTAGCAGCCCCACGGTGGGTCTTTATCTTTGGCAACTAAAATGCATCTCCTTCCTAGCTGTCTTGCTTCGGTGACAGAATCATGATCATGTTTTTTCCTTCTAATTTAGGCTGCCTTTCCACTTGGGAGAAGTCTTTGACACTCTCCGCCAGCCGTTTAAGCAGTTTCTGGCCCAGCTGAGTGTGCACGATTTCTCTCCCGCGAAAAATAATGGTCGCTTTTACTTTATCGCCATCTTTTAAAAACCTGGCCGTGTTCTTGGCCTTGACTTCAAAATCGTGGTCCTCTATGTTGGGCCGGAGCTTGACTTCCTTGATACTGATGATTTTCTGTTTCTTCTTGGCCTCCTTTTCACGCTTGCTCTGCTCGTACTTGTACTTGCCAAAATCCATGATTTTGCAAACAGGAGGCTTGGCGGCCGGTGATATCTCCACCAGGTCTAGCTGTTTTTCCTCCGCAAGGCGCAGAGCATCCCTCGAAGAGAAGATGCCGAGTTGGGAACCGTCACCGTCAATTACCCTCACTTCTCTGGCCCTAATCTCCTCATTGATGCGAAAATCTCTCGTGATAGCGGGTTCACCTCCCTGATAAAATAAGAAAAGCAAAAAAGCAGGCAATCCACCCGCTTAAAAAAGTCCATACTTCAACTTTATTAAAGAAACCGTGACTGACAGCGGCTTTAATGCGCGTCGTCCGGTGAGAAGCGGATGGCTTCTACTTGACAGTATCTGTTATTTGCCACAAAAATTTTAGCACGGAAGTAAATTTAAGTCAAGAAAATCTGCGAATTAAACTTTTAGTACGACTTGGTGCTGATTTCCTCAAGCAGCATCGCTTCAAAATCAGCCAGCGGCATGGCCCCCAGGTCCCCTTTGGCCCGCTGGCGTACAGCCACGGTCTTGTTTTCCGCTTCTTTATCGCCGACCACCAGCATGTAAGGTATTTTCTGGGCCTGGGCCTCGCGGATCTTGTAGTTGATTTTCTCATTGCGGGTATCTATCTCAACCCTGATGCCCTTGCCGCTCAGACTGTCGGTCACTTCCTGGGCGTAAGCGGCGTGGCGGCCGGTAATCGGGATCACGCGGGCTTGCACCGGCGCCAGCCAGGCCGGGAAAGCCCCGGCGAAGTGCTCGGTGAGAATGCCGATGAATCGCTCCAGGCTGCCGAAAATAGTGCGGTGGATCATCACCGGGCGGTGCTTCTGGCCGTCCTCGCCCACATAGTTCAGGTCGAAAATTTCCGGCATGACGAAGTCAAGCTGGATGGTGCCGCACTGCCAGGTGCGTCCCAGAGTGTCCCGCAAATGAAAGTCGATTTTCGGGCCGTAGAAGGCGCCGTCCCCCTCGTTTACCTTGTAGTCGATACCCCTGGTCTCCAGGGCGTCACGCAGCGCATTGGTGGCCATCTCCCAGATCTCATCGGAGCCCATGGCTTTTTCCGGCTTGGTGGAAAGCTCCACGTGATAGGGGAAGCCGAATACCTTATAAATATCCTCATCCAGGTTAATCACTCCGATGATCTCATCCTTTACCTGGGAGGGCAGCATGTAGATATGAGCGTCGTCCTGGGTGAAACAGCGCACCCGCATCATCCCGTGCAGGGCGCCGGAAAGCTCGTGCCGGTGCACCAGCCCCAGTTCCGCCATGCGGATGGGCAGTTCCCGGTAGCTGTGCAGTTTGCTCTTATAGACGATGATGCCGCCGGGGCAGTTCATCGGCTTGACCGCGTAGTCGCCCTCGTCGATTTTGGTGAAATACATGTTCTCCCGGTAATGGTCCCAGTGGCCGGACCGCTCCCACAGGGAGCGGGACAGAATAATCGGTGTGCGTATTTCCGAGTAACCTCTTTTAGCGTGCTCCTCCCGCCAGAATTTCTCCAGCTCGTTGCGCAGGATCATGCCTTTGGGATGAAAGAAGGGAAAGCCCGGACCCTCGTCCTGGATGCTGAAAAGTTCGAGCTCCGCCCCTAGCTTGCGGTGGTCGCGCCGCTTGGCCTCCTCAATCCGGAAAAGATACTCGTCCAGCATAGACTTTTTAGGAAAGGACGTCCCGTAAATCCGCTGCAGCATCTTGTTCTTTTCGCTGCCGCGCCAGTAAGCGCCGGCCACGTTCAAAAGCTTGACCGACTTCAGGCGGCCGGTGGATGGAACGTGCGGGCCCATGCACAGGTCGGTGAAGTCGCCCTGGCGGTAAACGGACAGCGGCGCGTCCACGGGCAGGTCCTCGATTAATTCCACCTTGTAGTCCTGGCCGGCTTTGCCGAAAAGGTCCAATGCGTCCGGGCGGGTGTACTCGAAGCGTTCAAAGGGCAGGTCGGCCTTGATGATGGCCTCCATTTCTTTTTCAATTACGCCCAAATCATCGGTGGTAAAAGGCTCGGTGGTGTCAAAGTCGTAATAAAAACCGTCGGCTATGGCGGGTCCTATGGCGAACTTGACGCCGGGGAAAAGCTTCTGGCAGGCCTGGGCCATCACATGGGCGGTGCTGTGGCGGTAGACCTGCTTGCCCTCTTCGTCCTCAAAAGTCAGGAATGCCACCGCTGCGTCCCGCTCCAGCGGCCGCGCCAGGTCGGTCAGTTGGCCGTTCACTTTGGCGACCAGGGCTTCTCTAGCCAGGCGCGGGCTGATATCTTTGGCTATATCCATCAGCGCGATGCCTGCCGGGTATTCCCTAACGCCGCCGTCCGGCAGGGTCACCTTGATTTTGTTGTTCTCATCCATAAAAAAACACATCCTTTCAGTAATGCACACATGAGACAAGGGTGAGACAAGGGGACGGTTCTGACTAGGCAATCGGAAGTTTTGCGCCAAATACAACTACATGATCAGTGAGAGCAATACCTGATCAATAAGAGTAAAGTCTGTTAATTATACTAAGTGGCGCAAAATTTTTGATTGCCTGAGAAGATGGAAGTCGCGGATTTTTGTGATGATTAAGTGAGAAGATGTAAATGAAGTTTTTGTTACAGAATGTTCTACATTCAACTTGCGATTTCCTTCTTCTCTTGTCGCACTCTTGTCGCAAAACTTGTAGGTTCGGATTTGTCCGAACATGTGCGGCTGAAGCCGCACCTACAATTTAGGTCGTAGGCCGTAAGCCGTAGGGCGTAGGTATATCCTGATTCCTAACAGGTATTAACCCAAAAGAATTACTTTCACACTTACGACCTACGTCTTATGGCTTACGACATTTTCATTTTCCCACGTCTCACTTCTCATATCCCACGGCTTAAAAAAGAAACGTCCCTGACTGTTGGATTACAGTCAGGGACGGGGTTTCCCGCGGTTCCACCCTGGTTAGGAAGAATTGCCTTCCTCGCTCGCGGCAGTTAACGTCTGCTACCCGGCCCGGCATACTCTCATTTCAGCCGGCTGCTCCAAGGCGGTTTTCAGTCCCCCGGCAGCTAAAGGCGCTTTCAGCCACGGCGCCTTCTCTCTGCAGGCCGGGTTTGGACCTGCTTTCCTTTTCATAGCCTTTACATTATTATATCGGTATTATAGTTATTAGACAAAAATTTGTCAACAATCTAAGACCTCCTGCCTGTGCCGCACATGGGGCAGCCGGTACATTCTTTAACCCGCCCGGTAAAAACGTTCCTGATCGTGTCCAGGGTGGTGGACATGCCGTTGCTGCTTTTGCAATGCAGGGTGATCTCCCTGGGGGCGATGGTAATCAGAGCGCTGATTAGAAGGTCTTCATAATTGATCTCGTTGTCCGACAGGTCGATCATAAATCCTTCCATATAGTCACTTCTGATGGGCTGCATGTTCCCGTCATAAAGCCTAAAAACCCCGTTTCCCCTGATCAACACGTGCACCACTTCAACCTTCGGCTCCTGGATTTCCACAAAATACTTCAAAAGCTGGACAAATTCCTGGTACTCCCTCTCAATCAAAAAATCGTCCACCGCTTTATCAGCTGCTTCTTTTAGTTCGCTCACATACTCTTTAAGCCTGAATCTGATAAAACCTTCTATTATAATACGGTTGTTGTAATGCAGGAAATCGATCAGCTTATGCAGGATCCTGCTTTTCCGGTTGGCCCAGTAGATGGTTGGCCCGCTCTCCTGTCCCTCGCGGTTGATATGACGCAAGGCGTAGTCGTAAATTAATTTCTTTTCCTCTTCATTAAAATAATAGTAATTTTCCCTGATGATGTCCTTGAGTAAAATGTCCTCCCAGTGGGTTAAAATAATATCTGAGATAATGTCGGCAAGGTAGTGTTTGAAGACCGACTGTACTTCTTCCTGGCTGATTCTGTGGGGACCGCAGTTAGAAACACTAAAGGCCAGAAAAGTAAATTTTCCGGCCGGGCTTTCCTCGAGCTCCACCTTTAAACCGTCTGTGTTGAAAAGCTTCAATTCCCGGCCCAGTTTAGCCTTGAGCAGATCAATATGCTGCGTGGCGCCGATGGAAATGGTCTGGGCCATCGAATGAATCCCCCTTTTTTAACGTATGCCTCTTTCTTCAGTATAAACAAAAAATGCTGGCGCTATGCCATGCAAATTTTTAAAAAATTTATGAAATAGAGGCAGCGCCGGCGCCGCTCAAATAGCCGGTGGCAAAGGCGATCTGCAAATTGTAGCCTCCGGTCAGAGCATCCACATCAATTATTTCACCAGCAAAGTACAGACCTTTGACTATCTTTGATTCCATGGTCGTGGGGTTAATCTCAGCGGTGCTCACACCTCCCCCGGTAACAATGGACTCGTTTAGGGGGCGGGTCCCTTTTATGTGCAGGATGATGTTTTTAAGAGTATGTGTTAAACGGAGCAGCTCTGCCCGGCTGAGCTGGTCGACCTGCTTGTCCGGGCTTACTTCGGCTATACTCAGGACGGCCTGGATCATCCTGCGCGGCAGCAGCTCACTCAGGGAATTCTTCAAAAGCTTACCCGCGTTTTGGCGGAAACAGAGGCGCAGGCGCTCCGCCAGCTGTTCATTTGATAAAGACGGGAATAAATCAATTTTCACCTTGACCGGGTAACCGGTGCGGCTGCCGAGCCAACTGCTGAGGTTTAAGACTGCCGGGCCCGAGATGCCAAAATGGGTGAAAAGAAGTTCTCCTGTCTGCTCAAGGCGGGGATCCGGCAGCGCCTGAATTTTTATGTTTTCCAGACTTACCCCCTGTAGCGGCTTAACCCACTGGTCTGAAGCCACCAGAGGCGTCAGCGCGGGCCGGGGCTCGATGATGGTGTGGCCGAGTTGGCGGGCCATATCGTAGCC
>NZ_QFFZ01000179.1 GCF_004369225.1 Pelotomaculum propionicicum
TTTTGTCCACAGCAGCTTACGGTGGTTTGAAGCCTCCACCTGCATGGCGGCTCCGAGGGGCCTTCCCTCATCTTCGATTAAGCATGGCTTTAGGGCTCTCATGCAGCCCTGCGCCTTCGTGGCGCACCATCATCGGCATATCGAGCGAATGGCTTGTCTGGATGATTCCGGACCATCCACGCATCAAACGCATAGTGGAGAAACAGATTAGCCAGAACCGGACTGATGACACCGCCCTGAGGGGTGCCCTTTGTCCGTTCCTTGACCGTGCCGTCTGGCATCTGAAAGGGGGCTTTAAGCCATCTCTGAATATAGAAGATGACCCACGGATTGTCGGTATGCCTACGGACAGCCTTCATTAACAGTTCATGATCAATGTTATCAAACAGGCCCTTGATGTCAAACTCCAGTACCCAATTGTACCGCCAGCATCGCTGCCGGGTGATGGCAAGTGCATCAGCGGCCGACTTTCCCGGCC
>NZ_QFFZ01000180.1 GCF_004369225.1 Pelotomaculum propionicicum
GTAATTGTTATTCCTTTGAAACCACCTTTGCGCATTAACGACCTTGCCATGTCAATATTTGTCATTCAATTGTAAGATGAATTTTTTAATTTCCCCATAGAAACTAGCCGTCAGCGGTTTAGTCCAATGAAATTATCCAAAGTCAGCTCACGTTTTCGTAGAGCTATTTTTTGTTTTATTGACTTTGGATAATTTACTATTCATTATGCGAAGCTTTGCATAAACCTCCCTGCGGAGTTCCTTTTGTCCGTTCCTTAACAGTGCCATCCGGCATCTGAAAAGGCGCCTTGAGCCATCTTTGGATGTAGAGGATGACCCATGGAATGTCTGTGTGTTTTTGGACTGCCTTCATTAACAGTTCATGATCAATGTTATCAAACAGGCCCTTGATGTCAAACTCCAGTACCCAATTGTACCGCCAGCATCGCTGCCGGGTGATGGCAAGTGCATCAGCGGCCGACTTTCCCGGCC
>NZ_QFFZ01000181.1 GCF_004369225.1 Pelotomaculum propionicicum
TTATATGGGAAAATCTAGCCCGGATGTCAAAGTGCACTGCACCCGGTATAGACAATGAGACGGTCGGTGGAGCGCTGAAAGATTTTAACCTATGGATTGAGAAACTTATGAATTCAATTCATCGTAAGAGCTATAAGCCTCCGGCGGTTAGAAGAGTCTGGATACCAAAACCAGGCAAATCAGAAAAACGCCCGATTGGAGTTCCTACAGTGGTAGATAGAGCACTGCAACGAAGCACGGCTGAGGTATTATCGGCGATATATGAGCAGGACTTTCTCAACTGTTCATTTGGAGGAAGACCCAAACGGGGAGCTCATAATGCCCTTGCGACACTAAATGAGATTATTGCCGGAGAGAAAGTCAGTTGGGTGTTAGAAGCAGACCTGAAGAATTTCTTCGGGAGTCTCGACCATGCATGGATGCTAAAATTTGTAGAGCATCGAGTGGGAGACCCCAGGGTTAT
>NZ_QFFZ01000182.1 GCF_004369225.1 Pelotomaculum propionicicum
TAGGCCACCGCATCGCTATGTCGGCACCCGATCTGGAACCGATTGCCGAGTTTATCCTTAAACACCATGAATGGTGGAACGGTGACGGGTACCCGCTTAAACTAAAAGGAAACGACATCCCGCTGGAGTGCAGGATCCTGTCTATTGCCGACGCTTACGATGCCATGACCAGCGACCGCCCCTACCGCAAGGCCTTGTCCCATAAAGAGGCAATTGCAGAGATCAAGAAGTTCTCGGGGATCCAGTTTGATCCCGAACTGGTAGAGATATTTATAGAATTGCTTGGCCTTAACACCTGGGTCTGGTTTTAAAAAATATCATGCGGTTTTGAATAGTGTTTTGAGCTTAACGTTTAGCTGACCGGTAAGTTTTCCCGGTCAGTGTTTTATTATGCGGCTTTTAGCCTGCCGATACATAATTTGAAACGCACATATAACAATGGTATAAT
>NZ_QFFZ01000183.1 GCF_004369225.1 Pelotomaculum propionicicum
ATATGGATGATGGATGGTAGTTTGGGAACCGGTTCCCTTAAATTACGGGTACCGAAGCCAATAAAATCAAGTACCAGATTCCACAGCAAGTACGGTAACGGTACCGGTCATGCGCGCGAATACTGTATTGTGGGATTGCTATTTTGAAGGTAGTTGGCCAATAGTACCTTATATATGGTGGTGATATTATAGACCATAAAACCAACTCGTTAAAATATTAGAACTATTCACAATCCAACCTCTAATCGTCAGAGTTGCGACTGGACGCTAAGTCCTTAGAATTTTATTGGGGGTGGATTGTTATGATAATGGTCATTTATTACCGGCCCGGGGTGCAGGTCGATTTTTAGCAGCCGCCCCGCCGGGGCCGGTTTTCTATTGCCTTTTTTAGTTGAGTTTTTACCGGGCAGAGTCTGGACATGGGCGTCACTTT
>NZ_QFFZ01000184.1 GCF_004369225.1 Pelotomaculum propionicicum
ATGCTGGCCGGCGAGAACGCCCCCACCGTGGCCCAGTGGCAGGCATGTATGGATTGGGCCTTTGCGGATGAATTCTGGTGCGATAAGGTCGACCACCTGGCGCGGGTGGAAGGACTGTGGGCGAAATATGTCCTGCAGCAAAACAAGAAATTGAAGGGTAAGACACCCGAGGAGATTGCTCGTAAAGAAAAGGAAAAGGCATTTATCAGGAGCCTTTACATTCGTTAGATAGTGAGTTGGAAAGCGAGGCGCTAGTTTATGCAAACACAAAAGATTCTGGGCGCCGGTCAGGGCGCCTTATCATCCAAAGAGCTGGAGATTTTACTGGCTCCGCCGAAGCAAAAGTCAAGGAGACACTTCCGCTACCGCATGCCGGCATGGTTGGGCCGGGTTAAAAACGTTATGAGCACTTACTGGGCGCATTGG
>NZ_QFFZ01000185.1 GCF_004369225.1 Pelotomaculum propionicicum
TAATGGTCATTTATTACCGGCCCGGGGTGCAGGTCGATTTTTAGCAGCCGCCCCGCCGGGGCCGGTTTTCTATTGCCTTTTTTAGTTGAGTTTTTACCGGGCAGAGTCTGGACATGGGCGTCACTTTACGGGACAATGGGCATAACAAGCTTGGTATAGGGATATTTCTTCCCCTCCTCGTGGGGCCTTTTTAGGCTACTACTCCGTTAAGCCTGTTACCCTTGGCCCGCCGTGTTTTTTCTAACCGCTGGTTGTGCCCCCGGCTTTATGGTGATGGAAAAAAATGATGATATAGACGCCTGGGTTATTGCAGACAAGTTACGCTTTGGTCGCCTTCCCCAGGAGGTTTTTATGGATGAGCGTTTCCTTGCGCTGCAAAGGCTGACCCGAAACAGGTTTCACCTG
>NZ_QFFZ01000186.1 GCF_004369225.1 Pelotomaculum propionicicum
CTTCAGCAACCCCGGCAGCAGTTGTCCATACACTTTCAGCTTCTCTTCAGTTATTCGTTGAATGACCGTTTTCTCTTCATCCACCGTTTTCAAGCCGCTCTTGCGGTTGGGAAGCGTCATCGCAGGCGTCCCCTGTTTTTTTCGCTGTTCCTTCAACTCCCGTTGTTCTCTTCTTCGCTCAGGGCGTGTTAAATCGGCGACCGTCGGCCGTATGGATTCGCTCATTGGACGCCCCTGCTTTCCCCGCATAAAATCGCCCGGAAGTCCCGGCGAAGCGGATACACGTAAATATGCTTGGGGCAAGATAAATATTGGGTATACCGATCCATTCGTCCCCGTCCCGCGGTTTCTCCCAA
>NZ_QFFZ01000187.1 GCF_004369225.1 Pelotomaculum propionicicum
GTAGTGGGTAGTGGGTAGTCAGATTTTAAGAAGGAATTCGCCAGAGGCGAATTCCAACAAACAATCCGACTACTGACAACCGACAACCGGCTACCGAAACGCCACTGTTTAGTTTTGAGAGACCGTGAGAGGCAAACGCGCCTCTCATTAAAAGTCTCATCATGGTAGTTAGTGGTAGACCCAACGACCAAAGGCCAACCACCAACGACCAAAATGTTCTTTGAAAACTGCACAGCATAGGAGAACAAGAGTAACTAGAGCCAGTCTTGTTTAGAAGCGAGACAAAGCGACACGTCAGAGGCGAAAGCTAAGGCGAGTTGCAGAGGAAAGTTCTAGTAGCGC
>NZ_QFFZ01000188.1 GCF_004369225.1 Pelotomaculum propionicicum
GTCCCAATCACAGGACCGGGCGGTGGCTGTTGACGGCAAGACGCTGCGTGGCTCCTCCGGAACGGATGGTAAACCGGTTCACCTGGTGTCGGCCTTCCTGCAGCATGAGAAAATAGTCATCGGCCAGCGACAGGTGGACAAAAAGAGCAACGAAATCACGGCATTCAAGCCCCTTTTGGAACCGCTGGACCTGGAAGGCAGGGTCGTCACCGCCGATGCCATGCACACCCAGGTGGAGCATGCCCGGTTCATCGTGGAAGATAAAAAGGCCGATTATGTCTTTCCGGTAAAACA
>NZ_QFFZ01000019.1 GCF_004369225.1 Pelotomaculum propionicicum
AAATTTTGCAATACCACAAATAAGGTCTGAATATACAACATTAATATACCAAAAAGTTAAGCTCTGAAGTCCGCATAAATGCTGTACTTGCAGAGCTTTATAACTTGTTTTTACTGCAAAACTCAGGATAATATCTAATCTTGTCAACAAAATTTTGAGGCTAAGAGCCATAATCTTTGAAATTGTCTCTTATTTCAAGAATTAGGGCTAAAACCGCCTCATATTACTTCTGACCCCGTTGTTTAGGACACCAATCCCTTCGATTTCCACCTCAACTTCATCTCCCGCCACAACAGGTCCAACACCGCTTGGAGTACCAGTCATAATCACATCGCCTGGGAAAAGGGTCATAATTCCTGAGATAAACTTACCAGTTCCGGCACACTGAAAATCAGACGGCTGGTGGAAGAACACTGTTTAAGTTTACCGTTTAAACGCAGTGAAACAGCCAGGTTCGCTAGATCGAGATCCCTTACAATATACGGTCCCAGGGGCAAAAACGTGTCAAATGATTTTGATCTTGTCCACTGGCCGTCTTTTTCCTGAAGATCCCTTGCGGTTATATCATTACCACAGGTATAACCAAAAATGTATGCATCTGCTTCATTTTCATTAATATTGCGGCAGGTCTTTCTTATTACCACCGCCAGCTCGGCATCATAATCCACCCTGCTGCTGCAGGACGGGCAAATAATATTTTCCCCCGGCCCAATTACAGCGGAAGAAGGTTTTATAAACAGCACCGGTTCGTCCAGTATGGCCAGGCCCAGACACTCATAAAAAAAGCCCTGAACCATTTTGATCTAAGGGGCAGGGCGCAGCTTTACCATATTATGGCAATATATCAGGATAAATCCTTTTTTTGGTACCTTTTAAATGTAATCCCCTTGCGAAAATGCGCCATCCTGTTTTTAAATTCCTGTATTTCCAGGGCGCCGGCAGGGTTTGCGTTAATATTAAGTTTGTTTTCCCCTTTTTTTTCACCTGACACCTCCGCCTTTTAACCCGGCTTAATCCAAAGTAATGGCATTGGTTGGACAGCCTTCAGCGGCTTCACGGGCCTGGTCTTCCATATCCGCAGGTACTTCATCAACTATATTGTGTGCCTTATCGTCCTCATTCCAGTCAAAAACTTCCGGACAAGTATCAATGCACGCGCCACAGCTGATACAAAGTTCTTGATCTACTGCTATTGGCAAGGAACAACACCCCCCTGTTATATTTATAGCAGTTATAGTTTGGCTGAAAAGGCACAAATTATGTAGGTATCAAAAAAAAGCAAATTATTACGATATTTATTCTTAGGGACAAAAAACAGGACCAGGTTTCGTATAAACATTTAAGAAGGTGAATTAGTTGGACACAAAGGACCTCGACAGGATTATCAAAGAAACCCTGGAATCCATAGAACGCAGTAAAATCCAGATTTATGACATAGTGGAAAACACCCTGGCCGAGCAGGCCAGGGTTGATCAAGAACTGGCTGAAGTAAAAAACGAAGTTTCCGATATCATTAAAAAAGTCGACAAGCTGTCCCGGGATGAAAAAAAGGCACGCTTAAGATTAGTGGAAGTCAGTAAAGATTTTCGTCAATATACCGAAAGAGATATTAAGGAAGCTTATGATACCGCTTACCAGTTTCAGGCGGAACTGATCAGGCTGAAAGAAAGAGAAAAGCTTTTACGATACCGCAGGGACCATCTTGAGGTAAGCCTGCGGCGGCTTAAAAATACAGCGCAAAGAGCGGAAAGACTTGTTTCCCAGATGGGTGTCGTCTTTAACTTCCTTAGCGGCGGGCTGCGGGATTTGAATACGAAGATTAACGAACTCCAACAGGCCCAGGACATGGCTATAAGCATCATCAGGGCTCAAGAAGAAGAGCGCAAGAGGATAGCCCGGGAAATACACGACGGTCCTGCTCAGTCCATGGCTAATATAGTCATGCGGACAGAGTACTGTATAAAACTTCTTAACATGAGCCCTGAGCAGGTACACGGTGAACTTGTCTCACTGCAAAACCTGGTTCGGCTTTCTTTGATGGATGTACGCAAGATAATTTTTGACCTGAGGCCAATGGTGCTGGACGACCTTGGACTTGCTCCCGCCATTAAAAGGTATCTGAGCAACTACAAGGAACAGTACGGCCTGCAGGTTGAATTTCTTTGTTTCGGCCAGCAAAGACGCCTGGATAGTTCTATAGAGGTCGCTCTTTTCAGAATAGTTCAGGAGTTGGTCAGCAACGTCCATAAACATGCCCGGGCTCAAAACGCGGTTGTTAAAATTGAACTTCTCCGCAATAAAATAAATGTTCATGTAAAGGACGACGGTGTAGGCTTTGACCTGGAAAAAGTGATGTCCGACAAGGACCGTGAGGGTTACGGGCTGATTGGCATGAGAGAAAGAGTCCAGCTGCTCAACGGTGAAATAAACATAGTTACGGCCCCGGGACAGGGCACTTCTATAAATTTATCTGTACCTGTAGAGGATTAAAATATACGCGTATTATACAAGGGGGGAAACAAATTGAAGATGGTAAAGGTTCTGATTGCCGACGACCATGCCCTCATGCGGGAAGGACTGCGCAAGATCTTGTCAACAGAAGAGAGAATCGCAGTCGTGGGAGAGGCCGAAAACGGTGATCAGGCCATCCACCTGGCTTTTTCTCTAAACCCTGATATCATCCTGATGGACATAAACATGCCTGTGGCGAACGGGATAGAGGCTACCAGGGCCATAAAAAGAGAGAGACCGGAAATTGGTATTATCGCCTTAACCATTCACGACCAGGAAGAATACCTTTTTGAACTGATCAAAGCCGGCGTCTCCGGTTACATTTTAAAGGATATCAGGCCCGGCCTTTTGATTCAGACCATTCTGGGAGTTGCCAACGGTGAGTCATTCATTCCTTCTTCAATGACATCACGGATTTTTGCGGAATTTAACAGGCTTTATTCACTCTCTCCCCGCAATTCAAATACCCAGGGTTTGACCAAGCGGGAAATTGATGTGCTCCGCCTGGTGGCAAACGGTGAAAACAACAGGTCCATTGCCAAGAAACTGTTCATAAGTGAAAAGACCGTCAAAAACCACCTGACCAGCATCTTTCAAAAACTTGGCGTAGGCGACCGGACGCAGGCCGCTATCCACGCCGTAAAAAGCAAAATAGTGGATTTATAGCACCAGCCCCAAACCCGCTACGGCGGGTTTTTTTATTTTCATAGGACTATAGTCCTAAAACAACCAGGGACACTTGACTGTACTAAAATGAGACCAGTGCATCATGTGCAAATTTCGACAGGATGCTATTATAAAATACAGCAGTTACCTGGATTTAAAATCAACCCGAGAGGTGGTTGATGAATGGCGGGTATAATTAAAAGATTTTATATCGAAGAGTCCGGGCAGGGATTGACTGAATACAGCCTGATTCTGGCATTTGTGGCCTTAGTTTTAATTGGCGCGCTAAGTCAGGTTGTTCAGGGTATCATGGGCGCTTATCAAAGAGCTGCGAACCTGTTCAGTGATTAAAATGTTTTAAAATAAAAAACAAATGAAAGGTGGTCTAATCAATGTTAAATGCAATTAAGAGTTTTCTTTCAGAAGAATCCGGTCAGGGTATGGCGGAATATGGCTTAATTCTTGCGCTGGTGGCGGTAGTGCTAATCACTGCACTAACGGCTTTAAACACTGGATTGCAGGGGACTTTTAGCAGAGTAACGGCAGCGCTCGGTGGCAGCAGCAGCGGCGGCACTGGACAATAAGCCAAAATTTTTCAGTAACCTTAAATATGCGATATGGACCCTGCTCATGCCACTGAGTGGGGTCCACCTGTAAAAAGAGGTTAAATTTATGATAATTAATACTGTTCTAATCATCTTAATTGCAATTTGCGTTTTCACCGATCTCTCAAAAAGAAAAATTTATAATAAAGTGCTTTTCCCTGCTGCCATTATCGCACTTACTTATCATATCTACACTGCCGGTATAAGCGGTGGGTTTTTTAGCGTCAAAGGTTTATTCATAGGAACGGCGCTACTGCTAATTCCTTATTTCATGGGTGGAATCGGCGCGGGTGATGTAAAATTCCTTGGAGTGATTGGCGCCTTCAAAGGCTGTAACTTCATCTTTGTGACTTTTCTGGCTGGAGCTATTGCAGGTGGCATCATGGCGGTATTTTGCCTTTTTAAAAATAAAAAAATGCTGTTTATATTCAAAAAGCTTCTTGCGCCATTTCTGATCCGTCACGGATTCATTTTAAACAATACAGAAAATGACGAGACCATTAATATTAATTGTACAATCCCCTACAGCGCCGCCATAGCTGTCGGCGCCGCAGCCGCTGCTTACTTTGTGAGGTGATTCTTTTGCGGCTTGTTAGAAAACTGATAAAAAACAAGAAAGGCCAGGCGCTGGTAGAACTCGCACTGATACTCCCCATTTTAATCATGATTATATTGGCCACTATGGAGTTCGGCAGGATTTTATACTCCTACATGATTATCACCAACGCTTCCAGGGAAGGCGCCCGGGCCGGAGTGGTAGGCACAGATGACTACGGCATCAAAACCAAGGTTAAGAACGCGGCAACAACTTTGTCTTTAACAGATTCACAAATTATAATTACACCCAGCCAGGGCTCACGCCCCAGAGGCGCTCCTTTATCAGTCCAGGTTAACTACTCGGTTATTCTGGTAGCACCGATACCCAACGTTGTTGTACCCAACCCCTTCCCTCTAACCGCGACAACAACAATGCGGGTGGAATGACGGAGGAAAAAATGAAAACAATCATAAACCTGCTTAAAGAACTAAAAAATAACCAGCGCGGGTCATCAATGGTAATAGTAGCCATTTCTCTGGTTTCTCTGATTGGCTTTGCCGCACTGGTCATAGATATTGGTATGCTGACCCTGGACAAGTGGAGACTAACCAACGCTATTGACGCGGCAGCCCTGGCAGGTGTGCAGGAATTGCCTACAAGCCCCACCAGGGCCAGAGAGGTCGCGAGCACTTATGCTCTAAGCAACGGGTGTGATAATGCGGTCTCAACAATACAATCAGACAACGGTCATGCCAACTGTAAAATTGTTGTTACAGCATCAAGACCGGTTAACTTCTTTTTCGCCAGGATACTTGGTTTTGGCTCTTCCACTGTCAGCGCGCGGGCCGTGGCCAAGGTTGCCGGACTAACCTCCTTTGTCGGAGCGGCGCCTTTGGCTGTGCCAAACCAAACTTTTAATTTCAATACCCTGTATGTATTAAAGCAAGGGTCCAACAGCCCCAACCCTCCCCCGCTAGGTTCCGGCAACTACGGAGCTTTATCCCTGGGGGGTACCGGTGCGAGAAATTATGAGGACAACCTGAAATACGGCTACGACGGCCTGCTGGCAGTTGGAAACGAGGTTGACACAGAGACAGGCAACATGTCCAACCCAACCCTGCGGGCGATAGAATACCGCATGAGCCAGTGCACCCACAGCCCTCCCTGCACCCCATCTTCTTTTGACCCCGGGTGCAAAAGGATTTTAATCGTGCCTGTTTATGACCCGGTTGTTATCGACCAGGGCCAGGTCAAGAGAATCAGAGTGGTTGGTTTCGCCGCATTCCTGGTGGTGAGTGTCAGCGGTCAGGGCAACGAAAACTATATTGACGGTTACTTTATCAGGATGGTGGCCAACGGTGGCACGAGTAATTACCAGACCGACTACGGTCTCAACGGAGCAAGCTTAATTGAGTAATAATAAGGTGGGAAGAAGAAAATGAAAAACAAGTTGCTTTTGATTCTGGCCATAATTATTGGGCTGGCTGCGGCTGCCGGTATTTATCTCTTTCTGGACAACACCAGAAAAACTTACCAGGTAAACAGTGATTTCGTCAGTGTGGTCGTAGCCCGCCAGCGCATACCGGCCAAAACTCAAATTACAGCCCAAATGGTCGAGATGAAAGATATCCCTGCCATATCACTGAACGATCTAGCGGTAGTGGATACGAAAGAAGTTTTGGGCAAAACAACAAAATCGGAAATTCTGCCGGGTGAACAGGTTTTGCGGGAAAGACTGGCTACTGAGAGGAGTTCATCCGAAGGCCTGTCTTTTCAGATACCACAGGGCAAACGGGCAGTGTCTGTCGCGGTGGACGAAGTATCAGGAGTCGCCGGGCTGGTTAAAGTTGGCGACCGGGTGGATGTCCTGGGTACTTTCGACCTGCAGGGAGCAACCGGTCAGGAAAAGGTCAGCTATACTTCCATCCTGATACAAAATGTTGACGTACTATCTATTGACCAGTCTGCCTCGCCGGATGCTTTGACCAGCCAGGACAGCAAAAAAGCCAGCAATTCAGCGCATACTATTACCCTTTCAGTGACACCGGAACAAGCCGAGCCGCTGGTGCTGTGTTCGGAAAAAGGAACCATCAGGCTGGCACTCAGGCCGGCTGCCGACCAGAATGTTATTTACGTGCCGTCAATAAGAGGTAATCAGTTAATCCGCTAGTTCTAAGGAGGTTGCAAAATGAGCCGGACCAATGTGCTTGTTGTCGATGATATTGCCAATATGCGCGAGGATATTAAACGACTGCTTTATTTTGAGGAAGACATTAATGTCGTGGGTGAAGCCTCTGATGGCAAAGAGGCAGTGCAACTGGCCGAAAACCTTAAACCGGACGTGGTGCTGATGGATATCAACTTGCCCGGTATGGACGGGATCATGGCGTCGGAGGTTATTGTCAACAAGATGCCTGACACTGCCATCGTCATCATCTCCATCCAGGGAGAGCCTGAATATCTTAGAAAGGCCATGGCTGCCGGAGCCAGGGATTACCTGGTGAAACCTTTCAGCGGCAGCGACCTGGCCGAGACTATCCGGCGGGTCAGCAAATCCTACAAAATACGCTCAGCCCACACCCCCCTGCCGCCTACGGCGCTGACAGCGCCTGAACCGCCTCAGAGTCGCAGGATGATCGTTGTTTTTTCAAGTAAAGGCGGTGTCGGCAAAACCACCTTAGCGTGCAACCTGGCGGTATGCCTGGGGCAGGACTACAGAAAAAAAGTGGCGCTGGTGGATTTGAACCTGCAGGGAGGCGACGTGTCGGTGATGCTCAACCTCTCCCCCAGAGGCAGCATTGCCGAACTGGTCCAGGAAGAAGACAGAATGGAATATTCGCTGGTCAACACCTACCTTGTCCCGCACCTGTCCGGCCTGAAAGTTCTTCCCGCGCCCCTTCGCCCGGAGCAGGCTGAAGTTGTTACGGCAGAGCATGTTGAAGGGATTTTGAAGCTGCTAAAAAATAATTATGAGTATGTGGTAATTGACACTTCCCCGCTCTTTAACGACTTAAACCTGGTGGCCATGGAAGCGGCTGATGATATCTTGTTGACCTGCACCAGGGACCTGCCGGCCATAAGACACACCAAGACTGATATGGAGGTACTGGAGTCTCTGAACCTGTCAGGCAAAGTAAAGTTTGTTTTAAATCAGTCCACACTGGACTACGGGATTAAGATCTCAGACCTGGAAAAAAGCTTTAACGCCTCTCCCGCAGCTCTCCTGCCGTATGATGAAAAGACTGTCCTGTCTTCAATAAATAAAGGGCATCCTTTTGTTATGACTCAATCCAATTGCAAACTATCCCAGTCAATTAAACTTTTAGCCGGAGAATTTGAGAAATTATCTTCCGGGTCTGCAGCCAGTGTTGTTTCAAAAAGATCCTTCATAGGTAAACTCTTCAGCTTATAAGAGGTGATAGAGAATGTCTTTATTGGCAAGATTGGAAAAAAATAAAACGGGCGGCCCGGTTATGGGCGAAAGCTCCCCCAGAAGTTTAACTGCCGCCAAAAAAGACCCTTATGAGCAGCTGAAAAACAATGTCCATAAAAAGATTATTGATGAATTAAAAGATATTGCCATTGAAGAAGAAAACCAGGATATTCTTGGAGCTAAAATAGAAGAAATGGTCATCAGGATTTTAGACGCGGACGGAGAGCCCATCCCCCGCGCCGACCGCCTGCGCATCGCCAAGGAAATTTCAGATGATTCCATCGCTTTCGGGCCAATTACTTCCCTGCTTAGAGACGCGGAAATTACTGAGGTGATGGTAAATGGCCCCGCCGATGTATATGTTGAGAAAAACGGTAAAATCATCAAAACCGATGTTCATTTTCGCGATAACAACCACGTCATGCATATCATTGACAAAATCGTGACGCCGCTGGGCAGGCGCATCGATGAGAGCATGCCCATGGTTGACGCCCGCCTGCCAGACGGGTCCAGGGTAAACGCTATTATACCGCCTCTGGCCCTTAACGGCCCGACCATAACCATACGTAAGTTTTTCAAAGACCCTCTCAGTGTTGACGACCTGATCAATTTGGGTACCCTGACCCCTCAGATAGCTGATTTTCTTGAAGCGTGTGTTAAGTCGAGGTTAAACGTTTTAGTTTCCGGGGGGACAGGCAGCGGTAAAACAACAACTCTTAACGTGCTTTCTTCGTTTATACCCGATGACGAACGGATTGTCACCATTGAGGACGCTGCTGAAATACAGCTGAGACAGGAGCACGTAATAACGCTCGAAAGCCGACCGCCCAATATAGAAGGCAAGGGCGCGATCACAATCCGTGACCTGGTGCGCAACGCCCTGCGGATGCGCCCTGACCGGATCGTGGTCGGTGAGGTGCGCAGCGGTGAAGCCCTGGACATGCTGCAGGCGATGAATACCGGCCATGACGGGTCACTGACCACAGGGCACGCCAACTCACCGCGGGACATGCTGGCACGACTGGAAACCATGGTCCTGATGGCCGGTATGGAACTGCCGGTCAAAGCGATCAGGGAACAGATTTCCTCCGCCATAGATCTGATTATCCACCAGAGCCGGATGCGGGACGGTTCACGCAAAATCACCCATATCACCGAAGTACAGGGAATGGAGGGCGACATAATCGTCCTGCAGAATATTTATATCTACAACCAGAGAGGAGCCGATTCCGGCAAATTTATCGCAACCGGGATCAGACCTAAGTTTCTCTGGCGTCTTGAAGCATGCGGCATTAACCTGCCCTTTGAAATATTTGATCCTTCAATCCTATAAAAGATTTGGAGGTTTTAACTTTGAGTATCACAACCATATCTATACTTACATTCTTAACGGTAATACTCCTTTTTCTTGGTTTTCACCAGCTGAAAGCCGGAGAAAAAAAATTAATTGCCAACCGGATGGATTACATTTTCAGTGACAGAATGCGCGGCATGCTGGAGAAGGTAAAAAATAGAAAGAATAAAAACCAGAACGGACATAAAGTTTTGGAATTAGCCGGCAGGCTCTTTACCGCCAGAAAAATTGCGGCAAAGGTTGACTCTGAACTGGCAAGAGCAGATATACCCCTAAAAGGAGAGGAATTTCTCGGCTTGATCCTTATTCTGACAGTAGGCGGAGGACTGATATTCACCTTAATTACAGGAAGTTTGATGTTAGGCATTATTGCCGCTGTATTAGGCGCCTACCTGCCATATTTCACCCTGCGCGCGGCAAAGTCAAGAAGACTGGCAAAATTCAACGGGCAGATAGGCGACGCCCTGGTGATCATGGCTAATTCCCTCCGCTCAGGATTCAGCTTCCTGCAGGCCATGGATATGGTGCGCAAAGAGATTCCTGACCCGATCGCCAAAGAGTTTGGCACAGCGCTGCAGGAAATGACCTGGGGCACACGCACTGAAGAAGCCCTTAATAATATGGTCGCCCGTGTCTGCAGTGATGACCTTGAGCTGGTCGTCACAGCGGTTTTGATTCAGCGTCAGGTTGGCGGCAACCTGGCAGAGGTGCTTGACAATATCGCCAACACAATCCGTGAAAGGATCAGGATTAAAGGTGAAATCAGGACCTTGACCGCGCAGGGCAGAATCTCCGGCCTGATTATCGGACTGCTGCCCATTGTACTGACAATCATTATTTACATCCTGAACCCAGGATATATTAAACTGCTGTTTTCCAGCAAAGCAGGTATTATTATGATTTGCTACGCAATCATGTCCCAAATCGTGGGGCTGATGATTATCAAAAAAATCGTCCAAATTACGGTTTAAGGGGGGCTGCTCTTGCTGACATTTATTGTAGCGTCTGTATTTCTGGAAGTTATTCTGATCTTACTCATCTACTTCAACCGCAAAAATAAAAGCCGGGAAGAACTCGAAAAAAGAGTCAGCGAAGTTGTCGGCACCCGTACTGTAACGGTACGTGAGCAGGAATTGAAAGTTCCTTTTTTTCGCAGGGTGGTTAAGCCAGTTCTGGCCAAAGCCTCGCATCTTTTGATCAGGATGCTGCCCGCCGAAAAAGAAACTGAGCTTAACCAAAAAATCATTATGGCGGGAGCCAGCGAAAAAATTGCGCCCAGGGAACTCCTGGTGGTTAAATACCTGGCCGCGGCCGGAATAGCTTTTCTTCTATGGATGCTTGGCGGTCTCTTCGCTAAAGACATCATCCAGACGACGCTGATGGGCGCGACCGGTCTCGGTCTTGGCTGGGTCCTGCCTGAGTATGTTATCAATAAAAAAAGCATGGCGAGAAAGCTGGATATTGAAAAAGGGCTGCCGGATGTACTTGATTTGCTGACGGTAAGTGTTGAAGCGGGACTTGGCTTTGACGGAGCCATGATGAAGGTGGTGGAAAAAACTAAAAGTGTGCTTTCTGAAGAGTTTAAGACGGCACTGCAGGAAGTTAAAATGGGAAAACCCCGGGCTGAAGCGCTGCGGGACATGTCGAACCGGACCGGGGCGGATGATTTGGCCACCTTTACCGGGTCGGTGATCCTGGCCGATCAACTGGGTATCAGCATCGGCAACATCCTGCGGCTGCAATCCGAGCAGATCAGGCAAAAACGCCGCCAGCGCGCGGAAGAGTTAGCCTTGAAGGCTCCAGTCAAAATTTTGATCCCGTTGATTATGTTTATCTTTCCGGCCATCTTCGTCGTTCTCTTAGGGCCTGCTGTCATACAAATCGCCGATGTATTTCTAAAATAATGAGGTGGAATTGTGCAGCTTATTAATAAAACAAATGGAAATATACTGGCAAACAACGTAGAGATGGCGGGCACCTTTATGAAACGGTTGAAAGGCCTGATGGGCAGGCCCTATTTAAGCAAGGGAGGAGCTATGATCCTCTTCCCCTGCAGCTCAATTCACACTTTTTTTATGAATTTTCCTATAGACGCCCTTTTCGTTGACCGCAACTCAATTGTTATAAAAACCATTGAAAACATGAAACCATCTAAAATAAGCCCCGTGATCAAAAAGTCTTACATGGTGGTTGAACTACCCGCCGGGTCTCTCTCTTCTACCAGGACCAGCGTGGGCCACCACCTGGAAATTATTAAGGATAAACAGGGAGGTAAAAGAATTGAAAATTAAACTGCCGGGTCTGGGTCTCCAGAAAAAAAGACTTTCTGTAACGACAAAAATCGCGGTAGCTTTATGTTTGTTGATAACCTTTTTAATGTCAGCGTTAGGCACATCATTTTTCGTCAGAGAACGTGCATTTTTTGAAAAGGAATTCCAGGAGAAAGGCTGGACTATAGTACATACCCTGCTTCAATTCACAGGCAGTTATTTTCAGAACGGGGATGTACAAACTATGAAGATCCTGCTAAGAAAAGCCGGGTCTTACCAGGATATAAGTTATGTAATGTTACTTGACGCCAACGGCAAAGTTATTGCCAGCACCGATGAAGCACAGGTTGGCTCATTAATTAATGACGAAACAACAAAACAGGCTCTCGCCGCTAATGTGGAGACTGTTAAGCTTCATAAAAACGAACAAGGCGAACAAGACGCGCTTGACTTCTTCTCCCCTGTTACCACCAGCATGGATGGCGTACCCCGGGGCTACCTTCGTTTAGGGCTCAGTCTGGCGAAATTAGATAAGTTTTCCCAGGACACCGTGCTCAACATCATACTCACCTGTCTGGCCGCTGTAATAGCCGGTATTTTCCTGTCATCGTTAATTACCAAAAAAATTCTCATGAAGCCGTTGTCTGACCTGTCCGCGGCCACAGAAAGACTGGCTACCGGTGATTTTACTTACAAAGTGCCCATACGCAACAAGGATGAGCTCGGCGATCTCGCTACCGCTTTCAATACCATGAGCGTCCACCTGGCCAACCTTATCTTATCCGTAAAAACAAGCGCTGACGACATTAACAAATCGGCGGAGCAAATGCTGGGGCGCCTGCGCACCTCGGACAACACCAACGTCAGGCTGTCACAAACATTCGACCTGTTGAAACAGGGCACTGAAGAACAGGTCGCCTTGATTAAGCAGGCAGCCGGATTATCGAACAACCTGTTCGAGCAGTCACAAAAAACGATGGACTGCATTCTCCAGGTGCTGAGTGAGGTAAACAAAACAACGCAATTAGGCGGCAGCAGTGTTTCAGCCATATCCAAAATTACTGCAAGTATTGAAGACACCAAAAAATCGCTTGAAAGAATAAAGGACACATTCAAACAGCTGGAGGATAAAACCCCGCAAATCGACCAAACTATTGGCAGCTTGACAAACATGCTGGAAAAGAACAAGGAGTGCACCGTTCAGATAGCTCTGCTGGCAGCCCGGTCCGGTGACAAGGAACTGGCAGATACAGTGGAGTCTCTCCGCCGTATTTCGGAAGAGTCCTCATACCACCTGAGTCAAATTTCAGAGGAACTGACGGGCATCAAGAATACATGCGGCGCCGCGGAAGCCTCACTGGAAGATGATATCAGCATACTGGCAGATGGGAAAGACACTATCAAGGAAGTTAAGGATTTCATGGAAAAGGTGCTCTTATCCCTGTCCCAGAGCAAGGTTATTATCGAAGAGGCGGCTACGGCTGCTCACGCGCAGTCCAATAGTCTGGATAACATCAGGCAAAGCCAGGCCGGTATCGTAGATAAACTGCTGAAGACTATCAACAGCAGTTCAGGCGCCGGCAGTGACACCAAACTCCAGATGGAAAGCCTGCAGTATCTTGACTCGCTGGCTAAGAAGATGGTGCGGATGGTGGATAGACTTAATGTGCTGTCCCTGCAATTTAAGATTTAGTATATTGCTCTCAAATTTAGTCGGCGGCAACAACGCAGTTGCGTCCGTTTGCCTTAGCCCTGTATAGAGCTTTGTCCGCTTTCGTCAGCAAATCCTCCAAAATTTTTTCTACGGGGCGGGTTTCTGCCGACCAGTCATTAAAGCTGATCAGGCCGATGCTAATCGTAACTCTCAGGCAATATTGATATATTCTGGTTGTATGGTTTTCAACGGTTAACCTGATCTTTTCCGCTAAAGACAACGCGCCCAGCCTGTCAGTGTGCGGCGCATATACTATAAACTCTTCGCCGCCAAATCTGGACACAACGTCCGACCGGCGAAGATTTTTTTTCACCGCTCCTACCACGCCCCTGAGGACATCATCGCCAACAAGGTGGCCGTACGTGTCGTTAATAAGCTTAAATCTATCTATATCCAGAATCATGATAGAAAAGGGTATCTTATAACGGAAGGCGACAGCAATCTCGTCAGTCATGTGCCCCAGCATGTACCGCCTGTTATAACAGTTAGTCAGTTCATCTGTTATAGACATTTGCCTTAATTTCTGATTGGCCTTGTGCAGTTCCTCCTGTACCGCCAGCAATTCTTGATTCTGTTTCTGAAGAACAAAATTATTGACTCTAATTTGTTCAAGTAAGATTTGGATTTCTGTTATATCATTAAATGTGATGATCCTCCCCAGAAATTTATCTTTGTCATCAGTTACCGGTGACACATTGACGGTTACATGTCTGATTTGCCCGTCATGCCGTTTTATCTCGGTTTGCAGGCTTTTAGCTTTGTCATTAAAAAGCTCTCCAATCTCAAGAACATTCGAGGCGTTAAAAATCTGTCCAGGTTTGATGTTGAGAAATTTTGCCGCGCTTGCGTTAATATCAAGGACAAGTCTATCCCTGTCCAGCACAACTATCCCTGTGTCAATATTGTCCATTACTTCACGCTGGGCGGCGTTAATGATTCTAAAAAGATCATACTTGCGAATTGAAATTACAAAACAGACAGCTGAAACAGCTATGCCCAGTGAGGTTAACCCCGGCACGATCACCCTGGTATAAGGGTAAACAATCACATTAAGCAGCACATCAAAAACAGAAAAAAAGATTAGGAGCAGAATCCCTCTGATGCATAAGGACAGTTGTTTTTTAATGTTGCTTTCAGCAACCGTCCTTGCAGTGCGCAGCATTAAATTGGTCGATAATATCAGGTAAAACAGTCCAGAAAGGGCAAAAACCCAAAATAAAGGCCCGTAGATGCGTATTGTCCAACTATAACCGGACGGTATGGCAAATAAATAATGCCAGGGATTGGTGGTCACCAGCACAGCGCTGAGAATAGACGGAACGGCGTAAAGGTAAAGTGTTGACCTCTTTTGTTCATCTATTTTCTTGGTAATAACAAGCGCGAATACAAGCCAGCCTAACCCCAAAAAACAAAGCCCGGCAAAAGCTAAATTTAAAAAAAACCACTGAAAACGTAATTCGGGAACAATGTGCATCAATAAGTGACTGAATGGCCAGATCATCATCAAGGAGTGAAAGGCCAGATAAACTTTATGCAGTGTAGTAATGTTATTTACCGCCAGGACGTATATAAAGATCAAAAGCAAAAAAAGAAAAAGGAAAGAGTCAATCCAGTCCGGCTGCATATGATCACAAACCTTTAATCAATTCACGATAGCCTTAATTTGGCATATCCTCTTATCCATATTTCGCCATTATTAAACATATTCCTGCAATACAGAATATAATATGGCTTTGTTACTATAATATGTTAAGGCCATATTACTGACTTCCTTTAGTCAATTTCAATATGGTCGATAACAACTGAAATTAGAATTGCTTCTTTCCTTGACTTTTAACACTGAAAACGGTAAAATTCTTTATACATGCAAAACAAAACATTTTAGCCGGGGCGTAGCTCAGTTTGGCTAGAGCGCTACCTTGGGGTGGTAGAGGCCGCACGTTCGAGTCGTGTCGCTCCGACCAGTAAAATCAAGGCTTCGAGAGATCGAAGCCTTATTTTTTAACTTTGTAACAGGTATAATTTTTATAGGAATATTCTTAATTGCCTATGGATCATCTATCTAGTATTTTCGGCAGCGACAGCGGCCTTAACGTTGTGAATATTTTTCAGTCACTTAGTATATATAAAGGTCCCCAATCCAAGGTGGCTGCGATTAGCCAGCATGAGAACCTTATATTTGAACAGCAAACATTTCAGCTCCCAGTTTGTTCTCAACTCCGGCGAGACTTCCCGGTGCGGGTCGACATAAAGCATTTCTTTTAGATTATCCAGCACGCCGGGCAATTTATTTTGAGTCACAAAAACCCTCGTAAAACCAGCCTTTTCAAATTTGTCTGTCCATTCACCTAAAAGAGGGACCTGCGGCACACCGCAGATATCCTTGATTTGCTGCCTGGCTTTGGGAGGCAATGTATCATAGGCTGTTAATTCCACATCAACCACAACGCCTCCCTTTTTTAAAACCCGGCAGCACTCCCGCAGAGCTTGTTCAGGCGGTAAAAATATGAGCAGTGATTCGATCAGGATGATATCGGCTACTGAGCTGCCGAAGGGCATATTAAGCGCATCACCTAGAATAAAATTAACGTCGGTCTTCTCCCTGAATGCTCTCCTGCTGGCCTTGGCAATCATCTCTTCAGAATTATCCAGGCCAAAAACATACGCGCCGTATTTTTTCGCCAGGTAACAGGCGCTCCTGCCAGTGCCGCAGCCTATATCCAGAACGACACTGCTTTTGTTAATCGAAAGGCTGTTTAGAATTTTTACTGTGTGCGAGAAACCACCAGGGTGCAGGCTGCCGTTGCCCAGGGCAGTGATAGCTTCAAGGTATGAACTCATCCGGATCCCTCTTTTGGTTTTTAATTCTTTATCCTATGTACTGCGGCTGGTATAGGTGACATTAAACAAACAGAGTTTAGGTTTGGTAAAAATTATCAGGCTGGCGTATAAAAATATAAACAGAGACACTATCTGGATATAATCAATGAAAAGTGAAGCGGACACCCATATGTCTTAAAATCCCGTCAACATATTTTGACAATAATTAAGCAGGCCTTTATGCTGCAGGCGGGGCCTGCTTAAATTATAAAGCGCTCTTTTGTTTAGAGCGCTTTGACATACATTCGGCTTGCCAACACACTTTTTATCACTAAAACGAAACGAGATTAAAATAAGGAGTTGCTTATTCCCCTGCAACGACCTTTTCCAGCAGGTATAACTGCTCCGCCGCTCCAAATAACACCAGGATATCTCCCACCTTGAAAACTTCTGACGGCTCTGGATTGATGATATTCTGGCCTTCCCGCATGATAGCCAGCACCATAATTCCGTAGTCGTCCCTGATCCTGGAGTCCTTTAATCTCATGCCGACCAGCTTGGATTTATAAGTTATAAGCAGCTCCTCCAGGTTCAGGTTGTTTTCGTGGTCATCAATCAAAGTCTCTACCACTGCCACACTTGCGGGTTTCAGTGAAGCCAGCGCCATCCGGCTGCCGGCTATGGCAGAGGGACTGACAACTGTATCGGCTCCTGCCCTTTTAAGCCTTATAACTGATTCCGGGCGGGTAGCCCGGGCTACAATATGGGCTTCCGGATTAAAATCTTTACAGGAAATGGTGATCATCAAATTGCCGGCGTCATCGGGAATAGTGGTAATGATGCCTTTAGCATATGCCACCCCTGCCATTTGCAGAATCCTGTCCTCTGTGGCATCGCCCGCAATAAATAAAACGTTGCCCTCGGCCCGGATATCCTCCAGGATGGAAGGTTCTTTTTCAATTACCACGAATTCTTTTTTCTTTCTGATCAGTTCCCTGATCACTTCCTTGCCGACCCGCCCGGCGCCGCAGACGATAATATGGTCTTTTAGCCTTGTTATTTGCTTAATCATTTTTCTCTTCCCCCATATATCGGAAATCCGCCCTTCGACCATACCGGTCAGTGTTGTGCTAAGCACGTACGTCAAAAAACCGAAGCCCAACACCGAAAGAAACATGGTAATTATTCTGCCGGCACTGGTAGACGGCATCACGTCGCTATAACCGGTGGTGGTAACAGAGCTCATGGTCAGCCACAAGGCTTCCATGCCGCTTTTCCCCTCTATCGTAGCAAAGTAAAAAACGGCAGCGGTGATGATCGTAAACAGCACTAAAACCGCGTAAAGTATTGGGCGAATTGACGGCATAAACAAAACACCTCAAAATTGGTCGTCGGAAGTCAGACGTCGGACGTCGGAATATGCTGCATTCCTCTTTTGTCTTTAAAACCTGCTATGGCTTCCCACTTCTCACTTCCCACTTCTCAGATCCCAATTCAGCTGATCCAGCGGCCCAGAATGAACATTACGCTGACAACTGAAAATACCAGTACGGAGATAATTGAATAAACGACCACCAATCCGTTTTTGTGCAGCAGGTGTGCCAGAGTTATATATCCCGGGAACAGGACGATAATGTACCTGGGCATACCTAGAGGCAGGTTGTCCACAACAGAAGAAAACGGGATCAAGAATCCTAACACCAAAAAAATTAACAGTGACTTATCCTTAATATATTTGAAGCTCCTGATTATTAAAAACAAAAAGAGAAAGGCCATGCCCGATTCAAAAAGGCTGTAAAACTCACTTTTATAAATAAACAGTGACAGATTTGTCAACTGGCCGGCGCCGGGGTATTTAAAATGTCGGAATCCCCAGTAATCCCTGTTCAGGGAGTGGGCAAAAGCCAGGGGATCACCGGTGGATTTCCATAAAACAGCAATAAAGATCAACAGTGAGGCCGGGATTATAAGCAGCGGCAGGGCCTTTTTCAGGTTGATCCTATAGCCGTTGACCTCGTACTGGTAATAAAGAAGGGCTAAAAATGTTACTACTCCCAAATTCCTGGTAAGTGCCGCCAGAGCGCCCAAAATGGCGGCAGTAAACCACTTTTCTTTTCTGGCGTAATAAAATGCCCCGAGTGAGAAAGCAAGAAGCGGGGATTCTGAATAAATCGAAGTGAAAAATATAGCTGTCGGGAAGAAAAGCATGATAAAAACAGTGGTAACAGCTATCTCTTCGCCGCAGTCTTCCCTGACCAGGCGGTATAAAAAGAAGCATGCGATAAAAAGGGCTGTATTGGTGATAAGGAATCCTGATACCACACCGTTGTGGGTAACAAAAGTGAGCAGGCGAATCAGAAAAGGGAGCAGCGGAAAAAAAGGAGCGCTGTCAAAGTCATAGCCCTGCCCCGCTATCCTCAAAAACCAGCCGGCGTCCCAATGAATCAACGAATCAAAGAGAACACTTTGGTGCAGGTTCTCAAAAACAGCCGGCGGAAATGGATTAATAACTTCTCTGGCTAACCATATTAAAAAAATGATGAGCAGTTTGTTCAGTACATACAGGTAGCCGACTCGTTTCAAATCTTCTACTATTACAAACTACCCCCCAGTTGTCTTGACCACCATCTTGTCCTTTCGGAAGACCCAGAACTTATTCAGAGTGTAATTCAAGGCAAAAGTAATTACAGTGGCAAAAATCAAAGCCGTGGTCCTATTGAAAACAAGATTATAGACAATGTAGAAAGAAGCGCTGTTAAAACCCAGGCTAACTGCATTGACCAGAATAAATCTTATGAACCTGCCGCCCTCGTTGTCCGTGTGGCTGTCTTTAAATGTCCAGAACCTGTTTAAGAAAAAGCTGTTGATAATACCGCAAAAGTAACTGAACCCTTTAGTGATGAGATAAAAAAACCCGCTCTCAATAGAAAATACCTCGGATATTATTAAAAACACAGCCCAGTCGATAAACGTGTTCACGCAACCAACAGCGGCAAATTTACATAACTGATAGATATTTACCATAAATTGCTCCGATCATTTATTTTAATGATTTGTACTATCCCCACTGTCTACGTCTTTGAAAAGTTATTTTTTAATTTGAAAAGCTCAATAAAAGCCTTCACGATTACCGACAGTTTCGCGCCTGTCTGTTCACCCGCTGCCCGGGGGTAATGGTTTACGCCCACTTCAGTGATGGTATACCCCTTGGCCTTGGCTTTAGCCAGGATTTCCGTGTCGATCAGCGCTCCCTGCGAGGTAAGGCTGATGTCATCAAATATCTTTCGCCTGTAAAGCTTAAACGCCGAATCCACGTCGGTAACTTTAAGTTTAAAAAGTGAGTTGACCAGTGCGCCCCACATATACGCGTTTATTTTGCGGTGCACGGGATCGCGCCTGCTGATGCGATACCCTGACACTATATCATATTTTTCAATAAATGGCAGCAGTTTTTTGATCTCTTCTATCTTAAACTGTCCGTCACCATCAGTATAAAAGACAAGCTCTTTGGAAGCACTCTTAAACCCGGTTTGCAGCGCGGCCCCGTAACCTTTGTTGGTTTCATGATGAATGGCCCGCACCGGCGGGTTTTCCGCCGCCAGTTTTTCAGCTATTTCAGCAGTACGGTCCCTGCTGCCGTCGTTTACAATAATTATCTCATAATCGTCCGAAATCTGACTGGCTACGTGTAAAGCTTCCCTGGTAACTCTTTCAACATTTTGTTCTTCATTATAACACGGAAAAAAAATAGTAATCGGGTATTTCCTCATTGCAATCTCCATTCCCGTAATGATTAGTAAACAAGGCATATATTACCTTCGACGTAATTGACCAGCATCCTCCTAGCTAATCTGCAGAAGCCTTTTGTTTTTTAATTTTCTTTTTTTAATAATTTTTATGCAGGCTTGGACAACTTTAATGTAAAAATCTAAGAATTTTACTGGTAATTTAGTGTCAGGCTATAAATTGTAGCATAAAATTTGCTCTTTAATACCATAATAAGTTTATCCTAAGATAGGGAGGTTAAAAAATGGAATGGCTGTCTAGATTTGCTCTGGCACTGGTGATTATCGGGGCTTTAAACTGGCTGCTGGTAGGCTTGTTCGAGTGGGATCTTGTTACCGCAATCTTCGGCGGTGACATCTTGAGGACGTCTTCCGGCATAAGCAGGGTAATTTATACCCTGGTGGGACTCGCAGGCATTTATTGCATTTCGTTTTTCTTCAAAGAAAACGCTGTCCTGAGGAATGAAAAATAATCTATGCGGCCAAAATAAGAAAAGCATGTTTTTAAAGGAGGGACAAATTAATGAGTTCTCGTAAAAAAGACAGGCAAGCGCCTGATACAGTTGCTCCAGCTGCCCCCCGCCCCGGGAGTACCTGGCCGCCAAGCAGAAAAACGGTAAGGAAATGTTGGCGGTTGAGATATACGAAAAAACCTGGCAGTGGCTGTATGAGCGCCGGTGCGCGCATCTGATCCCAACCCAGCTTTTGGAGCAGTATGCCATGAGCGTATCCCGCTGGATCCAGTGCGAAGAATGGAGTTTGGCTTTTAACAGAAACATTCGTGTAGAAAAAGCTATATTATTTGGATCTTACGCCAAAGGAAACGCAGGTAAAGATAGCGATATTGATATAGCAATTATTTCTCCGGACTTTGGTCACGATTATCTGGAAGAAGCAGTTATGCTTAAAGAAATCAGTGAAGATATAGATTTAGATATTTCTCCAAGGCCCTACTCCCTGGAAGAATATAGAAATGGTAAACGGGGTCAGTTTCTATATGACGAAATCATCTCAAAAGGAAAACTTTTTTAGCATATAACCGGCAGGTCGGTTTTGGATTAGTTTAGTGTTTATTGTCAAGCATACGATAAGACTGATCAATAATAGTATCGTTGAGAACATGATAAGCAAACAATTTATAATCACTGATTTCTTTTTCGGTGTATCCATTTTCGGCTTTTTGAGAAGGAGGCATCAATCCAAATGCAATGCGTGTTAATCCACAGGCTTGCTGCAACTTGCCTAATCCGTATAAGAATTTGGGTGGGTTTTTAGTTCCTGTTTTTGCGGTTGATGTTGTGTCCAGCATAATAATCGCAGATACTTCATCAGGATATTTTGCGGCATAATATTCGCTGTAAATGCCGGACGCCGGGTGAGGCATTAAGACATAAGGCGCCCTAAAGCCAGCCAAAGACAATGCGTTTCTGATTTCTTCCGTATAGTTTTCATTTGTTCGTGGTGTATCTGTCTGTTCGTTGAACCCAATACCGAATTTCCAAGGATTATGAGGTGCATTTGATTTCGTCGGACAGTGTGATCCGTATTAACAGTGTAAATATTTCCGACACATTTCAAAGTGGGCATTAAGCAGGGTGAGCGTGCCCAGGGCCGGATCGCCGATGGTAAGGAGAAAGGCTTTTTGCCAGTACAGAGTGGTTTCCCGGCAGCCGGAAAAGGCCCCCCAGGGAATCAGCAGAGCATTTGATCCCTTGGAGAACCGTCCCCCTGCTTCTTTTTTTACTTGACTAACAGTACCGCGGGCTGGGCGAGGGAGAGTACTTTATTGCTGACACTGCCCAGAAACAGCTTCTGGATGGAGTTGAGTCCCCGGCTGCCCATGATGATCAAGTCGTAATGGTCCTTTTCCGCTATATGTAAAATGGTTTCTGCCGGGGGGCCGGATTCTATAATTTTTGTTGTTTTGTGATACGGCGCCAGCATTTGTTCCGCTTTATCCAAAACTTCCTGTGCGGTCTTAGTCAGTTCTTTGTAGTATTGGGGAGGGAAAAAGTCCATTATTTGCCCGTCGGCCGGTGCGTTAACGTGGGGTAGGTTAACAACGTAAATTAGAGATATTTCCCCTATACTGCCGGTCATTTTTATAGCAGCCTCCACAGCCCGGAAGGATGGCGCCGAACCGTCCAGTGCAATTAGTGCTTTTTTATACACAATAATTCACCTCGTAACAACTATTTGCTTGTGTGGTTTTCACATATTCCGGTAAAGAATATGCAAATAAGAAAGTCAAACACTTCTTCTTTTGAATAGCCGTGCATATCATCATTTTGGGTATTAATAAGCGCTCTTAACATGCCTATATAGGTGTGCGCCGCCAATTCCGGGTTAATTTCCTTTTTAATAAGGCCGGCAGCCTGGCCTTGTTTGATGTAATCTTCAATTAATTGAACAAATTCGTCCCGCCTGTTTAGTATTCTTTGATTCAGGTTGGGAACGTAAAGACTTATATCTCTGATTAATAATGGGTTTATTGCTATTAGTTCATTTTTTACAAGATAAATTACCTGCCTTAATTTTGATACGGGATCTGATTTAGAGTTTCTTACCTGTAAAATTCCCTCATTGACATTTTGAGACAGCAGGGAAATGACTTCTTCGGCTATATCTTCTTTACTAGGAAAAAGATTATACAAGGTCCTGCTGCTTATCCCCAGGTGATTGGCGATTTCACGCATGGTCACACTCTTGTAACCGCGATAATTAAAGAGCTTCATTGTTTCTGCCACAATTCTGGCGCGGCTGTTATCTTCCATCATCAAGCCCCTCAAATTGAGTCTTGTTTTCTATAATTCTATCATATACAGGGATTAGCCTGCCGGGTGTTCGTTATCAGTGGGGACCGGGGCAGGAAAACGAGCTTTTTGTTTCCATGTTTCTTCTTCTTCCGCCTTCTTGCTCAAAAACATACATAGGGGAATTCCCAAAGCGGTGATAATTCCGGCAAAGATGAAAGCATCTTGTATACCGCAGATAAACGCCTCTTTGCTATTCAGCCCGGCAAGGATGCTGAGAGCCGCCGCTGTAGAATATGGCGCCTGAACCTTCACGCCTGTGATGTATAATACCCCCGCCAGTTTCTTTATTGCACTAACCGCCGCCGGGTTACTCCAGTTAACGGTATCTGCCAGCCAGGCGGTATGATAGACCTGGCGGGTGGTCATTATCGAAACCAGTATGGGAATGCCGATGGAGGCGGCAATTTGACGGAAAAGATTGCTTAAGGCAGACCCCTGAGACGTCATATGTTTGGGAATAGTATTCATCCCCACTGTCATCAGCGGCCCGACGACCAGCCCCATGCCAACAGCCCGTTTGACCAGGATCCAGTTTATTTCCCCAAAACTGATACCGGCTGTCAGGGTGTGTAACTGGTAAGTATAATAGGCTGTGAGTCCGACGCCGATTAACCCTATTACCCGGGCGCCGAACTTGTCAAATAACAAGCCCGAAACCGGCATCATCGCCGCCATTGCCAGGGCCTGCGGCAAAAGCAGCATCCCGGTCTGTGTAGATGTATAACCCATAATATTCTGGGCGTAAAGCGGCATCAGGAACAATCCGGAGTACAAACCTATGGTAAAGAGTGAAACAGCAGTGAGGCTAAAAACCATAGTCCGGTTGTTCAGGAGCCTTAAATCTAAAAGAGGTTCCGGGAATATGGACTCCCATATAACGAACAGAACGAAACCAAACCCGGCTGCGATAATCAGATTGACTATGTATAAGGATGTCCAGCCTTCCTTCTGTCCCTGGCTGAGAGCCAGCAGCAGTGCAAAGCATGCTGCCGAGCACAGGATTACCCCGGGAACATCCAACCTTTTATCTTTTCGCCGCGGTGTTTCCTCAAGCAAGACAAAAACCATTAAAATAGAAGCGACTCCGACGGGAATGTTAATGATAAAAATCCATTGCCAGTTTAGTATATCGACAAGAATTCCCCCCAAGGTCGGTCCTATTGCCGGCGCTACCATCACCGCGATACCGAATACACCCATGGCCAGGCCTATTTTTTCCCTTGGTACAATAAGATATTGTACCGTCATGACCACCGGTATTATTAATCCCCCGCCGACAGCCTGGATTATGCGAAAAACTATCAGTGAGTTGTTGTTCCAGGCAAAAGAACAAAGGACGCATCCCAGGGTAAAAACAATTAAAGAGAATAATAAAGTGCTCTTCGCGCCGAAGCGGTCGCAAAGATACCCGCTTACCGGCACTACTACACCGGAAACCAGAGTGTAAGCGGTCACCACCCACTGTATTGAAGCAGCGTCCACTCCGAATACCGCCATCATTTTGGGGAGAGCTACAGTGATGCTGCTGCCGACTAACGCGGACACAAATACCCCTAATATCAGGGCAAATAAAGTTAGCCAGGGAACTTTAGCGGTGTTTGTTTCTTCCATGTCCTCCCCCTATTTGATATGAATTTTTACATAGGCGTTCATCCCCGGCATCAGTACGCAGCCTTGCAGGTTGTTTATGGTTATCTTGACCGGGATGCGCTGCACGACTTTGGTGTAGTTGCCGCCCGTGTTGGAAGAACCCAGCAGGGAAAAGGAGGAAGTTGTGGCATTAACGATGGAACTTACCTGTCCGGAGAACTTGACTTTGGGGAAAGCGTCAATAGTAAAATCGACAAGTTGGCCTGGTTTAACTTTTGCCAATTCGGTTTCTTTAACATTGGCGGTAATATACACGCTGCTCAAATCTGACACGTAGACGATGGGCTGCCCGGCGATGCCTGTTTCACCGACATTGCCGATCTTCCTGATCACGGTTCCGCTTACCGGAGACTTAATAACCGCCATATCCAGGTTGGTTCCTGAAGCCAGGGTCAAGTCCATCTGGCGGGCAATCAGAGCGCCCTGGCTGACTGTGTCTCCCTCGGATACGTATATTTCTGCGATCCGGCCTGCCATTTGCGGGCTTACACTGACCATGGCGGCATCCACCCGGGCGTCATCCGATCTTACGTAATGAGAGGACATATACCAGTAATAAGCGGTAACTCCAAGAATGGTCAAAATTCCAGCGATTAAAATCAAGACCATCATAAGTTTTTTGTTTCCTGCTTTGTTTTCCTGTACTGCTTCCTGTTTTGCTTCCATTGATGGTTACTCTCCTCAACTATTTGATAAACTGTTTGATTATTCAACGCTCATTATATTTACCCGCATACCCTCTTTTAACTGCTCCAGCCCTGATGTAGCCACTTCCTGGCCTTCCTTGAGGCCTGCTTTAATGCCGGTTTTTACTGCGCTGGATGTTCCTTTTACCACTTCCCTTTTCGATACCGTTCCGTTTTCTACGACCCAAACGTAGCTGTGCCCGCCTTCATTTATTACCGCGCTCTTCGGTATCATTAGTTCAGATCGGTCAATTGCGCTGAGCGAGGCTTCTGCAAACATGCCCGGCTTAAGTAGGTGTTCAGCATTCTCAATTAACACTTTCACCGTGAATCCTTTGCTGGATGTGCTGGCGGCCTGAGAGATATTAGAGATGACCCCAGTGAAAGGCTGATCAGAAACGGCAGCAACCTTAACCGGCAGGGTGTCGCCTTCCTTTAATTTGTTTATGTAACTCTCATCCACTGCCGTTTGAAGAAAAACTTTATCCAGGTTTACTACCGTTACCAGAGTAACACTGGTAGTGGCCAGTTCTCCCGGGTTGATGTTTTTGGCAGTAACTATGCCGTCTATGGGTGAAGTGATGATGCTGTTGGCGTAATTGGCGCGGGCGAGGTCCAAAGCGGCAACTGCCGCCTGCAGGGCGGCGTCGGCGCCGTATTTAGCATAATGTTCGGCCTTCTTAAACGGTTGAGCATAGGTATTTTCAAATACTACCTGGGATATGGCGCCCTGCTCATATAAGATTTTGTTACGCTCGTAGTACAGTTTAGCGGTTTCGTAGTCAATCTGGGCCGCGTCATAATTGTAGCGCGCCACTCCCACCGCGGCCTCGGCCTGGTTAACACTTGCCGCCAGCTCGTTGGCATCCAGGGTTACTAAAACATCACCGGCTTTTACCCGGCTGCCTATATCAATATTTACGGATCCCACCCTGCCGGTTATTTTGGAGACCACATTGGCAGACTGCTGAACTTCCAGTTTACCGCTTAGCGCCGGTGTTTCGTTGCCGCCGCTTATTTCCGCCCGGGCGGTTGTGACATAGACCCCTGACCCTTTTCTTTCACCCGATATTATGTAAAAAGCCGAACCAATAATTACCAATACCAAACAAATAATGGCGATTATGTAGTATTTACGTTTGTTCATTCTCTGTCTCCTTTATCCCACAATCTCTTAATGCAACCCCAACCTGCACAACAACAAAAACAATTGGGTGTTTTTGTTTTTCACTTGGTTATTATAATACCAATTAGTAATATTTACAATAAAAATTTGATAAAACTTACCAACGCCCTAGGTTTGTTATCTACCAGATCGAATTACCCGGGGTGAGGTTTTTATTTTTCATAGGCTTATTTGTCAAAATTATGATATAATATTGATAAATGATTAATTATGAGGTGAGCGATATGCCAGTAATTCGTCCTGTTTCCGATTTGCGGAACAAGACCCCTGAGATTGAAGAAATCTGCATCAAAGAGCAAAAGCCGGTTTTTATCACCAAGAACGGTAACGGTCACTTAGTGATCATGAGCCAGCAGCTTTTTGAGGAACAGCAAGCCCTATTAGACCTTTATGATAAACTGGACGAGGCCGAAGAACAAAGCCGTGTCGGAAAACGCCGCCTGTTCCGAGAGGTTATGGCAGATTTAAGGAGCCGCATCCATGCCAAAGCGTCTGATTAGTATCACTGAGGCGGCAGAGAAAGATCTGGCCGAAATTGTTGATTATATCTCAAATGACAACCCAGCTGCCGCACTTAAGCTGGCTGGAAGCATCGAGCAGAGCATTTTAAAGCTTGAAGACTTCCCGCTGAGTGGCGCTATACCGAAAAATCGAAGATTAATCCGGAAAGGATATCGTATTTTGATAGTCGATAGTTACCTGGTGTTTTACGTCCTGCCGGACAACGAGACGGTAGAAATCCGTCGCATTATAAGCGGGAAAAGAGACTATAAATTCTTACTTTAGTGGATTATAAGGGATATAACCAGGGAACACATGTTTGATATAATATCCCTAGGAACAAATGTTTGCAGGGGGTACTTTATAAAAATTTGGAGCCTTTGGGCTCCGTCTGCTAATCCTGAACAATAACTGTTCGGGATTTGTTGTTTTTGTTGGATTATTTCTGCTGTCTTGGAAGGAAATGCAGCGAAAGATGATGAAAATACTTAATTGGTAATTTCTATTTTCTTTAAACATAAGATTTAAAAAATAAACAACATCAATTAACGGAGGATCGTAATGGCGACTAATGGTAAGGTTTTGATAGCCCAAAGCGGGGGGCCGACCGCAGTAATAAATCAGACCCTGGCCGGGATAGTTCTGGAAGCCAGAAAGTATACCCAGGTGTCCAGAGTATATGGGGCCTTAAGAGGAGTAGAGGGGATAGTAAATGAGGATTTACTCGACCTGACCCAGGAAACCACCCACAATTTGGAACAGGTGGCCTTAACCCCGTCCTCGGCTTTATTGTCCACCAGGATAAAACCGGACAGCAAGTATTGTCACGAAATATTTAAAGTCCTAAAAGCCCACGACATCCGGTATTTCTTTTACATAGGCGGCAATGATTCCGCGGATACAGCCCGTATTGTTAATGAAGAAGCCGAGCTGGCCAAATATGATTTGCGGGTAATCCATGTGCCTAAAACTATCGACAATGACCTGATGTTGAATGACCATACTCCCGGCTTTGGTTCGGCGGCCAGGTTTGTCACCCAGGCTTTTATGGGGGTTAACCTGGATGTCAGGGCTCTAAACGGGGTATATATCGGCGTGGTCATGGGCCGGCATGCCGGGTTTTTGACCGCGTCTTCGGCCATTGCCAGAAAATATGACGGCGACGGGCCTCACCTTATCTACCTGCCGGAAAGGACCTTCAGCATGGAGCAGTTCCTCCTGGATGTGAAAGAGGTCTATGACAGGTACGGGATCTGTATAATCGCCGTTTCGGAAGGGATCAGGGACGCTTCCGGGGCGCCTATTGTCACAAAGCTGAGGGAAAGCGAGAAGGATGCGCACGGCAACGTGCAGCTTTCCGGCACCAGTTCCCTGGGAGACTTGTTAGCGGATCAGATCAGAGCAAAGCTGAACATTGCCCGGGTGCGCAGCGACACCTTCGGCTACCTGCAGCGTTCTTTCTTCGGCTGCGTGTCCGACATTGATCAGCATGAGGCCAGGGAAGTCGGAGAGCGGGCTGTCCAGATGGCGATGTGGAATGATGTGGACGGCTCGGTCACCATCAGGCGGACCGGCAACTATTCAGTTGATTATGTATTGGACCGGTTTGAGGATATTGCCGCGCAGACCAGAGTTATGCCCGATGAATTCATCAACAGCGCGGGAAATCATGTCACGGACGCCTTTAAGTTTTACGTCAGGCCTCTGTTAGGCTCCGGTCTGCCCCAGCCTTCCTGGGTGCGGGCTCCCAAAGTGCCTAAACTGTTTAATAATGATTAAATAATAAGCGGGAAAGGGGTTGTTTTGAGATTCTTTCACTTGCATCCAGCCATTTCGGCTCTGACCGTCCGAATCCGCCCAGAGCCTGGCGGCGCCTGATGAAGAAACGGCACACCACATAATATGGAAAAAGCGCTTAAAGTATCAGCAGGTTTAATCAACAACATACATGATTTTATTATTTATATATCAAGCGCCATGGGCCTTAGTTTAACGGACAAGGGACTGCATTTCTGGACTATCGGAGTAATAGGCCTAGTCCTGTTCCTGGTTGCTGATAAAATCTTCAGGCGTTTAGCCAAGTGGTCCATATCTTCCATATCATTTATTTTTACATTTATATTTTTAACAGTGCTTGTGTTCGGCCTGGAAATAGAGCAGAAAATTACCGGCAGAGGCAATATGGAATTTGCAGATATTGTTTCAGGCTTGTGGGGCTTTATAGTCTTATTTGTTGTTTATTTAATAGTTATCGGCGCCGTATACCTTGTCAAAAGGTTGTACAACCGCAAAAAACACAAGCTGTCTTAAAATATTTTGAAATCATTCTTTCTTGGTTTATAGCCGCTGGATCAAATAGATATAGACAGGCAGCCGGCTCTGCTTCTTTATTTCAAAAAATTTTGGCAGCAGCTCGCGCTTTTTGGCGGGAGGACGGAAACCCGGCCGCCTATGATTGAATTCAATTGCTTTGCTTTTTCATATAAAACGCCTTCATCATTGTTGACAACCAGGTCGATAAAATCCCTTACTCTGGCAGGCAGCCCGGCTCTGTTTGCCCCATAAAGGTTAGCGTACAATTGAGACAAAGCAGCCAGGGCATTCATCGCGCCGGGATTCTCAAAATAGCTGAATTCCCAAACCGAGTTGCTGGGGTAGGGAAGACAGGGCAGGTAATACTCATCCAGCCAGGAGATGACACCATTTTCACCGCTGACGTCACCGACCGAATAATACACCCAGTCCTTATCTGAAGTCCTTAACACCTAGCTTTCAGCGTCACTGTAAACCGGACATGCTTTAACTAATTATAGGCCAGGATTAATAAGGGTAAATGTCTATTCTTCCTTATCGTTATTCACCTGGCTGTGGAAAATATCCTCCAAGCTTGGCTCTTCTTCACCGATTTTGACTTGACTCAATACTCTTGTCACACCACGGGCTTTGGAAGCAGCTTCCCGGGCGGCTTCTATTTCAGCGGGATCATCAGTCCTCCCTTTAAGCACTACTGTTCCGCTGCCGCCAACTGCGCTTGCCCCAATATGACGCAGATCAACACCTGGAGCCATTGCCAGTTCTTCATTAACCTCCATGGTTACATTTTTGTCGGTTATAGCTCCGTCAGTACTTATGGATACGGCATTGGCTACGCCCTTGATGCCGGGGATTTGCCGGACCAGTTCAGCGGCCCTTTCTTTTTCCTTAAGCGTATCCACTATTCCCTGAAGCTGGACTTCACCTTCCACAACATCTGCATTAAGCGCGTAACCGCGTAAATCTTTATCTTCTTCAAGCAATGACCTGACTTGCTCGCGCAGTTCATTATCGCGGTTCTTATTATCCATGTACTTCTCCTTTCAATTTAGGGGGTTTATTTAATGTGTCCCCAAAGTAATAGAGAAATACAGACATACTAAACAAATATTATGCTAACTAATACGTAATTTAAGGCACGATTTTCATCGTGCCTTAAAAAATCACTGAATATTTACAGTTATAAGCGCCTATTTTTTAGCAAACAACTGGGTAACAACCACTCCGGATTGTGAGTCGACAATACCTATACCAACCGTGTTGTACTGTGAGTTCAGGATGTTGGCCCTGTGGCCGGAGCTGTTCATAAACGCGTTTTCCGTATACTGGACTGACGGAGCTTTGGCAATATTTTCAGCGCCCATGATGCTGTAGGACAGACCGGCGTTTTTCTCCATCTGATATGCTGACCCGTAGGTTGGAGAGGTATGGCTGAAATAGTTGTTCTGGTACATGTCCTGGCTTTTCATCCTGGCCAGGTTCACGAGGTTCATATCCAGCGAAAGTGGGGCCAGACCATTATTGATCCGGTCCTGGTTGACCAGGTTGTACATTTGACTTTCCTTGGCAGTAAGGCCGGAAATTGCTGAACCGGTTGTTGCCGCTGGCGCTGATTTTACCGGTGCTGTTTTTTGAGTTGGCGCCGCCTGGTATCTGACTGTGTTTCTGTAATTGTAACTGTAATTCTGAGCAGGTGAGTAATAGTAGTTACTGGAATTATACTGAATACCGTCATATGGTTGGGAATACTGAATCCCGTCATTCCCGTATGAGCCTGACATGCCTGCTGTATCGGCATGTGCAGTAGATGCGATACCGGTAACCAACATGAGGCTGAACAAGAAGCTGGCTGCTGTCATAAATATCACGCGAGCTGTGCTTTTCAAAGACATTCTCCTTTCTCTGACGCCTCCGGGCTGATTTGGATGTGGGTCGTGAGCAATTTAGTCGTGGGTCGTGGGACTTGGGACGTGGGATTTAAATATTCCTCTTGGGTCTGTAGACCCTTAAGACCATCCCTTGTATTCTCACGTCTCACTTCTCACTTCTCACGTCTAATTTCTCATGTCTCATTTCTCACGTCTAAAACAGTTTCCCGTTCCCAGTTGAAAGTTTTCTGGGATTCGGCAATTCTCATGTTCAGTTGACCATTATATATGTGTAAAAAAGTTCAGGCAAAAGTCACCCTGGCTCCTGTACAAGCACAGGATGCAAAGAAATATGCGATCCCCATGTAAGGTGCGGAAAACAAAAAAAACAGGCGGGGTGGTAGTTGCCCCCTGTTATGTTTATTCTTTTATTCACCTTCTTTTATTTCATGATTTTAATTATAAATGTAATACTTACAAACTTAAAATTTTTTGATATAATTTTCATTTAGACAAGCTGTAGTTTATCAATGGAGATAATTGCTTGTTCTATAGTGTAAAGCAGGAGGTATAACATGCCACGACGGAGTGACATCAACAAAATCTTAATTATTGGATCGGGACCAATTGTGATTGGGCAGGCTTGTGAATTTGACTATTCCGGCACCCAGGCCTGCAAAGCCCTGCGAAAACTGGGGTACCAGATTGTTCTGGTGAACTCTAATCCGGCCACTATTATGACGGACCCGGGTATCGCGGATGTAACTTATATTGAGCCGTTAAATCTAAAGAGTCTCACCGACATTATAGCTAAAGAAAGGCCTGACGCGCTGCTTCCGAATTTAGGCGGCCAGTCAGGTCTTAATTTGAGTTCGGAGCTTTATAAGGCCGGCGTTCTGGACAAATACGGGGTCAAAGTTATCGGTGTGCAGGTTGACGCCATCGAGCGCGGAGAAGACCGCATCGCCTTCAAGGAGACCATGAACCGGCTGGGCATTGAAATGCCCCGCAGCAAGCCGGCTTACAGTGTCGAGGAAGCTGAAAAAATCGCCCTGGAGCTAGGGTACCCTGTGGTTATCCGCCCCGCCTACACCATGGGAGGCACCGGCGGCGGCCTGGTGTACAACGTTGAAGAGTTAAGGACAGTTGCCAGCCGCGGTATTTCCGCCAGCCTGGTGGGACAAATTCTGATCGAGGAATCGGTACTCGGCTGGGAAGAGCTGGAGCTGGAGGTAGTACGGGACGCTAAAAATCAGATGATTACCGTTTGCTTCATAGAGAATATTGACGCCATGGGGGTGCATACCGGCGATTCCTACTGCGCCGCCCCGATGCTGACAATCGACCCCGAGCTGCAGAAGCGGCTGCAGAAATATTCCTATGATGTTGTGGAAGCTATTGAAGTTATTGGCGGCACCAATATTCAGTTCGCCCACGACCCCAAAACCGGCCGGGTGGTTATTATTGAAATTAACCCCCGCACCTCACGTTCCTCCGCCTTGGCCTCCAAAGCCACCGGTTTTCCCATCGCCCTGATTTCGTCGATGCTGGCGGCCGGCTTGACCCTGGACGAAATTCCTTACTGGCGGGACGGCACCCTGGATAAATATACTCCCTCAGGCGATTATGTCGTCATTAAATTCTCCCGCTGGGCCTTTGAAAAGTTCCCTGGCTCCCTGGACAAGTTGGGGACACAGATGCGGGCTGTCGGCGAAGTGATGAGCATCGGTAAAAACTATAAAGAAGCCTTCCAAAAAGCCATCCGCTCCCTGGAGATTAATCGCTACGGGTTGGGTTTCGCGAAAGATTTTAACCGCCGCTCCCTGGATGAACTGCTGGCAATGCTGGCCGAGCCGTCCAGTGAACGCCAGTTTATCATGTATGAGGCCCTGCGCAAAGGCGCCGATATTGAACACTTATACCGGCTGACCCACATCAAACCCTGGTTCATCCAGCAGATGAAAGAACTCGTAATGCTGGAAGAAGAGATCATGACCTATAAAAACCGGCGCCTGCCGGACGAGCTGCTGATAAAGGCTAAAAAGGACGGTTTTGCCGACCGTTATTTAGCAATGCTGTTAAACCTGCCGGAAACAGAAATACGTCAGCGCCGGACGGCTTTAGGGGTAGTAGAGGGATGGGAAGCTGTACCGGTAAGCGGTGTTGAAAACGCGGCCTACTATTTTTCCACCTACAACGCCCCGGACCAGACTGCAGCGAGCGACCGGCAGAAAGTGATGATCCTCGGCGGAGGTCCGAACCGGATCGGCCAGGGCATCGAGTTCGACTACTGCTGCGTGCACACGGCGTTCGCCCTGCGCGATTTGGGCTACGAAACTATTATTGTCAACTGCAACCCTGAAACGGTTTCCACCGACTATGACACATCGGACAAGCTGTATTTTGAACCGCTCACAGTCGAAGACGTTTTAAGCATCTATGAAAAGGAAAAGCCGCTGGGGGTAATTGTCCAGTTCGGAGGCCAGACTCCTCTGAATATCGCCGCCGAACTGGCCCAGGCCGGTGTTAGAATACTCGGTACGACACCTGAAACGATCGACCTGGCTGAAGACCGTGACCGGTTCCGCCAAATCATGAACCAGCTTGGTATTCCCATGCCGGAGTCCGGTATGGCGGTAAATATTGAAGAAGCACTGGATATCGCCAACCGTATCGGCTATCCTCTAATGGTTCGCCCTTCATATGTTCTGGGCGGCCGCGGCATGGAAGTGGTTTACGATGAGGAAATGCTCCGGCAGTACGTGGCCGCCGCGGTAGGCGTCACGCCGGAAAGGCCGATCCTGATCGACCGCTTCCTGACCAATGCCGTTGAAGCAGAGGCGGACGCCATCGCCGACGGGTCTGACGCTTTTGTGCCGGCGGTTATGGAGCATATTGAACTGGCGGGCATCCACTCCGGAGATTCAGCCTGCGTGATTCCGCCGATCAGCATTCCTGACCGGCATATTAAAACCATTGTGGAATATACCAAGAAGATTGCCGGGGAGTTGAACGTGGTGGGGCTGATGAACATGCAGTACGCCATCGCCGATGACAGGGTTTACGTGCTGGAAGCCAACCCGCGGGCTTCACGGACCGTCCCCCTGGTGTCAAAAGTCTGCAACGTTTCAATGGCCCGGATTGCTACAGAAATCATGCTGGCTGCAGAAACAGGTAAAAGTTCATCTGTCAAAAGTTTGGTTTCAAGAAAAATCCCGCATTACGGGGTAAAAGAGGCGGTCTTCCCGTTTAATATGTTCCAGGAAGTCGACCCGGTGCTGGGACCGGAGATGCGTTCCACCGGTGAAGTTTTGGGAATTGCCGATTCATTCGGCCTGGCCTATTATAAGGCACAGGAGGCAACCCAGACCACTCTCCCCACATCCGGCACAGTCCTGCTCAGTGTACCCGATCAGGATAAGCCGGCCTTGCTGGAAGCAGCCAGGGAATTCGCCAAGTTGGGCTTCAAAATAAAGGCGACGGCGGGGACCCACAGTTTTCTGAAAGAAAACGGGGTAGCATCTGAAAAGATCAAAAAATTGTATGAAGGCCGCCCCAATATCGTCGACGGCATTACCAACAATGAGATTAATCTGGTCGTTAACACCCCAACCGGGAAACGCAGCCAGCATGATGACTCTTATATCCGCAAAACAGCCATTAAAAATAAAGTCCCGTACATCACCACACTGGCGGCGGCCCTGGCCAGCGCCAGAGGTATAGCGGCCTATCAAGAAAATGCTTTTAAGAAAGCCAATGTAAAATCCCTGCAGGAGTATCACGCGGATATTACTGAATAGGGTTGAAAAAGATATCCAGGGAAGAATTTCAAAATTGATTGCTTCCCTAAAGGGGTTTCATGCTCGTCAGGTTACTATGACGAGCATGAAATTTTTCTATATATTTCAGCAAAAAGTTGACTAAATGCCGCTGAAAATTTCCCTTCTTTTTTGATAAAAAATTGAATGTTTTAGATAGTTTGCGCTACTTAAACAGGGTTAGACAATTTCCCGGTTCTCCTGTAAGCTATACGTAGAGGTTATAAACGCAAAAAGTAAGATGATAATATTGACGAACTGGAGGTAGTTGGTATGATAGAATTCCTTAAAAACATCATAACTCAGCTGCCTAAAGAAAATAAGGATGAGTTTTTACGTGAAATATACGGGGAGAACCTGTTAAAATTGATTGTTTCTGCAATAATACTGATAATTGCAGAAACAGTGATATCCTGTTTGTTGTGGGACCAAATATGTAACGCGGATGGCGCTATAATTGTTTTTATTCTGTTCAATGTAATTATGCTGCCGGTTTTATATATGGTTTACAAGAGAATCAATGTGGCCAAGGATGTTATTGTAAAAAATGTCCAACGTATATATTTGTTTGGAGCTCTTATTTATGGTTGCGCTCTGACGCTTATTCTTCAGGGGGAGTTTGAATCAATACATGTTTATATAATTGTTGTGTTTGCCATTGCTGCATTTATCTATATGCAACCAGTAGAAAGTCTTATTATGTACTTTTTGGCATATTTGGTTTTTTGCTTTGTTTTGCCATATTACCAGACAAATACATATATAGTAACGATATTAACGGTCAATGCGCTTATAATGAATATCATAGCTTGGGTTCTAAGCAGAATGGTGTTTAGGTTGAGAGTTAAATCATTTATTGATAAAAAAATAATTCTGGAACAAAACCTTCAACTAAAAGACCTGTCGATTCGTGACTCCATGACAATGTTATTGAATTATAAGCATATATTTGAAAAGCTCAGTGAAGAGATTGGACGAGCAAAACGCATAGAATATCCCCTTTCGATTATAATGATGGATATTGATGATTTTAAATATATCAATGATAATTATGGTCATTTAACAGGTGATAATATTATTATTAAAGTAGCACAAATTCTTGGTAATACATGTAGGATAACAGATATTATCGGAAGATATGGTGGAGAGGAATTTATAATAATTATGCCAGGCGCGGCTTTAAAAGATGCGGCATTTTTGGCCGAGCGTATTCGTATGACAATTAATACGGCTGAGTTTGAAAAAGGCATAAATATTACTGTGAGCGGTGGGATCAGGGAGTGGCAGGGTGATTCTGCTGAAGAATTAATTAAAAGAGTCGATCAGCAACTTTATATAGCCAAATCTAAAGGAAAGAACAGATTTGAAACGATGTAACTGATCCGGAGCCTGGCAGCATAATACAAACAAGCGAGAGCCAAAAAGGCAACCCGCTTTTTTGCATTTCATATAACTAAGCAACAGGCAGCAGCACTGTGACTGTGGTGCCCCTTGCGGGTTCACTCTGGATTTCTATATGGCCGCCATGATTGTCGATAATTTTTTTGCTGATAAACATGCCCAGGCCGGCGCCGCTGTCTTTAGTGGTAAAGAACGGGTTAAACATATTGGCCAGAGTCTGTTTGTCCATACCCTTCCCTGTGTCCCTGATCACTACCCGTACGATATCCTGCTGGCGGTCTTTTGAGACCCGGAGGGAAAGTTCCCCTCCAGCCGGGAGGGCTTCGAAAGCGTTCCGGGTGATGTTTAGAAAAACCTGTTTTAGCTGCCCGCTGTCAGCGTTCACGATTGGCATGTCTTCCGAGGTTTCCAGGTTAATGGCAAGTTTGCGGATCACAGCTTCGCCTTCCACCAATGCGACTACTTCTGTAATCAGCTGGTTGATGGAACACTGCGCGCGTTTACAATAACCCGGCCTGGCCAGCTGGAGAAAATCAGATACTAACTTGTTTATACGTTTCAATTCGGCAGACATGATATCCAAGTATTCTTTTTTAGGACTCCCCTCTGAATGCTGCTGCAATAATTGCAAATAACCACTCACAGCGGTAAGCGGGTTCCTGATTTCGTGGATCATTTCTGTTGCCAGTTGGCCCAAAATAGCCAGCTTCTCAACTTTTACAATGGTGCTTTCCAGTTCCTGCAGCCGCCGTTCAGGTGTAAATATGGCCATAGCGCCCGCCGTGAGGCCGCTTTTGTTTTTGATAGCGTATATGTTGGCCAGGAAATCAGTTGAGGTGTTTACAGGAATTACAAACTCAGGCTTTAGATTTTGAAACTCCTTGCCCGTGGCAAGTGTTTGAAGCAGTTTGTTAAAGCCGGGATTTTGACCGTTTAGCAGTTTAAGAAATGACTTACCTAAAATGTGATCACCTTTTATACCGGTCAATTTGGCCAGTAAGCGGTTGAAAATCCGGATGCGGCCCTCCCTGTCAATGGCAATAATCGCTACAGGCAAATGATCTAAAGCCAGATGGGACCAGCCATCCAAAGATTCCACCATAACGGACACCTCCCAATCAGTACAGGATACAGCCGTAGTACTAAATCTAATTAGGTATTGTCTCCACAATGTTTTTGAAAATAGCTGCTAATCAAGTCGGCGCTGCGCAAGCGGTATATGGTCACCTTGCTGGTACCGCCTATTTCCAGGATACCGATGGCGCTGAGAGCCTGCAGCGCAGGTTCAAGCTGCTGGCAGGGACGGTGCAGGCGGAGGGATAAACCGGCTGCCGTGTCTCGTGTATAAGGGTTCGCTTGAAAAAAGGCCAGCAGTTCAATCCGGATCACCGTTTGCAGGATTGAATCCAACTCTTCATTAATCTTTTCCGCCACGAGGCTCCTCCTTCCACAGGTTGTTTGGAAGGGGCATTGTGAGGAACTCACAGTAATTTCCCTTTACCGACTGACAGCTCATTTCTTCACAAATAATCTCCTGATCCAGCAAAACACTGAAGTAAGCCGCGAATATTCCTCTGAGCAGGTCGCAAGTGACCTGGGGAGAGCGGTAAAGGCTGCCGTATTCATTGGCGACTGATACCTGAAAAGAATCATAACAGATGATCCTGGCCCTGCCCTCACTCTGGTTAAAGGAAACAAGCTCCACATTACCCAGCCCGTCATTTTTGATCACTTCTAAAAGCAGCTGCAGGCATTCTTCCGGGTCGGAGTAAAGAATCCGGGTTTTACGGGCCAGGTTCAAAGCCGACCGGAAGCCGGCATCATAAAGTACGTGTTTTAAGGCATGAGGAGCGTGTTCTTTTATCGACATAAACAGGGAGGCGTATGTTTCCTGCGGCAGCAGGATGGCCCTCCGCCCGGCAACCTTTAGTATATGTCCTTCCCGGGTGACTATTTCTTCCTTGGGCCGGGTGGCTGGAAACAGCATGCCGCGGCAGATGCCGCGCTCATCTGTCTCCATTAAGGCTGAAAAATCTTTATCAAGCACATGGCGTAAGACCGCTTGAAATGAACTGAGGCGGGCACAGTAGAGGGGCAGCCCTTCTTTGGGCGCCCTCATGCAGTAGTCCCGGTAGACGCAGTTGTCGCGCTCGACTTGTACCAGCAGGCTCTCCCCGGAATCTTCCAGACGGTAGTCCCTTGCCTGTAAGAAACCCTCCTCATCCATTAAGTTGAGAAAAGTACGGCAGGCCTCAGACGGTTTCTTTGAGTCAAAATGCAGCTCATCAAGCCGTTCATCCAGGACATATTGCGCCGTGCTCATCATAAACTGCTCCAGCCAGTGGCTGCCGCTGAAAGGAAGCTGTTTCATAGTCTTGCACATGCTCATTTGCATATAGTTGATCAGTCTTCTGGTAAATTCGTTTACTTTCATTCGTTTACCCCCATTTCAGCAGAAACCAGGATACCGTAGACGGGACTAATGGTAAAAGCGTGCCGGGAGGATACGAACTGCTGGCTTTTCACCTTGCCTATTTGCATCATGCGCATGGGGTTGTATCTGGAGCCGCTGAAATTCATTTTAAGTATAAAATTATAAAGGTGGCCGCTTATGGTCATCAGCTTGGTGTCCAGGACCCCGCTGACGAATATGTCCATGGCCAGTATCCCGCTTTTGCGCAGCCGCTTGATCCGGGTGCGGTGAAAATCCAGAATATCAGCGGTATCTATCGAGGTAAAGAGTGTACTCAAACTATCCACCACCAGCCTTATCCTCCGGCCGTGACACCCGCGCAGGATCTCCGTTTCCAGGGCGAAATACTTGTCCAGGTTTCTCAGGTCGGCCAGCGCGTATTCCTCTTCAGTCTCACCTTCTTCATAGGCGTCAACGAAAATCAGCCTGCCCGCCTCTTCATAGGCGGCGGTCCCCACTTTAAAGCTTAGAAGATGCTCGCGCATAGCCAGGGGAGGCTCGTCGCAGGCCACATAGATGCAGGTGTCGCCGCAACGCAGGCCTTCTTTGATGAATTCTCCCGCCAGTACGGTTTTGCCTATGCCGGATTCCCCTTCCACCATAATCTGGGAACCGTACATCAGTCCTTTTTCCAGGTTCCGGTCCAGACCTTCAACTCCAAAATAAGCTCTAGGCATGCGTCTACCCTCCTAACCGGGGGAATACCTGTACACCGGAAGTGTTGATTTCAAGCAAGTGATTGCCCATGGCATGATTGACTCCCCGCATCTTGTAAATTTCCAGCTGCCTGACCCTGCGGTTTTTCAGCAGTACCGACTTGAGCAAGATAGTCCCCTGGACTACCGAGTGAATTACTTCCACTTTCCCGCTGTCGGCCAGTTCCCAGGCTGGGCTGATTAATAGGGTGGTGCAGTTAAGACTGTTGAGGTAGCTGACCAGACAATAGAATTTTTCATGCAGGACAGCGGGGTTGTCGATGCGGGAGAAAAAACCGTAAATTGAATCAATAACCAGGCGGCGCGCTCCAAATGCCTTTGCTTTTTCTCCCAGCCAGATAATAGTTTCATCTATCTCCATGGTGGAAAGAGGTTTATACAGGACTTTGATCAGGCCCTGCTCCTGCAGGGAGGTTAAATCCCAGTTGAAACGCAGGGAGTTGGTCACTAACTGAAAAGGGGTTTCCTCCATTGACAAGAAAACGCCTTTTTCCCCGTAATCCATCGCGCCTCTGGCCAGGAACTGCAAGCCCAGTACCGTTTTACCGGTGCCGGAGCCACCCGCCACAGCCACGCTGACACCACGGGGCAGGCCGCCCTGCAGTAAATCATCCAGCCCGGCCACACCGGAGCAAAGCAGCCCATTTTCCTGCTGAGACTCACTATAGACATCAAAGCCGCCTAACAGGGCGAGTACTTTAATACCGGTGTTAGTTATACGAAAGGTATGCTTGCCCGGAATATGCTCCTGTCCTCTCGTTTTGCATATTTCCAGCACGCGGTGGCGGCGCAGCCCGGGCCGGTCCTTATTTTCAAGGCGTATTATCGCGTCGACCACGTATTCCTCAAAGGCATATTCCCGGTTGCCCTCGTTTTCCCGCTCTTTAACCAAAAAGGAGGTCAGACCCAGGCGGCGCAGGCCGTTGCAAAAACTATATATTACCCTGCGCATGGACAGGTGGTCGTCAAGTATATTGCGAAAGTGGCTGATGCTGTCCACCAGAATCCGCCTGGCGCCGACTTCCCGGGCAGCCTCCTCGACCAGGTTCACTTCCGGATCCGTCAGCACTTCGGGAGAAGTACACAGGATGCGCAGTTTATTTGTTTCTTCCAGCGCCCTGAGGTCCCAGCCGAAGTTAAGAGCATCGCGGTATATGGACTCGGGTAATTCTTCGCAGGTAACAATCAATCCCGGCTCACCAAATTCGGTGACGCCCCGGTAAATAAACTCAATCCCCAGTGTGGTTTTACCAGCTCCGGGGATGCCTTCGATCAGGACCGAGTTCCCGCGGACAATGCCACCGAGTAATAATTCATCAAACCCATTTATACCTGTGGGTGCTTTCTCCAAATGATTACCCCCTTTCTGAAAAATTATGATGTAATTAGTTCTATTACAACATATAACCTTACAATTCCTTTGTTAATTTGGATATTTTTTAATTTTTTTGAAACTAAACCATTATTAGACAAAGATCGACAAAAATGTATAACTAATGACAAATATCTTAACTATTCAGTATGGATAACACTCAACAAAACAATGATTTAGTGGATAATGTTCATCATTTAATTAATTATATTTAGCACATTTAATTAGATTTGTTTATTGCTAACAGCAATGCCATAAGAAAATAAAATATTATATATAGAGGTATTTTATTATTCAACTTTGAATATAACATTCCAATTAATAAAACATTCCCTGGTTTAATTACTCAGAATAGTGTTTTGGTCAAAAAAAGTGATATTGCAGGAGGATGAGAAGATGAAAAAAAGATTGTTATGTTTTATAGCCGCGCTAATGATTATTACCGCTGCTTTATCTATCGCGGCATGTTCGAACAACAAGACGCAATACACTGCCGGGCAGGCTGAGAAAGTACTGAGAATTGATGAGGAGAACCTCGGGTACCCGTCAGTTTACACAGTTTCATCAAGGGGCAGGGGCTATCTGTTGATGAGCTTCATTTTTGACACTCTGACCTGGAAGGATGAAAACGGCATTATCCCTTTACTGGCGGAAAAGTGGGATGTTTCTTCAGACCAGAAGGTCTGGACCTTTCACCTCGTGAAAAACGCCAAATTTACGGACGGTAAGCCGCTAACCGCGGCGGATGTGAAGTTTTCTTTTGATTACCTTAAAGCTCACCCGCACCCTTGGGTGTACCTGAATATGATTGATGAAGTTAAAACACTGGACGACTATACAGTGGAAATAGCCCTGAAACAAGTTTACGCGCCTTTTGTTACTGATGTGGCCGGCAATGTGCCGATTATGCCTAAACATATCTGGGAAAGTGTAAAGGAGCCTGAGAAATTTAATACGCCGGAAGCGGTAATCGGCTCGGGACCGCTTAAGCTGGCAAAATATGATAAGGATGGCGGGACGTATATATATGAGGCGAATAAGGATTATTTTTACGGCAAGCCGGTAATTGATAAACTTATTCTCAGTTCTAACCAAAACTCTCTGCAAGCGCTGGAAAACGGGGAATTGGACGCGGCGCTGAGGCTTAAATACGGAGAGGCGATAAAACTAAAAGAGGGTGGCAAGTTTAAAGTCATAGAAGGTCCGGGACTATGGGTGGCCAGGGTGTATTTTAACTTTGACATCCCTGAGTTTAATCAGCGTGAATTCAGGCAGGCGCTGTATTATGCCTTAAACCGGCAGGAAATAGTGGATAAGGCCACCAGAAACAGCACCATCATTGGCAACCCGGGACATATCCACCCTGATTCCGAATGGTACTTCAAAGATGTCAAACAATATGAATTCGATCCAGAAAAGGCCAAACAGCTTTTAGATGACGCGGGTATGAAGGACACCAACGCGGATGGGATCAGGGATTATAACGGGAAGGCGCTGGAATATGAGTTCCTGGTTACCGACGACAAAGTGAACGAAGCGGAAATGACCAAGAATTACCTTGCCGCCATCGGCATCAAAATCAATGTCAAAGCTATGGACCAAACAAACGTGGATTCTTTGATTAAAGAAGGAAAATTCCAGCTGGCTCTCAGCGGCCACGGCTCATTCGGCGGGGACCCGGTCTTGCTGGCCAGGTTTGCCTCGAAAAATGTAACGGTAGGATCAACCCCAACGGTAACGGCACAGGGCGGCCGGAACTGGTCCAGTGCAAGATTCGACCAGCTTTTTGCGGAGCAGCTCAAGCAGACGGACAAAGCAAAACGTTATGAGCAAGTGGCTGAACTACAGAAAATTATCGCTGAAGAACTGCCGACCCTAACCCTGTATTACAAAAAGATTATTCTTGCTTACAACCAGAATAAATTTGACGGCTGGTTCTTTACCAAAGACGGGGTGGCTATAGCTGTCCCCACTGTGGAAAACAAACTTGTTTTTGTGCGGGGGCATTGGAAATAAAATACAACATGTTTATAACAAGAATTTTAAAAGGCTTACTATATATATCTCTCATTACTTTGTTAAGCTTTGCGCTTCCCAGGTTAATCCCGGGAAGTCCTTTGTTTGTCTCGGCTTCTGATCTCCATGTCTTGAATACGGTATTGCCGGAAGAAACCTTCAACAGCTTTAAAGAGTATTACGCGCCGGAAAAACCAGTAGCTGAGCAACTGGCTATTTATATAAAAAACCTGGTCCGCTTTGATTTGGGGAGTTCCTTTTACTATAAAATGCCTGTCGCTGAAATAATAGCGGGGCGTATCGGGTGGACTTTACTTTTGTCCTTTGTTTCCATAAGCATTTCAGCATTGCTGGGCATCCCCATGGGACTTAATGCCGCGCGCAGAGGCGGCAGGGGTGGCAAATACCTGCTCAGTTGTTTCATGGCGCTGCAGTCCCTGCCCGTGTTTGTGCTGGCTATTGTGTTTCAGCTGCTTTTTTGCTTTAAATTTCATATTTTTCCATCGGGAGGGGCCTATACCCTGGGGATGAACGCCAATATCATCGATTTAAGCGTAGATGTTGTCAAACACTCTGTTCTGCCTGTAATCATATTAGTGCTGGTTGAACTTCCGCCTATTTTTTCGCTTACTTACAATGTGTGCGCCAGGACCAAGGAAGAGCCTTACGTGGAGATGGCCCGTTATTTTAACTTGAGCGACCGCCTGATTAAGTTTAAATATGTGCTGAAAAACAGTCTGCCGGAGATTTTGAGTAAAATGAATATACAGTTTTTGTATGCCATATCCGGGATTTTGTTTGTGGAGGTAGTTTTCTCTTACCCCGGCATCGGCACGCTGCTTAAAGTTGCCGCGTCAAGCAGGGACTATCCTTTGCTGCAGGGCATTTTACTGATAACGGGGTTTTACGGGGTAGTGATAAACCTTATTTTTGAGTTGATCATAAAAAAAGTAAACCCAAGGTTTTAGCATGAGCAAGAAAATAGCGAACAAAGCAGCCTGGGCCATTGTCATAACCATGTTGTCAGTTGGTGCGTTTTACCCCTTCATTTCACCTTACAACGCGGCAGACTTCAGTTTCCGGCCGTTAATGGATCCTTCAACGGCGCACTTGTTAGGGACGGATGAAATGGGGCATGACCTTTTATCCATGCTCCTGGCGGGGTTTCGGATAACACTGACTATAGCCCTGGCCGCGGCCCTGATCTCAACTTTCATCGGTACGGTGCTGGCGGTTGCCTGCGCCTATTATAAGAACTGGGTAGATACGGTTATTGTTAAATTGACTGAGCTGTTTATTATTGTGCCGGAAATAGTGGTCCTGCTGTTTTTCGCGGTACTGGCCAAACCCGGAGTATATAACACCATCCTGGCCATAGCGTTGTTTTCCTGGAGTAAGGTTGCCAGAATTATCAGGGCTAAGTCAATAACAGCTATTGAGAAAGAGAAAATCCAATATACCCTCCTCCTGAAAGGCAGTATTTGGCATGTCCTGATCAAGATGTGGCGGGAACTGTACCCTGCCGTGGCGACGATGTTTATTTTTCAGTGCAGCAAGGCAGCGGTTTATGAGTCAACTCTCGCATTTTTTGGGATCGGTGACCCCCTGGCCATAACCTGGGGCAGGATGATCCGGACAGCGTTGAATTATGAGGGGATTTTTACCGGAGGGGCCTACCTTTGGTATCTGCTGCCTCCCATTGCTTGTGTTTGTATCTTTGTAGTGGCTTTATCAGTACTTGCTTATGACTTCGAAAGGGAATAAGCCGGGGGATAACTGAGAGATGATCGTGGAGCTCAGAAAATTTAAGGCCAGACATGGTGGTCAAGCGGCCTGGTTTAACTACCCGGATCTGGAATTGGAGCAGGGCCAGTGTGTTGTGCTTATGGGCAAAACAGGCTGTGGCAAAACCACTCTGCTAAACGCTCTGTTTCAGTATTCTTTCCCGGGTGAAGTTGATTACGAGAAAGCGGAGATTCTTGGCGTGGACTGGAGGGACCGGGGTAAGAACAGTTATGGATTAGTCAGCTATATGCCCCAGTATGCTCAAAGCGGCTTGAACCCTTCGCTTACTGTGGGAGAACAAATTGATCTGGTCAGGCGGTGCTGTTTCCATCCTGTTGAGAATCCTTATGCTTATTTTGAGGAGCTGGGACTTAAAAAAGATATAACAGAACGCTACCCGTTTGAAATCAGCGGTGGGATGAAGCAGCGGGTTGCCCTTTTACTTGGCTTTATTAAAAAACCGGCCCTCTTTGTGCTGGATGAGCCTTCATCGGCGCTGGACTATATCACCCTGGTCAAGACGGTAAACTTTCTTAAAAGAAGGAAAGAAGAAAGCTGCGCCATATTGATGGTATCCCATCACAGTGGTTTTGCCGCCGGCATTGCCGACAAAGTCAAAGTGCTGAGGGAGGGTTGACGCTCTAATGAATATACTTTTGGAAGCTGTGGGGTTAAATAAAAAATTTAACGGCAACACAACGGTACTAAATAATGTATGCCTTAAGATAAGAAGGGGCGGTATCGCAGCTTTGATCGGAGAAAGCGGGGGAGGTAAGACCACTCTTTGCAGGGTCTTCACCGGGCTGGAAAAAGCCAGTTCGGGCAAAGTGCTGTTTAAGGGCAAAGAGTTAGGGACTCTGCGGGGGCGCAGTTTTGACGACTGCGCCTCGCTCCAGTATATTTTTCAGGACCCCTATGCCGCGCTGGAAGAAGAAAGCACAGTCAGCAGTGTCCTGCAGGAACCGGTCAATATGTGCAGCAGGCGGGGAAGGGATTACATGCCGCCGCAGGAGGCTTTAACCTGGGCCGGCCTTGCCGGGGCAGCTTTCTTAGGCAGAAAAATAAAAACTTTGAGCGGGGGGCAGCGCCAGAGAGTCAGCCTTGCGCGCTCTTTGATTACCCGTCCGGATTTAATAATCGCCGATGAATGCACAGCAATGCTGGATGCGCAAGCCGCGGCGGAAATAGGCCGGATCTTCAAAAAGCTTAATCAAAAGTTGGGGCTGAGCTTTCTTATTGTCACGCATGATGCGCAATTTTTGTACCAGGTGGTTGATTACATCTACGTGCTGCACGAGGGTGCAATTGTGGAGGCCGGGCCGAAAGACCGCGTTTTAAATATCCCCAGTGCCGGTTATACCAGAGAATATATGGAGAGCATGTGGGAGATAGAAGGGGGAGGTTTAATTGAGCAGGATCATTTATGTCAACCTCAGTGATGAGACCATAGAAGAGAAGGAACACGACCTGGCAAAACTTTATCACTACGGGCGTGGTCTGGCCGGCTGGTTAATGGAGGAGCATGTGCCTCCCGGCACCGGCAGACACAGCCCTGAGAACTGTATCGTTTTAGCCGCGGGACTGTTTCCGGGGACCGAGGCTCCCAGTTCGGGGCGGCTGATTCTTGCAGCCAAGCGGGCTAATGACTCAGGTATTCAGTATTTAAATTTAGCCGGACCCTTTTCTCAAAAAATGGCTTCTCTTGATATTAACGCGGTAGTAATTACAGGTAGAAATAATAAGGATGCGCCAGCCGTTTTAACCATCTGTGAAAACGAAATAAAAATACAATACGTACCTGATTTAAAAGAAAGAAAAGTGTCGGTAACTATTCAATACATCAGAAAAGAACTTGGTAGTGAAAGCGCGGTGATCGGTGTTGGTCCGGCCGGAGAACATTTGCTGCCGCTGGCCTCGGTCTTTACCACTTACCCTGAGGGTGTGCCGGTGTACAACTGTGTACGCGGCGGCATGGGCGATATTTTCGGCTCAAAAGGGTTAAAGGCTGTTGCTGTAACAACGAAAGCATACTTTCAGGCAAAAGTTTTCGACCATGAAAAAATGAGGGAATCATCAAAAAAACTGGCCAGAATGATAGTTGATCACCCCATTTGTGGTGGGGCGCTGCCATCCCATGGATCAATCACCCTGATGAAGATGATGAAAAGCGGGCGGCTGGACTTTACTGGAAAAACTGCTGCTACGGAACAGAAGGGTGAAGTGTCGAAAGAGGCCGGTAGCGGTTCAGTGACCTCTTCTGTCAGAATTAACAGAGCCTGTGCCCCGCGCTGCGTTGTGGGATGTTTAAACCGGCATGCCGGGGGCAAGCAAAGCTTGCTGAGTTCTCCGGCTGACAATGAAGTGTTCGCGGCGTTAAAGGAAGCCTTTGAGATTCAGGACCAGGAATTTGCCTCGGCCTTTAATAGAGATGCTTTCGAGTTAGGTATTGATTCTGTTGAGTTTGTTTTTACCTGTGCCTTGCTGTTTAAAATTCTGAACAAAAAGGTTGGCAAAAATGAATTGATGGAGGCTTTGGATGAAGTACGCAGGCTTACTTCGCTTGGCAGAATCCTGGCCGGCGGGACTCATGGGGTTTACCGTCTTTTTCAGGATCGGCCGGCGCTGGAGCCGATGGTGACGCGGCCTTCAGTCACGGAGGAAGGACGTTTCAATGTAAAGCTGCCTTTTAAGATCAGCGGTTTTGAGGACATGAATGATACGGAATACCTCTATGCCCTGATGATCACATTCGGCAACCTGGGTTTGTGTCTTTTTACCTCGTTTGCGCTGATAGAAAACAAAGAAGCCTGGCGCTTGCTGTCAGAGATGTTTTATTATAAAACAGGATTGCCTGTACACGACCGCGACCTGATTGACTACAGCATTCAGTGCTTAAAGGCCGAACAGGCATACGAACTGCGGGCCAAGACGCAAAGCGTCCAAAAAGTTATACCGGAATTCGTTAAAGTATTATACAGGTATTTTGGTAAGGAAGTGGCAGATTGAACGATAGGATTAACTTGACGATCCTGCCCATGGGACTGGCGGCATTTTCAGCGGCGTTGGACAATAATGTGCTCAATGTTTGCCTCCCTATTATAGCGGGCGAGTTTAATACTGATATCGGAAAGGTCCAGTTTGTTTCTTCCTCTTATGTATTTACCATCTGCAGCCTGCTTTTGTTTTTTGCTTATGTCTCATCGGCCGCCGGCACGACTGTCGCAGGCTTATTCTACGCCCTGTTGATGAAAATAGGGTATGGCACGGTAATGGCGGCTTTTTACGGTCTGGTTTTATTTATTATACTGAGTATGGTTGTGTTAATAAGTGATACTCTAAGTTATATAGGTCAAAGATATATAAAGCGCCAGACCAATGTTTAACATAACTGATGCGAGAGCGCTGAACAGAATAAAAAAATGAGACAGGGGAGCGGTAATGTGCTCCCCTGCCTCATTTTGGTGTTTTACTTGTTATCAACCAGCTGCTGCAGCATCTTTTTCAGGATGCTTAGTTCGTTTTCGAGAGCGTTAAGTTTCTGGAGGGACTTGCTTGGGCTGCAGTTGCCAAATTGGTTGCACTCCGAGCAGCAGTCTTCAAAAGCCATTGGACATTGCACCATGGTTCAAACCTCCCTTAACTCACCTATAATCTGGCTAAACTAAACTAATCCCTGGGCCATCATGGCATTGGCCACCTTGAGGAATCCGGCGATGTTCGCACCTGCCGCCAAATCACCCTCGCAGCCGTATTCCCTGGCTGCCTGGCTGATCTGGCGGTAAATGTTAACCATAATGTCTTTTAGCTTGGCGTCTACCTCTTCAAAGGTCCAGGAGAGTCTCATGCTGTTTTGTGACATTTCCAGGGCGGAGGTGGCGACCCCGCCGGCGTTGGAAGCCTTGGCAGGTCCAAACAGTACTCCGTTATCCTGGAATGTTTTAATTGCTTCGGGTGTTGAAGGCATGTTGGCGCCTTCCGCTACTGCCCAAACGCCGTTAGCCACCAGTGTTTTGGCTGACTCCCCGTCAATCTCGTTTTGTGTGGCGCAGGGCAGGGCAATGTCGCACTTGATCGTCCAAATGCCCTTTGAACCTTCATAATACTGGGCTTTAGGATGTTCTTCCACATAAACTTTAATTCTTTTTCTCTCGATTTCTTTGATCCGCTTGATAGTATCCAGTTTGATCCCTTCCGGGTCGAATATGTAGCCGTTGGAATCGCTCATGGCCACTACTTTGGCGCCCATCTGCCGGGCTTTTTCCAGCGCATAGATGGCTACATTGCCGGAACCCGAGATAACCACCGTTTTGCCGGCGATATTTTTCCCATTATCCTTGAGCATTTCCTCAAGAAAATAAAGCAGCCCGTAGCCGGTAGCCTCAGTCCTGGTCAGGCTTCCGCCATAGCTTATGCCCTTGCCGGTGAGAACTCCGTGGTACAGCATGGTGATCCTTTTGTATTGGCCGTACAAGAATCCTACTTCCCGGCCGCCAACTCCTATATCGCCCGCCGGAACATCAATGTCAGCTCCGACGTACCGGAAAAGCTCGGTCATGAAACTCTGGCAAAAACGCATGACCTCACTGTCAGATTTCCCTTTAGGGTCAAAATCGCTCCCGCCTTTGCCGCCGCCAATGGGCAGGCCGGTCAGGGAGTTTTTGAATGTTTGTTCAAAACCGAGGAATTTAATAATGCCCAAGTTTACCGATGGGTGGTAGCGCAGGCCGCCCTTGTATGGACCGATGGCGCTGTTGAAGTGAACCCTGTAACCGCGGTTCATCCGCGGCCTTCCCTGGTCGTCAAACCACGGTACCCGGAATATGACTTGCCGTTCCGGTTCCACGATTCTGCTTAAGAGGCCGGCTTCCACAAACTCAGGATGTTTTTCGATGACAGGCTTCAAAGATTCCAGCACCTCTAAAACCGCCTGGTGAAACTCCGGTTGGTCCGGGTCCCTTTTCTTTACCTGCTCCATAACCTCGTCAATAACTTTTTGTGACTGCCCCAATAATGAAACCCCCTTTTTATTGTATTTTTGAACGCTTGGCATTTCTTTGGTTATTTGTGCCGATCACCTCTCATTGTTGTGGAATCATTTATTTAGAAGCGGGAAAGGTACTCTTGCAGTTCCCAGGGGTGCACAAACTCCTGAAAACGCTCCCACTCTTCACCCTTGACTCTGGCAAACCACCGGTAAATATACTCACCCAGCGTGGCCCTGGTCAACTGGTCGGAGGCCAGTTCCTGCAGGGCTTCTCCCAGGGTGTGGGGCAGGCAGGCCGTCCGGCTCTTACGCTGGCCGCCGTTGGCCTGAAAAATGTTTTCGCCCAGTGGAGGGGGGAGGGGAAGTTTCTGCCGTATTCCCTCCAATCCCGACTTTAAGATTACAGCCAGGGCGAGGTAGGGGTTGCATGCCGGGTCCGGGTTGCGCACTTCCACCCGCGTTTCCCTCCCGTGGTTGTTAACTACCCGCAGGACAGTATTGCGGCTTTCTTCCGACCAGGCTACGTTTACAGGCATGGTCGGGCTGTTGGGGACCAGCCTCTTATAGGAGTTAATCAGTGGATTGGTGATGGCGGTATTAGCCCTGGCGTGGGCAAGGACCCCGGCGATAAAGTGCCCGACCTCCTGGTCGAGTTGCAGCGGCTGCTCATCATCGGTAAAAAGGCCGGAATCCCTGTGGTGAAGGGAAAGGTGCAGGTGCAGGGCTGAGCCCGGCCTGCCGTTCAGCGGTTTAGGCATTAGGGAGGCATGCAGCCCGTGCCGCTGGGCGATAGTCCGCACAATAAATTTGAAAGTAACCAGTTTATCTGCAATAGCCAGGGCGTTATCCGGTTTTAGTATTATGCCATGCTGGCCGGGCCCTTTTTCATGATGGCTGAAGCCGATGTCGGTGCCCATTTCTTCCAGGGTCAGCACCATATCCCGCCGGGCGTTTTCCCCGAGGTCGACCGGGGTAAGGTCGCAGTACCCGGCGTGGTCATGCGTATTGGTAGTTGGGTTGCCGTTGTCGTCTGTATAAAAAAGATAAAATTCCACCTCTGTGCCCACCCATATTTCAAACCCCATACGGGCGGCTTCACCCAGCACCTGTTTCAAAACACTGCGCGAGCATCCGGGGTAGGGAGTTCCGTCCGGGTTGGCCACATCACAGATAAAGCGGGCTACAGCTTCCTCCCGGGGGCGCCAGGGGAGCACTAAAAAGGTGGACGGGTCCGGCCGGAGGATGATATCCTGCTCCTGGTTGCTGACCACTCCGTCAACAACAGCGCTGTCAAAGGCAACCTTGCCGGCCATGGCTTGTTCCAGGTCTTCCGACGTTACAGCGATATTCTTTAATGCGCCGAAAGTGTCAGTGAACTGCAGACGAAGGAATTTTACTCGTTCCTCTCTAGCTTTTTCCAGTACGTCTTTACGGGTTAGCATGAGCAACCTCCCAAACACAAAAAAGTTTATATTTCACTGCATACATGTCCGGGTTATTTTTAATCTAATTGATTTACCGTAAAAAAATCATAATAGAGGGTGTCAGAAATATAAAAATTTCATAAAAAAACTCTGCCTATATTGGCAGAGCGCTTGCAAGTCTTCTGTAAAAAAATAAAAGGATTTACAGGATTATATAAATAGACAAAAATTTTTATGATTATTCCTTAACCCCATTAACACGCTTTAAGGTTATCTTGAAAAAAATTGTGTAATAAGAATTAAATGAAAATGTGATTTTATAATCCTGTTAATCTTCTTAAAATCCTGTTAATCCTGTCAATTTGTTTTATCTTTACACTGAGATATAATCATTATTTTCTATTGATCTTCTATCGCCAGTTGATATCCTATACCGTGTTTACCGAGGATATATTGGGGGTCCCCGGGATCGTCCTCAATTTTTTTGCGCAGGCTGCTGATGTAGTTTCTCAGGTAGTGCAGTTCATTGCGGTATTCAGTGCCCCAGACCCGGGTCAATAAATCTTCATGCGTAATGACCTTTCCAGCGTGACAGCCCAGGTGGTACAGGATCTGGTATTCGGTAGCGGTCAGCCTTACCTCCCTGCCCCTGAGAAAGACCCTTCTTTGAGCAAAATTGATGACCAGGTCACCATAATTATAGGTAGTGCCTTTGGGGAATTCCTCGGACGGGTGAGTCCTTCTGAGAATTGCTTTTACCCGAAGCAGCAGTTCCTCCACGCTGAAGGGTTTGGTTATATAATCATCCGCCCCCGCGTCGAAACCGCGGATCCTGTCCTGTTCGCGGGCACGGCCTGTGAGCATAATAATCGGGATATCGGAGAATTCGCGGATTCTTTTGCATGCCTCAAACCCATTGAACGGGCCGGGCAGCATAATATCTAAAATCAGCAGATCATAACTGGCGGATTCCAGCATCTCTATGGCTGTTTTTCCGTCAGAAGCTGTACTAACCGTATACCCGCTGGCCAACAGGTTAACTTTAACTAATCGCACCAGGCGGGGTTCGTCATCCACGATTAAGATTGCTTTACGCTTCATTTTGAGCCCCCTGGCCGCCCTGTGCATGGCTGTCCATTTTTTTAGCTGTTTGTTGGCTCATAGGCAGTGTGAAGTAAAGAGTGGTTCCCTGGTTTACCTTGCTTTTAGCCCAGATCCTGCCACCGTGGCTGATTAATATCTGACGGGCAAAAGGCAATCCCAGTCCTATTCCTTTTTTATTTTCCTGAATGCCGTTGGTCACCCGGAAAAATTTTTCAAACAGCCATTTTAAATGTTCGCTGTTAATACCGATGCCCTGATCGGCTACCGAAACAACCACTTCCCCGGGCGCTACTTTCCCTTTAATGACGATTTTAGTGTCGTCCATGGAATATTTGACCGCGTTATCCACGAGGTTGCGCAGCACTTGCTCAATCCTGCCCGGGTCTGCTTCCACAAGCGGGAAATCTTCCGGAAACAATACGGTAAACTGATGATTTTTGACATGGTAGGACTTGTCCCTGAGCACTTTCTTCACTATTCGGGGTAATGAAATGGGTTCTTTTTTCAGTTCCATTTCACCTTTCCAGCTAAAAGTCGAAGAATCTAACAAGTTATTGATTAAGCTTTCGATATGATCGGTTTCCTCAACAATTATGTTCATGAACTCTTTTTCAGTAGCAGGGTCCCAGGTCACGTCATCCCGCATCAAAGTTGTGATGTAGCCTTTAATACAGGACAGGGGCGTCCTCAGGTCATGGGACAATCCCGCCAGCATTTCTGACCACATTTGAGCCATATTCTCTGAGGGAAGAAAATATGAGGCAGCTTTGCGGGTCCTATTGACATTATCCAAACTGCAGGCGATGATATGAGTTATCGCCTTGAGAATTTCCGTAACTGGGAAAGAATTGAGCAGCAGCGCCTCTCCGCAAACCATTAAAAAGCCTTTCTTGCCGGACATGGGGAAACATGTTACTTCCAGACCAGGCCGGCCGCACCTGTCGATCACCCTTTGCCGCACCGGACAATCTAATATATGGCACGGTACATCCCTGTGGCCGAATGAATTTTGGCGGGAGCACCAGAGGCCCTCCACAGCGACCTCCATAGAATCGGTTTCACTCTCTTGGTCAACCCGGGCGAAATGAACTATACATTGCTTTCCCACTATAATTCCCACAGCTGAGCTGTTGACATCCAGGGTTTCAATGAGCCAGCCGGGGACCTGTTCAAAATTGCCGTGCTCCTGCAGCAGCTTGCCGGCCAAATAAAGCATTTTGATTGAGATGTCAAATGGGTAATCAAGTTTTGATGTTTGATTCATGTGACTGGCTCCTTAATTGGTAGTATATACCATTTAGGTCCATAAATATTTTGACAGGCCTGCCGGCTGAGGTAAGATCCCTATCTGTGAGCAGTATAAGTTGATTAAATAACCAGGGTTTTTTAATATTCGAGATTTATCTTTAATTTCCTTCCTTATTACATTATATAAACATAAGCTTCGTTTTCTTAGCTATGTGATCGTGGGAAATTTCCGCTATAATGTGAAAAAGTTTAACCACGCGAGGCGGTTAAACTATAATGAGTTGAAATTACTCCTGCTAAATATTATTTTTTACCCTTATCAAAGGAATGTTTGGCGGAGGCTGTTTGCAGGCTTAAAGATCTCAGGCGCAAAGGCTTGCCTTGCAGTAGTATTTGAAAGGCATATAGTGCTAAAGCGTGCCCGATGTTAATTAACCATACCTGGAAACTAGTAATGTTGGCGAGCGCGTAGATACCCCTGCCGGGGAAAAATGCATTCAATAGAAAAAAGGCGAACCCTATGTCCAGGATGGCATTAAAAAACAGGTATAACCAAAAATATTCATAGGTAAACTTGAAAACCCACATGGTCAGCACTGGTATTAAACCATAAAAATATGGGAGCATTTCATAAAGAGGATAAGCAGCATCCCAGACCACCCAGAAGCCATAAGTAATACCAACGTCATGGATAATGGTGGTTAGTACCGCGGCAAATATACCAACCGGCAGGTAGTATTTGATTTCTTCTTTTTTCATAAAGAAAAGTGTTAACCAGGGCAGGATTAACATGGACCATGAAATAAACTGGTTGCTCATAGTGACCTCCCGTGACGTTTTATTTTAGTATGTCCGGCATAAACCAAAAAAAATCAGATAAGACCAACTAACTTGAAAGTTGCTGGTCGCCTGGGCTACCCAGATGGTATAAGAGAAATTGTAATGTTATATCACGATACATGTTGTGTATAATATTTTAGAAGGAAATACCTGAAAATATTAGAATCTGTAAAACAATATGCAGATTTATAAAAGGGATGATAATTAATGGAATTAGCATATTATAACGGTTGGCTGGGCCCTCTTGAGGAAGCTGTGGTTCCGGTGAATGACCGCGGCTATATCTTTGGGGACGGTGTTTACGAAGTTATCAGGGCTTATAACGGGGTGATGTTTGCCCTGGCGGAACATTTAAAGCGCCTGGCGGCAAGCGCAGGTGCTGTTCAGATACCCCTGCCCTGGGGTCTTACTGAACTGGAGGACATTGCAGCGGGTGTACTCAGCCAAAGCGGGATCAAAGAAGCGGTAATCTACATTCAGGTAACCCGCGGCACGGCGCCCAGAAGCCACCTGCCTGCAGCCGTCCTGCGGCCCAACCTGTTGATTACCGTCCGGCATATTACCGGGATATCTCCTGAAGTATACAGTGAGGGAGTTAAGGTAATAACCATGCCGGAGTTCCGGTGGGAGATGCGCCATGTGAAATCCATTTCCCTGCAGGCCGGCGTGCTGGCCAAATATAAGGCCCAGCAGGCCGGGGCGGCTGAGGCTGTTTTTATACTGCCCGACGGGACAGTTACTGAGTGTGCCTCCAGTAATATCTTTATTGTAAAAAATGGTGTTTTAATGACGCACCCGGCTGACCAACGGATCCTGGCGGGCGTCCTCCGCCAATCAGTCCTTGAAGTGGCTGCTTCTCAGGAGTTGGAAGTCAAGGTCAAGCCTTTTAAAATCTCAGATCTGATGCTGGCGGAAGAAGTATTCATTACCGGTACAGTAACGGAAATAATGCCTGTGGTAAATGTGGATGGGAATATTGTAGGGGATGGAAAGCCCGGTCCCGTGACCCGGCGAATTCACGCCGGTTATGCCGCGCTGCGGTAGTTGGTGTAGGGTTTCCATTGCAGAAAAACAGGGGACGGTAATCAACAGTCAGGTCGATTACCGTCTAAGTTTGCCATAACACTGGCGCAGTACCAGCAGAACATGAAAATCAGCTTTGTAGGTTCGATTTCAATCGAACAAGGCGCGTAGCGCCGAATTGTTTTGAGGCCTTGGGGACATATCTCGTCAAGAAAGGAATAACCCAAAACAGAGATGTGTCCCCATTCCGCTGACGAATAAATCCGCACCTACAACATTATGGGGCGGGGTAGGTAACAGTAACCTCTTTTTGGCCGGCATCCCAGTCAACCTTTGAGCCCAGGTTTTCGGCAATGAACCTGAGCGGCAGCATGGTTCTGCCCGGTTCTACGATAATCGGTGTCACCTGGGGTTTCGTGTTGCCGGCAAGCCCCGTGTTGATAATGTTGGTAATGTCCTTGCCGACTGTGGCAATCAGGGTGAATAAATTATTAGCATTCGTGTATATAAAAGGAAGAATGATTTATTAAAAAAAAGTTATAAATTAATTTTAAAACAATTATAGATAATCAGGTTTTTTGGAGTTATTATTATATGTATGGTATTTAGGCGGGATTGGATTTAGCCAGGGCTTGACTAGCTTGAAAGCGACAGTGAAAAAAGATGGGTCAGCAGAGTATATATACAAAAAACTTCATTATCTGTTTCATCGGGACGTTTATCTTTAGTTTTTCATTTTATTACCTGATTCCGGTAATGCCTGTTTATCTTGAAGGGATAGGAAAAAACAAATCAGAAATCGGTATTATCGTAGGAGCCTTCTTTGCCGCTTCTATTTTCTTGCGTCCGGCAGTTGGCGTAGTCCTTAAAAAATATTCCAACAAAAGCCTGATGATACTTGGTTCGGCAATCTTTGCCGTCGCTCCCGCACTTTATCTTACTACCACCTCAGGAGTGTTACTGACTTTGATCAGGATATTTCACGGCATGGGAGTGGCGGCCTTCATGACCTCCGCCGTGATCATGGTGGCTGACACGGTTCCCAGGGGAAAACTTGCTCATGCCACAGGCGTTTACTTTACTTCGGCCAACGTCGCCCTGGGTATTGCCCCCCTGATGGGGTCAACCGCGGGAAGGTATTTCAGCTTTGCCGGGCAAATGATTTTTCTGGTTATAGCGGCGCTGTCAGTCATTCTTCTATTAATAAACATAAATGAGCAGCCTCAGGCAAAGGATGTTTACGAGGCTAAGCCCTTTTTGGGGGTCTTGAAAGAGCGGGATGTGCTGATACCGACTTTTGTATTTGCAGCCTGCACCTTTGCCAACGGCACCATCAACGCTTTTCTGCCGCTGCAAACGCTGACCTGGGGATACCATAACTCCGGCCTGTACTTTTCAGTATTTGCCGTTACCATAGTGGCGGTAAGGCTATTGGGCGGGGGACTGTCCGATTCATTCGGCAGGAAGGCGGTAATTTTGCCATGTCTTGTAATTGCCTCTCTTGGTACGATGTTCCTGGCCCTGGTTCACACGCCGTTAGGCCTGGCTTCTTGCGCCTTTTTTTACGCCGCCGGTTTTGGACTGCTTTATCCTTCCCTAAACGCTATTGTAGTTGAAAGAGCCGAGCCTGAAAACAGGTCTACCGCCCTCGGTATATTCTCAACATCGGTGGACGGCGGCCAGTTTCTAGGCCCTGCCGTTATGGGTTATGTCGGGCAGTATTTTGGCTTCGGGCCAATGTTTATGACTGCCGCCCTGGCGCCTTTAACCGGCCTGCTTGTTTTTCTGCTGTGCCTGACGTCCGCAAAAAAGGGTTCCGGTTTCCCTGCGCCGGGGCGTGCGGAGAAATAGGACGGATCGCTAACTTGCCGGCATATGCTGGGTTATACAATGGATGCCGCCTCCCCACAGGTTTACACTCTCAGCGTTAATGCCGATAATGTTGCGACCGGGGAACGCGCCCTGTAATATGCCCCTGACCTGCTCCTCGGTTGTTTTCAGGATATCTGCCCGTCCAGGTTGCCAATAGGTTTGCATCAGTACCGCGCCGTTGGTGACAGCATAATTCATATAGCTGCGCACGGGTATTTTGCCCGTTTCGTCAAATTCTCCGTAAAGTGTAGGCGGCATCGGAATTCCTGGCTTTCCACATCGATAAAGTCCTGGCTGGCGCCTCTTCCGTAGTTGTTGAAACCGAAATCAACCACACTGAGCCTTCCCTGACTGTCCTTGACGAAAACCGGCCCTACATCTCTGGCCCATATGGACTGGTGATTAATTGGGTAGTAGTGTACATTGGAGCCGGAATAACCGTTTGCTTTTAGCAATTCTTCAATTTGAGCGGATTCCTCATTGCTTTGTGAAATAAGGTTGACCTGAACATATGGGTCAAGGGCATTGATGATATCAATAAAGACAGGATAAACAGGCAGGCTGGCAGTGCTGTAAAACCCTTCCGGCCACTGCAGCCAAACAGCCTGCTGATTTTCGAATTCACCCGGGAATACATAGGGCGGCGGGTCGCTTCCGCCTGAATAATCCGGTTTTTTGTAAGCTCTGTTGTTAAAGGGTTTGACGCATGATGCTGCAAGTGTACAAATAAGGACAAGAATAATAATGGTATATGGTTTTTTCATTTTTACCTGCCTTTTTTATTGATATTATTTCATTTCCCCGATCTTAAGTTTATTATGCTATTTAAAAAGAGCAGGAGCGGCGATAATAGTCAGTTGAAATTTAACAGCGGGAGGCTTAGAATAGTATAAAACACATCGCTGGAATGATTAAAAGCCCGCCGGCAGCCAGGCCGCCGGTTGGTTGTTTTTTGAAGCTGTCAAGAATTCACGGGAAGGGTGGGAATTCTCTTGGGTATTAATGAATTTGCCGGGCAGGTAAAGGAAGCCTCCATTAAACTGGCCGCCATGGACGAGGACCAGAAAAACCGGGCATTGGCCCAGATTGCCAGGGCGCTGGTTGAACGCCGGGAAGAAATAATCAGGGCCAACCAGGATGACTTAGCCAGGAGTGAGAAAGAAAACCTGGCGGAGCCTCTTTTGAAGAGACTGAAGTTTGATGAGGCCAAGATTAACGATGTGGTGGACGGGATCAACAGTCTGATCGAACTGGAGGAACCTGTCGGCAAAACACTGCTGGCCACAGAACTTGACGAGGGTCTGGAACTGTATAAAACCACCTGCCCCATCGGCGTCATTGGTGTGATCTTTGAGTCCAGGCCTGACGCGCTGGTGCAGATATCCACTCTCTGCCTGAAAAGCGGCAACGGCGTGCTGCTGAAAGGCGGCTCCGAGGCCATGTCAACCAACCGCATTCTGGCTGATGTTATTATCAGGGCTACCGAAGAAGCGGGTATTCCCAGAGGTTGGCTCAAGCTCATGGAGACCAGGGCGGAAGTCAGCGAGATGCTGAAACTGGACGAGTATATTGACCTGATCATCCCTAGGGGATCAAACGAATTTGTCCGGTACATCATGGACAATTCCAGGATTCCGGTGATGGGGCACGCGGACGGTATCTGCCACTGTTATGTGGATGAGGAATTTGATCTGGACATGGCTGTAAAAATCGTGGTCGATGCCAAAACCCAGTATGTTGCCGTATGCAATGCGACTGAAACCCTGTTGGTCCATGAAAAAGCAGCGGAACGGTTTTTGCCTGTGCTGAAGGAAGCAATGGACAAAAAACAAGTTGAACTGACCGGCTGCCCCAGGACCAGGGTTGTGATCCAGGTGGCTGAGGCCACTGAAAAAGACTGGCAGACTGAATACTTGGATTACAAACTTTCGGTTAAAGTTGTGGATGATCTTGACGAGGCGATCACCCACATCAACAAATACGGCTCCGGCCACACGGACAGCATCATCACCGGCAACGAGGAAAAAGCCGCCCGCTTCATGGCCCTGGTAGACTCGGGCAATGTTTTCTGGAATTGCTCCACCCGTTTTAGTGACGGCTTCCGCTACGGCCTGGGCGCGGAAGTGGGGATAAGCACAAGTAAGATTCACGCCAGAGGACCGGTAGGGCTGGAAGGGCTGGTAATTTACAAGTATAAACTTATCGGCAGCGGCCAAACCGTGGCCGAGTACGCCAGCAGGGAAAAGACATTCAAGCACAAAAAGCTGGACAAAACATTTCCTTTATAGAAGAGCTAAAGGATGCTGTCCGGAAGAGAGATGGCCAGCGCGACTATTTAAACGCTAAAATAAAAGAATTAAGCTGCGAAAGTATTCCGTTGTTTGATTGAACAACGCCATGCTGTGAAGGCAGCGTTTAGCAAGTAAGCAAATTTTTGTTTAAAGCCCTTGTCCGGCTATGGCTATTGTTTTTAAGGTTTGGTTTAAAACAGTGGCAAGCTCGGCGCGGGTCATTTTTTCGCCGGGCTTAAATTGGTTGCCTTGATATCGCATGATGCCGGTGTTAAAGACAAAGCAATTCAAAATATTGAGCATGAAGAGTTAAACCATTACTGGCAGCGTTTTCTGGAGTCCCGTGGCATATTAAAAAAATACGACCTGCTGGAAACCTGGGAATTGCCCCACCAGGGGGGCTATGTGACCACCAACAGGATTGGTAAAATACTTTTGGCGGGAACGGCCGGCGGGGGTGTGGAGCCTTTTTTGGGGTTCGGACAATTCAACGCCATATACAGCGGTGTTATGACTGCCAGGAGCATCATTACCGGAGAGAATATAAATGTACTGCTAAAAGATATGAAGAAAAAGCACATGGAATTGATCAATCTTAGATATTTAATGAGTAAAGCCACCAACAGGGATTTTGATCTGTTGTTAAGCATTATGAAAACTCCAGGTATCAGGAGCCTGGTGTATAAGACCAATATTGACATAGTTAAGCTGATTTCCATGAAGACTTTATTGTTTTCAGGACCTGGCAGAAATAAATCTTTCCCTTTGACCTCCTGGAAATGATTCGGAAAAATAAAAATGAAAATTTTGTGTAGGAATTAAGCTAAGAAGGTGGAAGATATTACAAAGTGGCCATTGCCTGCCGGAATTTTAAGGGGAGCGCTGCCGGAAAATCTCTGGCGGAAAGGGTTATATGAATACGTATAAGACTAACAATAGTGTTCACTATTATGAAATAAACAGACGGCGGCAGGCTTCGCCGATGGCTGTGCTTAATTATTTTGAGGAAACTGCTGTCAGGCATTCAGAGGCATGCGGGTATGGGATCGGCCGGCTTATAGACAAAGGACTGGCTTGGATTTTAACAAATTGGTCTGTGCATATGGAGCGATACCCCGCCTGGATGGAAAATGTGATCGTAGAAACCAGAGTGCTGAATTTTGAGAGGTTTTATGCATTCAGGAAATTTAAGATCAGTGATGAGCATAATAACTTGTTAGGATTTGCAGATTCCCGGTGGATTTTTTACGACTTTAACCGGAACCGGCCGGTGCGTGTACCGGAAGAAATTGCTGAAGCTTTTGGTGTCAAAAACCAAAAGAATGAAGGAATCAAATTTCCAGAGATAGAAATTGCGGATTCATATGGCCCCGGCCTGGAATTCAGGGTGCGCCTGAGTGATATAGACACCAACAACCATGTAAACAACACCAGGTATGTGGAGTGGATGCTGGAGGCGGTGCCATGCCATATCCACCAAGAATTTTTCCCTGCCTCGCTGGAGGTTGCCTATAAGAAAGAAGCCGTTTACGGCGCCCATGTGCTTTCTGAGGTTAAGCGGGAGACCGGTCTGCCTGAACATTTAAAATTCTCTCACAGGATAACAGATAAAGTCAGCGGGGCAGAACTGGCCCGGGCGACAACCTTGTGGAGAAAGTCTTGAAAAATGGAAGTTGTGTGTCCATTATGAAAGCTGATAAATTATTTTGGATTCCGAGAATGCTGACAATAATATTCATCCTGTTCCTGTCACTTTTTGCGCTGGACGCGTTTTCCGGTGAGGCCCCTTAGCGTGAAAACAATTCAATTACACAACTGAAGGAGTAAGCCTAAAAAAGGACATACTTATCCCTTGGTTTAAAAAATTGATTTTTTAAGCAGATTGTAATGATATTGCTAAAATGTCCGAGGCTT
>NZ_QFFZ01000189.1 GCF_004369225.1 Pelotomaculum propionicicum
AATACCATATACGGAATTAAAAGCATACGCAATGCTGTGAGCCAATTTCTGAAGAGCCCGGTGCGGGAAATCCGCACGCCGGGTTCCGTGGGGGTTGGGCCACCAAATGGTGGCCCTTCTACCCGGACCTCGGGGTGAAATTCCCCGGGGCTACTCACCGAGTGGCGCACTGCCGCAGCAAAGAGGACGCAGAAAAGCTTCATGGCAGTCTGAAGAGACGGTTTGAGGAGTGCGGGTTGGAACTACATCCTGATAAAACCCGCATTGTCTACTGCAGGGACGACGA
>NZ_QFFZ01000190.1 GCF_004369225.1 Pelotomaculum propionicicum
CCTGTCACCACGTCGCCTCCCGCGTACACGCCGGGCTTGGAGGTGGCGCCTGTTTCCAGGCTGGCGACGATGTTGCCCTTCCTGCTCAGCTCCAGGCCTTTGGTGGTCCTGGGCACCAGCGGGTTCGGCCCCTGGCCGATGGCCACCACCACTGTGTCGACGTCCATAATATACTCGGACCCTTTAATCGGCACCGGGCTGCGGCGGCCGGAAGCGTCGGGCTCGCCCAGCTCGCACCTGATGCACTCCATCCCGGTGACCCAGTAGTTGTCGTCATAGAT
>NZ_QFFZ01000191.1 GCF_004369225.1 Pelotomaculum propionicicum
CCGACCCCAGGGAGGTGGAGAAAGTGATCACCAACATCGAACGGACACTGGACGAGATGAAGAGGCAAGCTTTGCTCGAAGGTGAAACGAGAGGCAAGATTGAGGGCAAGATTGAGGGCAAGATTGAGGGCAAGATTGAGGGCAAGATTGAGGGCAAGATTGAAGTTGCAAGGACAGCGTTAAAGAGGGGCTTTCCCGTGGATGAAGTGGCAGAAATAACCGGGCTGTCCAGGGAGACCGTTTTGGAACTGAAGA
>NZ_QFFZ01000192.1 GCF_004369225.1 Pelotomaculum propionicicum
GGAAAACGAAAGCGCCAGTTTCTGGCTCGGCGTGTGTAATGACCTGAAAAACAGGGGGGTTCAAGATATCCTGATCGCCTGCAAAGACGGGCTTTCCGGGTTTTCAGAGGCTATTAGCACTGCTTTCATCGTATGCGAGCTGCGCCGAGCCTGTTTAGGTAGGAAAATGGTAAAAAACTCTCGCAGATGTGAGAACAGGTTATCTTTACTCTTCTTCAAAATCATAAACCTCCGGTATGATACCGTCTGAGCGA
>NZ_QFFZ01000193.1 GCF_004369225.1 Pelotomaculum propionicicum
CGGGTGAACGCGGCCCCGGGCATCACCGGCACAGATGGCAGCATTGGGGATAAAAACGCCCCCTTTACTTACACGTATCAGATCACGGATGCAGACGGCGACACGGTTAATGTCATCGAGCGCTTCAACGGCCAGGCGATACGGACCTTAAACAACGTGGCCCTGGGGGTTGACCAGGCTGTCACCATAGACAGCGCCAAGCTGGCCAGTGTACCCATTAACGGTACAGCAACCATTAGTATTGAGGCCACCGA
>NZ_QFFZ01000194.1 GCF_004369225.1 Pelotomaculum propionicicum
TCCAGCGGGATGTCGTTTCCTTTTAGTTTAAGCGGGTACCCGTCACCGTTCCACCATTCATGGTGTTTAAGGATAAACTCGGCAATCGGTTCCAGATCGGGTGCCGACATAGCGATGCGGTGGCCTACGTTAGTTTGACAGCATAGTTGCATAGAGAAAACCAGAATTCCTTGTGGCAGAAGGCTTCAGGGGAAATTTTTTTGTGATTTTTAATCATTTTTATGTGGCATAAAATGGCACAATATGATATAATA
>NZ_QFFZ01000195.1 GCF_004369225.1 Pelotomaculum propionicicum
ATCAGGATGTAGTTCCAACCCGCACTCCTCAAACCGTCTCTTCAGACTGCCATGAAGCTTTTCTGCGTCCTCTTTGCTGCGGCAGTGCGCCACTCGGTGAGTAGCCCCGGGGAATTTCACCCCGAGGCCCTCTCAGAACCGGACTTGAACCTCTCAGCTCATCCGGCTCCCATCATCCAACCGTAGGACAAATCCCCATTTGCCAGTGAATGAACAATTTCGGTTCACGTCTGGCGATCTTGCCGAGCCAATAT
>NZ_QFFZ01000196.1 GCF_004369225.1 Pelotomaculum propionicicum
TAATGTCAGTTCCTGGTGAAATTAGTTAACTATTCATGAACTATCACCTTATGGAGGCAAACCATGGTTGTTACTGCTTTGGATTACAGGCACATCTTTGACACTTCACCCCTTTCGGTGTTTATCCCGTTGTTTTGCAACTAAATAACTAGAAAACATTTCTTTAAGCCCGATATTACGGGCTATTTTAATGTCAATATTTTTGGATTTTAGTGTTGTATATTGTTGTGTATTGTAGTATAATACCTATATA
>NZ_QFFZ01000197.1 GCF_004369225.1 Pelotomaculum propionicicum
TTTTGCAATACCACAAATAAGGTCTGAATATACAACATTAATATACCAAAAAGTTAAGCTCTGAAGTCCGCATAAATGCTGTACTTGCAGAGCTTTATAACTTGTTTTTACTGCAAAACTCAGGATACCCACTACTCAAAACAAAAGCTCGGGACTCAAAATACAAAAAGAAAGCCGCCGCGGCAGTCAAAATCAGACTGAGGCGCGGCGGCTTTCTGTGTTTTACCGTTATTGCACCGGATTTTCGCTCA
>NZ_QFFZ01000198.1 GCF_004369225.1 Pelotomaculum propionicicum
TTTGGCAGAGAGCAAAAAATGAGCCGTTACCCTACATATTTATGACAATAAGTGAAGGCCGCAACCCCTTTATTTGCAAGGATTGCGGCCTCTTTTCGCCCTCATAACTGTCAAAGTCAGGATTATACCATTGTTATATGTGCGTTTCAAATTATGTATCGGCAGGCTAAAAGCCGCATAATAAAACACTGACCGGGAAAACTTACCGGTCAGCTAAACGTTAAGCTCAAAACACTATTCAAAACCGC